>CP119315.1:3509144-3811216 GCA_029202845.1 Candidatus Sphingomonas colombiensis | reverse complement strand
ACCAACGATACCGGCGATAAGAGATCGCCCATAAGCCCGGCCTCCGAAAGGGGACTGGGTTTTTTCTTGTTTGATGCAAATGCGAGTATCGCAGCGAGGTCTCCGCGCAGGGCGATCGTCAGTTCGTTCCCTTCGGGGATCAATGCCACCTCGTCGATCAACGTGCGAAGCACCTCGACAGCCTCGGCCTTGCCTTCATCATCATAGAGCCTCTCGTGAAGCTCCGAAATCCGCCGTCGATAGATCTCGGCCATATTCGGGTGCAGGAGTGGGGCCGGCTCGGTGCTATTCGCGACGAGCTCAACCAACACCGCTTTCCGGTCCTCAAGATTGCCGATCTTGTCCTTGAGGACCGCTCCCGGCACACCGTCCAGGATAGCCTGGATGGCCTTGTCGAGATTGCGTTTGACGCGCTCGAGCTCATCTCGCCAACTGGCTGCGGTAGCGTCACGTTCGATGCGGAGCCTATTCACCTCGCGTGTAAACTCATCGCAAAAAGCCTTGAACAACTCTGGCTCCATCAGATGCGTGCGCAAGCCGACGAGTACCGATGTTTCGAGAGCATCCCGTCGGATGTTCATGCGATTGTCGCAGGTGCCTTTGTTTCGTGCCGACGAGCAACCGAGCAAATCTTTCGAGATCATGGAGACGCCGCCGCCGCACGAACCGCATCTCACAAGCCCTGAAAGCAGGTGCTTGGGACGACGACGATCGTTGAGGAAGTTATCGGAGGGTTCTTGCGGATCTTTCGAGAGACTTTGTTGTCGGGCTTTGGCCTGACCCCATATCTCCTGGTCAACAATCCGCATCTCCGGAACGTCGTGAATCAGCCAGTCGCTTTCCGGATTGAGCCGCGATACCCGTCTGCCACTGTCAGGATCCTTCACATAGCGAAGGCGATTCCAGATGAGCCGGCCGATATAGAGTTCGTTGTTGAGTATGCCGACGCCGCGTTTCGGGTTGCCGTGGATCGTAGATGGCCCCCATTCCGAACCTTGCGGGCCTCGGATCCGCTCTTTGTTCAGGTCGAACGCAATCGTTCGAGAGGACTTGCCGGCAACATACTCGCGGAAAATCCGTCGAACGACGGCGGACTCGGCTTGGTTGATTGTGCGGTCTCCTCGCACCGGCTCACCGTTCGCATCAAATTTGCGTACCACGTCGTAACCGAAACAAAGGCCGCCGCCTGATTTACCGTCTTCGATCCGACCTCGCAGACCACGGCGGGTCTTATCCGCGAGATCCTTCAGGAAAAGCGCATTCATCGTGCCTTTCAGCCCGACATGGAGGTGGCTGACCTCGCCTTCGGACAAAGTGAAAATCTTCACGCTTCCGAACGCCATTCTCTTGAACAGGCCGGCAATATCCTCCTGATCTCGGGATAACCTGTCCATGGCTTCGGCAAGGACTATGTGGAAGCGCCGCTTCTGAGCATCGCTGAGAAGGGCCTGTATTCCCGGGCGGAGAAGAGACGCCCCGGATATGGCGTGGTCGGTATACTCCTCCACGATTTGCCAGCCCTGCTTTTCGGCATGGGCGCGGCACACGCGGAGTTGGTCAGTAATCGATGCATCGCGTTGATTATCGCTTGAGTACCGGGCGTACAGAGCAACCTTTATCATTGGCATCCTGACCTTCTGGTGAGGCATCTGCGGCGCCAATCCCAGGTTCGCGGTCAACATACTCCTTTGCCGCCGCCCTTGCCAGAGCGCGTACGAAGTTGACCAATTGGGGATGGGCACGAGTTGTGCTGTCTCCCACACGCGCAGGCCGCCTATCCGACGATTTCATAATCTCGTCGTTCCGTGGAACACGCTATTTGGACTGCGATGTCGCGCGGGCTTTGGCGAAGCCGCGATCACTTTCCAGAAAGGCGCGCAGCATTGCAGGCACGAGCTCCACGACGGGCTCTTCTTGCTGGTAAGTCTCCTTGTACAGCAAAGCATAACTGGCGAGCGCTTCGTGAAGATCTGGCGGAACAGTGATCGTCAGCTTCATGGGTGTGCGGTCGGGCAGTCTACCGAGCTTGAGATCAGCCATGCGTGCCTCCCTGATGCCAAGGAGCCAGGATCAAATCCTTCTGCACGACCAATCGGACATTTGCGCCGGGGCGGATCGTGATGGTCGGCTGGATATTGAGATTGCGGGAGGTGAGTTGATCGCCCGCGCGCGACACATTCTGCTGGGTCGATTGCCGGATTGCCTGAACGAGGTCGCTCTCGCCCGCAACCGTCAGCTGTGAACCAACGCCGAGCAGCGTGGAGAGCGCAACGCCCTTGAGCAGCGCCCAGGTGTGGAAATCGACCCTGTCCTGCAGGCCAGCATAGCCCGACGCATCGGTGGCCGGGACATTGTCGATCCGGAGCGAGCTACCATCGGGCAACATGATCCGCTGCCACACGATCAGGGCGCGCTTCTGACCGAACGCCACGACGCTGTCGTAACTGCCGATCAGCCGCGACCCCTGCGGTATGAGCAGAATCCGCCCGGTGGGACTGTCGAACACCTGGCTCGTCACCTGTGCGGTCACTAGGCCGGGCAAGTCCGAACGCAGGCCAGTGATCAGGCTCGCCGAAATCACACTGCCCGCGGACAGCAGATACGGTGATGGTGCGGCTGTCAGCGCATGCGGATTGATGTCGCCGGCTTTATCGAGCGTGCCGACGAACTGCGCCTTGCGACCTTGTGCGTTCGGATCACGGTCAGGGTCGAGCGCTGGGCTGGCTGAGGGAGACGGGGTCGGCGTCGGTGTGCCCGTTGCCTCTGGAACGGCGGGAGCTGATGCCGCCGTGCGGCCCTGGACCAGCACACCAGATTCGCGCGCAGCCTTGAGTTCGGCGAGCCGGCGTTCCTGCTCCTGCGCCGCCATCTGGGAGGACGGATCGCTACCCGATCCGGTTTCCGTCGCCATCCTGCGCTGGCTTTCGAGGATCGGTCGGCCAAGGTCGCCGGGAAGTGGCGGACCCAGCTTCGGAACGCTGCCGTAGGTCGAAGGGAGACCGTTTAACGCGTCGGCCGACGGACGATTGCTGGGTTCGGACAGCTCCTGCCGATCGGCGACAGCGCTGAACACCCGTGGCTTCAGCGCGATCCATGCCACCGCCATCAAACTGACCGATCCCAGTGCGGCGATGGCGACGATGACGCCGCGCCTGAAGCGAATGGACCGTGCCGGCTTGGCGCGGATTGCCAGCGTCTCTGGATCGATCTTCGTGGTGGGCACGATGACAGTCTCGGTCACGAGCGCCTCCCCTTCCGCGATGTGCCGCCCTCGGCGACACGATCGATGCGGACGATCTGCTGCTTCCTGGTGCCAAACCGGAGTTCGGCCGCGTCGAAGATACGATCGACGACGTAGAAGCGGCCGCGGACACGGTAGTTGACGAGCTCAGCCTTACCGGTCGGGCCGACGATGAACAGTGGCGGAGCGTCTCCGACCGCGATGGTTGCTGGAAACTCGACGAAGGTCTGTCGCCCGTCATCGAACGCGCGCAGCGGCCGCCACGTCGGCTGATCGCCGCTGACGATGTAATTAAAATGAAGGCTGTCGACCGCAAGCCCTTCAGCGACGGGCGCCGCAGCGGTCGCCTGCTCGGCAGCCTTGCGCAGGGCGATCAGCTGATCGGCCGGGTAGGTCCATGACAAGGCCGCCATCGCGGTTCGCGAAGTCGCGGTCAGTTGGAGGTGATAGCTCCGGCGGTCCGTCGTGATGACGAGGTTGGTGGCGAGGCTCGAGGCGAACGGCTTCACAAGGATATGCGTCCGCTTGTCGATGCCGCTCCCGCTGGTCGTGTCGCCAATTACCCAGCGCACCGTGTCACCTGCGGCCACCGATATCAGGCTTTCGCCCGGTTGCAGGGCGATGTCGGTCACGGCGCCGGGCGCGGTGTAGGCCTGATAGATCGTGCCTTCGCTGAAGGGATAGATCTGCACGGCGTTGACGAACGCCTGCGCCGTCGGCTCCTGGGTCGCCGCGCGATTGGCGAAGGCCACGCGTGCGACAGCTGGAGTGATCGGCTTTCGTATTCGCGCGTGACGGACCGGCGCCTTCGCAGCCGGTGGATTGGCGCTCGCAATGACGGGGGCCGCAGGCGCAGGCGACGTGACGTTCTGGGCGAATGCGGGCGCTGCACACAAGGCGAGCGCTGACGCGGCGAGGATGGTTTTCATGGGCGAGTCTCCTGAGTGGGCTGCGCCGGGGCAGCGAGGTTGGGATCGAGGGGCGAGCCGAGCGGCAGACCGGGCGGGACGGTTGGCGCGGGAGCAGGTGTCGAGGATCGAGGCGACGCCGGGGGATCGAGTTCGCGGCTCCAGTCGATCGCATCGATATAAACGCCGAGCGGATTCTTGCGGAGCGTGTCGGCGTCGCTGGGCGATTTCAGCACGACGGTCAGGATCGCGGTCCAGCGCGATGTTCCCGCTTCGGCGCCGCGCTCATAGGCGGTCTCGGTCCATTTTACCTGAAACGATCGGTCGGACGCCCGCACGACGCTGGTGACCTGCACCGAAACCGTCTTCTCGCCGATACTGGCAAAGGGGTCGGCACCGCGCGCATAGTCGCCGAGGAACTGGGCGCCCCGCTTCGTCGTGAAGTCATACGCCTCAAGCCAATCCTGGCGCACGAGCACCGGATCGAGCGACCGGCCCCGGACATGCGCGATGAATTGCGAAAGGTGCCATGCGATCTGCGGGTCGGTCGGATGATAGCCGGCCTCGGCTTGCGTGACGGCGCGCGCCTCGCCGAGCCGGTCAACTTCGACGACATAGGGCGTGACGCGGCTCTGCATGGACTGCCAGACGAGACCGGAAGAAAGGCCGCCGCTCAGCGCGAGGCACCCGAAGGCCATCAATCGCCAGTTGCGCGCCTGCACCCGCGCGGAACCGATCCGCTCGTCCCAGAGCTGGCCGGCGCGCTGATAGGGCGTCTCCGGCTCGGGGGTTCGTCCGTAGCGCTGGACAGCGCGTTTGAAGATCATCGACTAGTCCCTTTCCTTGATATCGGGGGTGGCGGAGGCGCCGCCGCGGTCGCCTTGCTGCAGGGTGTGCAGCGCGATCTGGCGATGATGGCGGGCGGTCTGCTGGCCGCGCATGGCCTGCGCCCAGGCCGGCACGCCGTCGGGTTCGCCGGGCGATGCTGAGCCGCCGCTGTTGCTGCGATTGAGCGAGTTCCATGCCGCCGCTCGACCCTTTGAAGCTGCCTCGCCGAGGCCGAGCGCGCTGGAGGCGTGCTCACGCGCGGCGTTGCCGGCCGCACGCGCGACACCGCCAAGTCCGGCCGCCATCGTCGGTGCCGGTGCAGTTTCCTTGCCGAGGGTGTAGGCGGTCGAAGCGGCCGATCCCATCGATGTGCCGGCGCGAACCGCGCCCAGCGCAGCGCCACCAAGCGCATGCGCACCGCCAATCGCTGCACCGCCGGCGAGCATCGTGATTCCAGTCGCGCCGACGGCCGTGCCGAGCGCCGCGCCCGCGCCAAGCTGCGGTGCCCCGGCGACCAGACCGGACGCGATGCTTGGGCCGAATATTCCAAGGCCGAAAATGGTCAGGCTGGCGAGCATCAGGCTCATCGCCTGACCGATGTCGGGCTCCTGCCCCTGCAGCGCGGTCGTGAACTCGGTGAAGAAGTTGGAGCCGATGCCGACGATAACGGCGAGCACCATCACCTTGATGCCCGACGAGACCACGTTGCCAAGCACGCGCTCGGCCAGAAAGCTGGTGCGATTCCACAGCGCGAACGGCACGAGGATGAAGCCGGCCAGCGAGGTCAGCTTGAACTCGATGATCGTCACGAACATCTGCACCGCAAGGATGAAGAAGGTGATGATCACGATCGCCCAGGCGAACAGCAGCACGATGATCGTCAGGAAGTTGTCGAAGAAGGTCGTAAAGCCAGTCAGCTGCGATGCCTGCTGCAGCAACGGCCATGCCGCCGAGAAGCCTGTGCCCGCGAGGCGGCCAGGCTTCAGCAGATCGTCGGGCGAAAGAGTGCCGCCCCCGGCGGTGAGGCCAGCTTGGGCGAACGAGCGGAAGACGATCCCGGCAAGCGTCGAGAAGCTGTTCAGGATGAACGCGAACGCGCCGATATAGAGGATCTTCTTGAGGAAACGGCCGATGACATTGTCGTCGCCGCCCATCGCCCAGAACAAGCCGGCCAGCGTGATGTCGATCCCGATCAGCGTGACCGTCAGGAAATGAACGTCGCCGCCGAGCAGTCCGAACCCGGCATCGATGTAGGTGATGAACGCCTGCATGAAGCGGTCGATGACGTTGAGATCGTTCACGTGCGAAATGTCCTGCAAATTGGGAGATGCCGCGGAGCGGAACTGGGGGAGCGTGGCCCCGCCCCGCGGCGGACGACGGTGGGAGGTGACACCACCATCGCCCCGTCCGGCGGCGCTACCGGGGGGTGTAGGCCATGCCGGAACCGAGGAACTTGGTGGTCGCCGCCTGGGCGTCGATCTGGGCCTGCGCCTGACGCGCTCGCTCGATGGTCTCGGCGCGGTATTGCGCGGCCATCATGTTCTGGATCTGGAACTGCTGTTTGGCGGTAAGGGCGAGCAACTGGTTGGTGGCCTGCTGAGCCTGCAACGAACCTTCGGCACCCTCGCTCTTGGCCACGAGCGCCGACAGCGTTTGCGTGTCCGCCGACACATTCTCAGCGACCTGCGCCTGCACGGTCATGGTGTGCTGATACGCCGTCATGGCGGTGTCGAGCCGCGCTCGCGCGGCGATGACCTGGTCGCTGCTTCGGAGTGCCTGGCCGAAGCTCTGCGGAAAGAGCTGGTGGAACTGCTGGTCAAGGCCGGACACCCGGAGCTGGATGCCCTGAGCCTGTCCCATCAGCCGATCGACCTGCTGAAGGGTTTGGGTCAGCGCCTGCAATTCCGGAAAGTCGATCCGGGTCAGGTTCTTCCCCTGGTTGATCAGGCTCTGAGCCTGGTTCTGCAATGACTGGATCTGGTTGTTGATCTGGGTGAGCGTCCGGGCGGCCGTCAGCAGATTCTGGCTATAGTTGCTGGGGTCGAACACGGTGATCTGTGCCTGGGCGGGCGTGCTGGTCGTGACCACGCCCATGACGAGCGAGCCAACGGTGCCGACGCTGAGCGCGCCCGAGATCAGATATTTACGGGTAAATGATTGGCGGTGGATGCGCACGGAAAGACTCCTCGTTTGGGGAGCCTCCAAGTTCGATGAATTGTCCTAGAAGCGGGAGAACCTGTCTGGTGACGCAAGGTACCGATTGGGTGCCGGAAATGAGGGATGGACATCAATCCAATCCGAAATGCAATTTCCGCTACTGATCCGGTATCGACCAATTGGCGCTACCGGCGGCTGTCGACCAAACCACGTCATTCGAATGTTTCGGCGCGAACGGCCACTCCGAGCAGAAGCCGCCGTTCCGAGGCGAACGAGCAGACGATAGGCAGCTGCCCGGTGGCGGCATAGAGAGCAACTTGGCTGCGCCCCGAAAGCCGACAATCGTCTCTAGCTAAAGTCCATATATCTACTATGCTGGATATATGGAAAACGAATCTGCTATTGTGGCGCTAGGAGCACTCGCGCAGGGCACACGCCTCGACGTGTTCCGGCTGCTGATACGGCACGAACCGCAAGGCTTGGCTGCCGGCGAGATCGCCCGCCAGCTCGACGTGCCGCAGAACACCATGTCCGCTCACCTCGGCATTCTCGCACGCGCCGGCATCGTGCGCTCCGAACGCCATAGCCGGTCGATCATCTACCGGGCCGATCTGGACGGGCTGCGCGCGCTGACGCTGTTCCTCGTCAAGGATTGCTGCGCCGGCTCGCCTGAACTGTGCGCGCCGCTCCTGGCCGAACTCACCCCCTGCCGCTGAAAGGACGCCCCGTGGCCGTCGATATCGTGATCTATCACAATCCCGAATGCGGCACGTCGCGCAACACGCTGGCGATGATCCGCAATGCCGGCATCGAGCCGCATGTGATCGAATATCTAAAAACGCCGCCCTCGCGCGCGCTGCTGGTCGAACTGATCACTCGCGCCGGGATCACACCCCGCGCTCTGCTGCGTGAGAAGGGCACACCCTATGCGGAGCTGGGCTTGAACGACACGTCGCTGTCCGATGACGCGCTGGTGGACGCGATGATGGCACATTCGGTCCTCATCAACCGGCCGCTGGTCGTCTCGCCGCTCGGCGTGAAGCTGTGTCGACCTTCCGAAGCGGTCCTCGATTTGCTGCCCGAGCCGCAACAGGGTGCGTTTGCCAAGGAGGGCGGCGAAAAGGTCGTGGACGCCTCGGGTCAGCGCATCGCCTGATGCTGCTCGCGCTCGCTATCTTCGTCGGCACGATCGCGCTCGTCATCTGGCAGCCCAAGGGCCTCGGCATCGGATGGAGCGCACTGGGCGGAGCGGCGATCGCGCTGCTCGTTGGGGTCGTCTCGCTCTCCGACGTGCCGGTGGTGTGGGGGATCGTCTGGAACGCGACCGCGACGTTCGTCGCGATCATCATCGTCAGCCTGTTGCTCGATGAAGCCGGGTTCTTCGAATGGGCGGCGCTCCACGTCGCGCGCTGGGGCCAAGGGCATGGTCGCCGGCTGTTCGTGCTGATCGTGCTGCTTGGCGCGGCGGTGTCGGCGCTGTTCGCCAATGATGGCGCGGCCTTGATCCTGACGCCGATCGTCATCGCGATGCTGCGCGCGCTGGGATACAAGGACAAGGCGACGCTGGCGTTCGTGATGGCTGCGGGGTTCATCGCCGATACCGCCAGCCTGCCGCTGATCGTCTCCAACCTGGTCAACATCGTGTCGGCCGATTTCTTCCGGATCGGCTTTGCCGATTATGCGTCGGTCATGGTGCCGGTCAATCTGGCGTCGATCGCCGCGACGCTGGTCGCGCTGCTGCTGTTCTTTCGGCGCGACATACCGGCGAGCTACGATGTGGCGCAGCTCCGTGCGCCCGGTGATGCAATCCGCGACCATGCCACGTTCAAGGCGGGCTGGGTCGTCCTTGCTCTACTGCTCGCCGGCTTTTTCCTGCTCGAACCCCTCGGCGTGCCGGTCAGCGCCGTAGCCGCTGCCGGCGCAATCCTCCTGCTCATCATCGCCGCGCGCGGTCACGTCATCCAGACGCGCAAGGTGTTGGCCGGCGCACCGTGGCAGGTCGTGATCTTCTCGCTCGGCATGTACCTGGTCGTCTACGGCCTGAGGAATGCTGGCTTGACCGATCATCTTGCCAGCCTGCTTGATCGCACCGCGCAAGGCGGCGTGTGGGGCGCGGCGTTCGGCACCGGCATCCTCGCCGCGCTGCTGTCGTCGGTGATGAACAATATGCCGACCGTTCTGGTGGGCGCGCTGTCGATCGACGCGACGCACGCCACGGGCGCGATCAAGGAAGCCATGATCTACGCCAACGTCATCGGCTGCGACCTCGGTCCCAAGATTACGCCGATCGGCTCGCTCGCGACGCTGCTGTGGCTGCATGTTCTTGGGCAAAAGGGCATCCGGATCGGTTGGGGTTATTACTTCAAGGTCGGCGCAACGCTGACTATTCCGGTGCTGTTGGTCACGCTCGCCGCGCTCGCAATCAGGATCAGCATTACATGACGGCGCTCGTATATCTGGCGGCAGCTCTGGCCGAAATTGGGGGGTGCTTTGCCTTCTGGGCTTGGCTGCGGCTGGGAAAATCGCCCATCTGGCTTGCTCCAGGCATTGTGTCCTTGATGCTGTTCGCTTGGCTACTGACGCGCGTGGACAGCGATGCGGCTGGGCGGGCCTATGCTGCCTATGGCGGCGTCTACATTTGCGCATCGCTGATTTGGTTGTGGGCCGTCGAGGGGGTAAGGCCTGATCGCTGGGACGCCGGTGGAGCGGCGCTCTGCCTGATCGGCACTTGTGTCATTCTCCTTGGCCCAAGGACTGCTTGATGCCGCTCCGCACGCTCTCCGATCTCGATCACCTGCCCGCGCTCGATCGGCGCTATGCACTCGACCGCCCTGCGCTTGGGCTGGGCGCTGGCGATCCCCCGCCGCGCATTCTGCTGCTCTATGGATCGCTCCGCGAGCGATCCTATTCGCGCCTGTGCGTCGAGGAAGCGGCCCGCTTGCTGCAATTTTTCGGCTGCGAAACGCGCATTTTTGACCCGGCCACGCTGCCGCTGCCCGATCAGCTAACAGGAGACGATCACCCCGCCGTCCACGAGCTGCGCGAACTTTCAATATGGTCGGAAGGGCATGTGTGGTGCAGCCCCGAGCGGCACGGGCAGATTACCGGCATCATGAAGCTGCAAGTCGATCACCTGCCCCTGTCGATGGGCGGAATGCGACCGACGCAGGGCCGAACCCTCGCCGTCATGCAGGTGTCGGCCGGATCGCAGTCGTTCAACAGCGTCAACACGCTGCGCGTTCTCGGCCGCTGGATGCGGATGGTGACGATCCCTAACCAATCGAGCGTCGCCAAGGCGTTCAATGAATTTGACGACGCTGGCCGGATGAAGCCATCGAGCTATTATGACCGGATCGTGGACGTAATGGAGGAGCTGGTGCGCTTCACGGTTTTGCTGCGACCGCATGCAAAACAGCTCGTAAATCGCTACTCCGAGCGCAAGGAAGCCGGTGTGCCGATCGATCCCGCCACAGACCTGTCGAGCATCGCGATAGCGCGCGCTTAGGCCAAAACGGTAGCTCTGCTACGGTCACGATTTTGGGACTCTCGGTCTGGAAGCACCGGCGCTGCGCGTCCTGCACTGGTCATCGATTAGACGGGAATGACCGATTCAGGCCGCTACAGTCTGTGGCTGGGAATGGCAGTTTTGTCCAAACACTGCCGTTCATTGGGCGTGGTCTAATTGACTCCCATTAGTCACTGTTCGAGGTTTTGAGATCAAATTCTGAAAGAATATCAGCGGCCCAATCAAGACCCGCATCGATGAGGAAGCGCGCGGCGAAATCCGTCTGACCGTCCTCGGCGATCAGCGCGTCGATCCGCGATTGCGTGGCGGGATCGGACGCGCCGCAGAACGCGAGCGCGATCGGCCCCAAGCCCAGCTCGAACAGCCGGTTGCCGCGGGCGGACTGGAGGTAATATTGCCGCTTGGGCGTGGCTCGGCTGACCAACTCGATCTGCCGGTCGTTCAAGCCAAACCGCTCATAGGCCTCGCGGCTCTGTGCCTCGATCGCGCGGTCGTTGGGCAGCAGGATGCGCTGCGGGCAGCTTTCGATGATGGCCGGCGCGATGCTGCTCGACGCGATGTCAGCAAGGCTCTGGGTCGCGAACAGGACCGCGACGTTCTTCTTGCGCAGCACCTTCAACCATTCGCGGATGCGCGCGGCGAACAGCGGATGGTCGAGGAAGACCCAGGCTTCGTCGAGGATGAGCAATGTCGGTCGGCCGTCGAACCGCTCCTCCAGCCTGTGGAACAGATAGGTCAGCACCGGCGCGACGACGCCGGTCTGTCCCATCAGCGCCTCGGTCTCGAAGCATTGGACATCGGCAAAGGCGAGATGCTGTTCGGCGGCGTCGAGCAAGCGGCCGTAGGGACCGTCGAGCGTGTAGGCGCCGAGCGCGGTGCGGAGCGCGTTCGACTGGAGCAGCAGCGTAAGGCCGGTCAGCGTCCGCTCCTCCGGTGGTGCGGATGCGAGGCTGCCGAGCGCCGACCAGACGGCATCTTTCACCTCGGGGGTGACGTTGACCTTCTCATGCGCAAGCAGCGCCGCGATCCACTCCGCCGCCCAACTCCGCTCGGTGGCATCGTCGATCCGGCGCAGCGGTTGAAACGCCAATGTCTCGCCGGCCCCATTCCCGATCGCGCCGCCGAGCCCCAGCGCGTGATGTGCGCCACCCATCGCCAGCACAGCTGCACGCGCGGAGAAGCCCTTGTCGAAGATGTAGACCTGCGAACCCGCGTAACGCCGGAACTGAAGCGCGATCAGCGCAAGCAGCACCGACTTGCCAGCGCCGGTCGGGCCAACCACCAGCATGTGCCCGACATCGCCGACATGGGTGGAGAGGCGGAACGGCGTCGATCCCGCAGTGCTGGCGTGGAATAAAGGCGGGCATTCTGTCTGGGTGATTTTGGCGAGATGCTCATTGCGCATCGGCCCGGCCCAGACGGACGACAGCGGCATCAGATGCGCGAGGTTTAGCGTGTGGACCAGCGGCTGCCGGACATTGGCGTAGGTCTGGCCGGGCAGCGACGACAGCCACGCCTCGACCGCGTTGACGCCTTCGCGGATCGTCGTGAATCCGAGACCGTTGACGATCCGCTCCACCTGCCGGACCTTGTCTTCGACGCGAACACGATCGGTGTCTGCGACCGTGATCGTCGTGGTCAGATAGCCGAAACCGACATGGTCGCCGCCGAGCACCTGAAGCGCCAGGTCGGCATCGACCACTTTGTTGTCGGCATCGGTATCGAGCAGCTGCGACGGCTGATTGTACATGATCTCTCGCAGTAGCGCGGTGATCGACTTGCGCTTGTTGAACCACTGGCGCCGCAGCTTAGTGAGCGCCTTGGTCGCGTCGCTCTTGTCGAGCGCGATGAAGCGCGTGACCCAGCGATAGCCAAAATCCTGATGATTGAGCGCATCGAGGATGCCGGGCCGGCTCATGCTCGGGAAGCCGAGCACCGTCAGCGTGCGGATATGAGTGTCACCAAGGCGCGGCTCGAGACCGCCGGTGAGCGGGGTGTCGGCGAGCAGCGCGTCGAGATAGATCGGTGTCGCGGGGACGGCGACACGATGCGGCTGCGATGAAATGGTGCCGTGCAGAAAGGTGAGCGTCTCACCATCGTCGAGCGCGCGGACCTCGGGCATGAAACTCGCGAACAGATCGAGCGCGCGATCACTTTCGGCGATGAAGCTGGTCAGTGCGGCCTGCCAGTCGCGGCCCTTCTCGGCATCAGGGCGCTCGACCAGCGATCGCCCGGCGGCTTCGGCGCTGTCGGGCGTCGGCAGCCAGGTCAGCGTGAGGTGGTAGCGGCTCTCATAGTGCTCGCCCTCGCCGAGAAAGGCCGCGCGCCGTTCCTGATCGACCAGCCAGGACGCCGCGTCGGGAAATTCGCTGTCGGGATAGGCCGATGTCTCACGCCGTTCGGCGTCGAAGAAGAGCGCCCAGCCTGTGCCGAACCGCTTCAGCACATTGTTCGCCCGCGCGCAGGCCGAGATCAGTTCGCCCTCGGTGGCCGATTCGAGATCAGGCCCGCGAAAACGCAGGACGCGGAGGAAGCTGCCATCCTTGTTGAGGATGACGCCGGGTGCGATCAACGCAGCCCATGGAAGATGGTCGGCCAGTCGGTCGGTGCGGTGGCGATATTCGGCTAGGTTCAGCACGCGAGATACCCTTTCTGGCGAAGGTGGCGGATCAGGACGGGGGCGAAATCCGGGTCGCGCCGGGCGGCGAACACGGCGATGCTGTGCCCAACCGCCCAGAGCACAAGGCCGGCGATCCATTGCTGCAAGCCCAGGCCGACCGCCGCCGCGATCGTGCCATTGACGATCGCGATGCCGCGCGGCGCGCCGCCGAGCAGGATCGGCGACCCGAGGCTCCCGTGGATGGGAGCCTCGAAGCCTTCGAGGTGTTGGCCGGTGCTGTGCATGACAGCACTCACGCGATCAGCGCCCCGCCGCCGAAGCTGAAGAAGCTGAGGAAGAAGCTCGACGCGGCGAACGCGATCGACAGGCCGAACACGATCTGGATCAGCCGCCGGAATCCGCCGCTGCTCTCGCCGAACGCCAGCGTGAGCCCGGTCGTGATGATGACGATCACGGCGACGATCTTGGCGACCGGACCCTGGACCGACTCCAGGACCTGCTGGAGCGGCTGCTCCCACGGCATGCCCGATCCGGCGGCCTGCGCGGCAGGGGCGATGGCGAGTGTCAGGCCGATGACGGCGCCGATGAGGAAGGTCGATCCGCGAGACGGAATCCTGGCAAGCTGCATGGTCATTCTCCTTTTGGGTTTGGGGGCACGAGAAGGTCGGCGAGCGCGTAGCTGCCGGTGTCGGGATCGAATCCGGCGACGCGCGCTATCTGCGAGATGCGGCGTTGAAGGCCGCGCCCGGAGATGAAGACGATGATGTCGATCGCCTCGGCGATCAGCCGGCGCGGCACGGTGACCACCGCCTCCTGGACAAGGCCCTCGATCCGATAGAGCGCCGACATCGCACTGTTCGCGTGGACGGTGGCGATGCCGCCGGGGTGCCCAGTGTTCCAGGCCTTGAGCATGTCGAGCGCTTCGGGCCCGCGCACCTCGCCGACGATGATGCGATCGGGACGAAGGCGCAGTGTCGAGCGGACAAGATCGGCCATCGTGACGATTCCCGGTCGGGTGCGCAGTGCGACCGTGTCGGCGGCCGGGCTCTGCAGCTCGCGCGTGTCCTCGATCAGGATGACCCGCTCGTCGACCCAGGCCATTTCGGCGAGCAGGGCGTTGGCGAGCGTGGTCTTGCCCGAGCTGGTGCCGCCGGCGACCAGGATGTTGTAGCGCTGGGTGACGCAGGCTTTCAGCCGGTCGGCCGCCGCCTGCGCCATGATGCCGTCGGCGACATAGTCGTCGAGGCTGTAAAGCCGTTCGGCCGGCTTGCGGATCGAGAAGCACGGCGCGGTTGAGACCGGCGGGAGCACGCCTTCGAACCTCTCGCCCGCGCGACTTTCGATATGCGGGGGCAATTCTGCCGAGACGATCGGCGCGTCGCCATGCACCTCGGCACGCGCATGCGATGCCACGAGACGGATGATCCTCTCGACCTGCGCGGCATCCATTCGGACCGACGTGTCGGTCCGACCTTCACCGAGTCGATCGAGCCGCAGCGCGCCGTCGGGATTGACCATGATCTCGATGACGCGGGGATCGGCGAGTGCCTCGGCGATCGCCGGCCCCATCGCGGTGCGCAGCATCGCGCGCCGACGGTCTGCGGAAATGCCGCCGGTCATTGGCCAGTCTCCGTGCCCGTGATCGTTCGGCGGCCGGCCGCGACTTGTCGGCCGACCTGGGCGATGAAGGCTTCGAACCGTTTGGCGGCGAGCGCGCGACCAGCCTGATCGTTCTCGGCAAGCGGTGCCTGGATCGCCAGTTCGTACCTGACGAACAGCGCGATCGTTTCGAGCTGGATGTGGCCGTCACGCTCCAGCCTGCCGATCGCCGCTGTCAGACGATCGAGCCGGATACCGAAGCGGTCCTCCAGTTCGGACGCGCCGCGTCGATTGAGCCAGGCAGTCACCGCATCGGTCAGGATCGCCGACTTGGACGCGCCGGGCTTGGCCGCGAGTGCTTCGAGGCGGTCGCTAACCGGCTTGGGCAGGAACAGCTGGTGGCGGATTTTCTCGGAGCTCATGTCAGAGGTCCAGCTGCAGATCGCCGGGCCGATGCCCGTCGAGTCCACCTGCGCCCGCGTCGATCGCGTACACGGTACGTGCCGTACCGAGCGCGCGGGCTTGATCCATCGCGCGCTCGTCGGTGGCGATGTCGCTATCGTCTTCGCCGAGGCCCAATGGGTCGGTTGTGATGGGTTCTGGGGTGAGCGGGCGATTGATCTCCTGACCCGGGTGTCGCGCCTGCTCGAGGCCGCCCCCGGTGTCCTCGCTGTCATCATCGGTGGAGGCGCCGAGGCGTGCGTCGATGCCGCGCATGATCCCAGCCCAATCGTCAGTCCGCGATGCCGGCCGATCGGCATAATCTCCGTCGGCGAGCGTAGGCGGCGGCAGCACGCGTACCTTGAAGGTAGTGTCCTCATAGTATCGCAGCTTCGTGGCGCGGATCGGCGGCGTGCCGGCGACCAGCACCAGCTCGTCGGTCGCCGGAAGCTGCATCACCTCGCCGGGCGTCAGCAACGCGCGCGCGGTCTCCTGCCGGCTGACCATGACGTGCGCGAGCCAGGGTGCCAGCCGGTGGCCGGCGTAATTGCGCATCGCGCGCTGCTCGGTCGCTGTGCCGAGCGCATCGGAGATGCGCTTTGCGGTCCGCTCGTCGTTGGTCGCGAAGGCAATGCGGACATGGCAATTGTCGAGGATGGCGTTGTGCTCGCCATAAGCCTTTTCGATCTGGTTGAGGCTCTGCGCGATCAGGAAGGCACGCACGCCGTAGCCGGCCAGGAAGGCGAGGCTGGTCTCGAAGAAGTCCAGGCGACCGAGCGCAGGAAACTCGTCGAGCATCATCAGCAGCTTGTGGCGGTTGGCAGCGTTGGCGCCGTTTTCCGCATGTAGCTGCTCAGTCAGTCGGCGGCCGATCTGGTTGAGCACGAGGCGGATCAGCGGCTTGGTGCGGCTGATGTCGGAAGGCGGCACGACGAGATAGAGCGAGACCGGCGACTTGCCTTCGACCAGATCCGCGATGCGCCAGTCGCACCGTGAAGTGACCGTCGCCACGGTCGGATCGCGGTAGAGGCCGAGGAACGACATCGCCGTCGACAGCACGCCGGAGCGTTCGTTCTCGGACTTGTTGAGCACCTCGCGGGCTGCGGATGCGACGACGGGATGGACGACGGGCGCTTCAGCCGGGCCGAGATGATTGGTGGTCATCATCCGACGGAGCGTGGCGGTGAACGGGCGCTGCGGATCGGACAGGAAGGAGGCGACGCGGGCGAGCGCCTTCTCTTCCTCGGCGTAGAGGATGTGGAGGATCGCGCCAACCAGCAGCGAGTGGCTGGTCTTCTCCCAGTGGTTGCGACGTTCGAGCGCGCCTTCGGGATCGACAAGGATATCGGCGATATTCTGGACGTCGCGCACCTCGTTGGTGCCGCGGCGAACTTCGAGTAGTGGATTATAGCGCGCCGAGCGGGCGTCGGTCGGGTTGAACAGCAGGCAGTGCGAAAAACGCTGCCGCCAGCCGGCCGTCAGCTGCCAGTTCTCGCCCTTGATGTCGTGGATGACCGCCGAGCCCGACCAACCGAGCAAGGTTGGCACGACCAGACCGACACCCTTGCCGCTCCGCGTTGGCGCAAATGCCATGATGTGTTCGGGACCGTCATGGCGGAGGTAACGAGGGCCGGTTCGGCCGAGAAACACGCCGGCGTCCGTGAGCAGCCCGGCGGCGCGGATATCCCTGGCTGAAGCCCAACGCGCCGAGCCGTATGTGGTGAGATTGTTGCGTTGACGGGCACGCCACAGCGAGCCGAAGATCGCGGCTCCACATCCGACGAGGCCGCTTGCCGCAGCGATACCGCCTGCTTTTTCGAATAAGACGGGGGCATAGGCTTCAAACGAGAACCACCAGCCGAACAGAGCCCATGGCAGGTAGATCGGACGACCGAAGGCGATGAACCATGGCCGTCCAAGCTCAGGCTGATAGGCCAGCTCCGCAGCAGCCCATTGGGTCGCAAACCAGACGCCTGACAGCACGATGGCGAACACGACAATGATCTGTCCGATGAGCAGTTTGGTCGGGGTCATGCGGGCCTCCGCCCGCACGAGAATCAGCCTGTGCGGGCTCAGCCGTCAAAATCGACTAATACGCACAAGATTGTCAGCGTCCGTGCGGTGAACCAGCATACACTTTTGGTGTCATTCGAACGGATGCCGATCCCAAATGAATGCGATCAAACCAAAATCTCTGGGAGGTTGTCTTGTATCCTGTGAAAATTGGCTATCTCGGAGCAGTTCGGCGAATTCAGTCGCTTACAGTAAACGGACACCACGCAGAGGCGTTGGTGACAACAGTCTTCACCGTCGAGAAAACGCTACGTCGAACATTGCGCCAATTGATCGTGTCTGCTGGTTTCTCGTCAGCGATGGCCGACAAGCTGATTGGATCACTCCGAGGTCTAAATGCTTTGAAAGAGGCTTGGGAGCTCTACGATCCGCGTCACCGAAAGCTGACAACTTTAATCCAAGCCGCAGATTGGAAATCGTTCAAGGATGCGGTGGAAATGCGGAACAACCTCGTACACGGAGTCCGCGTCTACAATTTATCGGACTGCCAGCGTCAGGCGACCGAAACGCTGAACGCACTTAACAATGCGAAGAGTTTTTTAAACGGCGAGTATGGATACAGCGGATGGACGACTGCAAGCCGCCGCATCACCGGAAGGCTGCATCAAGATCCCAAGATCAGCTGGACGAAATAGCATTGGATAGAGATGTGGTAGTTTCAGTCAGGAATCATTTAGCTAGCGGGAAAAACGGTTAGTTACCGACCCGGATCTCAAGCGTTGCCCATTTTCCGGAACCTCGTTCTTCCGGAATATGCTCGGTGATATCTGCCCCTGTGCGAACGAAGAGGTTTCCCGTCGTCATATCCCAGACATGTATGTGATAGGCATCGCCCACTTTCTTGCAGACGTTCCATTCGTTGCGTGTCAGAAAATAGCGAAGGGGCGAAGCAATGGTGGATTTCACCTCGATCATCCGTGAGGTTATTCCGGTCGAAGCTTCGTCATATGAAAGTATGTCGTAGCCGGCCCAATTATCGTCGATTGACATCCAGACCGCGCGTCGGTCGATACCGAGCCTGTCGAGCCGCGCCTGTTCATAGTCCAGACTCATACGCTCTGCCGCCCGTGCCTGACGCATTTTTTCGATATCGGTCTGCGATCGCGTTCTGCCGGAGATAGAATCCCACCATGCAATAATAGGCTCCGTCGGAGGGTCGTCCATTAACCCTGATGCTTCGAAACATTGCGCCTCGTCGCGCCCGAGCTTCTGAACAAACGACTTTCGGCCATAAGGGATCGTTTTGACCCACAACGGGCGGTGCGCAAACACGCAGGCCTCGATGCACAATCGGTAAAATTCGATCGTGTCGACGCTCGCAGCATCACCGACGACAACTGCGTCCAGCGCTAGCGCAGCTTCGAAGTCATGGTTGCTGTTATTCGCTCGGACCTGTCGAACGATCTCGACTAATTCGAGTGCAGCAACATCAGGATTTTCAGCGCGTTCCTGACGGATGAGGCGCAGCGCCTCAAACGTCGCCATGGAAAATGTGCGCTCGAACGCAACGCCGCTCAATCGTCTTCGTCCTGAAGCGGCCGCGGGCGTCCCTCAAGTTCGTCGAGCAGATCGATGACATCCTGCAGATCGACATCGAGATTGACCGGGTCTGCGGCATTCTCCTCATCGAGCGCCACTTCGTGCAGGTCCTCATCGTTGAGGAGCTGCTGGAGCGCGCGTATCTTGGTACTCAGCCGGCGATTGACGGAATAGTCGATGCTGCCGAGCCCCGCAGGTGCCTTGGTCTGATAGATATAGATGTTGGTTTTGGTTCCGGCAGGAAGACCAAGCCTATGAATTCGATCAATCGACTGCAGGTAATGCGTGGAGACATAGCTACGATCGAGATAGATTGCATCATGACAGACCATATGCAGGCTGATACCTTCTCCGGCGGCGGCCGGATTGGCGATCATGCACATACAGCTGTCATCTTCGTGGAAGCGCCGGAGCCGCCCCTCTCGTGTATCGGGATCATTGTCATCGCCGTTGGGAACGGCCCCATACAGCGTGACCGGATTGAGGTCAGCCAGCATGCGCTCCATGTCGAGCAAGGTATTGGTGAAGATCGTCCAGATAACGACCTTGCGGCCTTCTCGCGCAAGCTCGCGGGCATGATCGGCGACTCTCCGCATCTTTGTCGACGGCCCCTCCTCGAGGACAAGCTCAACCACACCGGAATCGCTGGTCGAGAGCCCATCCGACAAGCCTTGGAGCGCGAGGATCGGATTGGTCGAGAGCTGAAGCAGTCGCATCACCGATCGCCGCGCGCGCGCGATGTCCGCCAAGGTTCCTGCCGCCACAACGCCGCTCAGCTGGCGTAGTGTCTCGTTGCGGACGATCCCGTAGAGCGCGGTATGTCCCGGAGCCATGTCGACCTGCCGAAAGTGCCGAAATGCCTTGGGAATGCCAAGTTCGGACTTGGTCGTGCGAACATATAGGTTTCCAAGCACTTCGCGTGGCGCAATCCCTCGACTTATCTGCAAATCCAGTCCCTGGCCGGGCCAGAGAAACCCCAATTGCGCCGCGAGGTCTTCGGCGCTCTGCGGCATCGGTGTTCCGGTCAGAATGTCTCTGCGCGATGGCAACCCTGAGATGTTCAGCAGATACGCGCCGCGTTGCGAGTTGAGGCCCGCCTTCATGCGATGCGCCTCGTCGAGTACGAGATGGACTGGCTGCCGGGCAAAATAATTGGCGAGCGTATCGCCATTACGGAGCATCAAGTCATAACTGATGAGGAACCGCGTGGCGCCGGACCGTAGCTGCCGGTCAATATGATCGGGGCGGCCCTCCAGCACCGTGAAAGGCTCGCGAACATCATCGGGGGCATCAGGCGCGATGCACTCGCCGATAATCGTCTTCCACGCCGGGAAGGCCGCGCGCGGGCCGATAACGAAAAAATGTTGGCCCGGCTTCCTGGTAAGCAGGTGCAGGGCGAAGGTAACGGTGGTCTTTCCGGCGCCTGGAACAGAGAAATTAGCGCCGTGTGGCAATGACAGCAGCCGCTCCACATCGCGAAGTTGGAACGGCTTCAGCTTCCGTAGGGTGAAGCCCAATTCTTCGAGGCCGCCATTGATCTCGTCGCGATCCATGACGACCTTAAGGCTGTCTCGCGAAGCATTCGCCCGCTTTACCTCGTTGGCGAAGGTAGCAATGCGCGCCTGAGCTTCGCCGGACGGCCGAAAACGGAAGTTCAGTGCTTCTTGCTGGCTCCGGCTGCCAAAGTCGCGGATGATGGTGAGCGCTTGCGGCCAAGGCACTTCGAGCGTCTCACCAGCGACGGACACGTCCGACGACGATCCTACGGTCGCCGCCAGCAGCCGGTCCCAGATCGATGACTGGTTGCCTTCGAGCCGGCTGAAGCGCCCGGTGATCCGTATAGGATCATATTCAATGCCTATTGTGTCGGCTGGAGTCATTGATCCGTGTCGGTCCCCGACGCCTGGCGTTTCGCGGCGAGCGCCGTGAGCTGTTCAGTCAGCGACGAGACGCGCGACGTAATCTGCTCCAACTGACGGCCAATCGCGTGGTACGAGGACGGGTCAGCCCGGCTGAGGTCGACTTCCATCAGCCGTGCGTTCGCTGCACCGATCGCTTTCAAGGCAACCGTACCTGTTTTCTTGCCGCGTTCCTCTTCGATGACCGTCCGACAAATGTCGATGAGGGTCTCGACAGCCTCCTGCCGCTTATCTTCGTTTCCCAGCAAGTCGACGATCGGCTGATAGAAAACCTCGTCATCAGATTCTTCAATATCGACCAGGAAATCGCCATTATCCTCGAGCGCTTCCGGTTTGCTCAGCGATATGCCGAGTTCAGCCGATAGGCGATCTAGAACGTCCGCTGCTTTGCCTCCCATCGCGATGTTGAACGCATACAAACGCTCATTCAAAGAATCCCGATGGTCGTGCAATGTCCAGGCAATGGCGCGACTGGCGTTCGCCAGGTCCGTATCCTTCTTTTGAACATGGCTGGGCAAATCTTTGAAGAACTGCTCGGAATCGCGCACCAGGGTGTATTGCCCCTCGGCATTGCGCCAGTCCTTCAGATAGAGGTTGGCTTCGGTGAGGGCAGCGAGCGAGTTTCGTATCTCGGTCGGCTTTCGGCGGAGGCGGTCAGTCATCTGCCGTTCGGTCCAGCCGATTTCGAATAGCCGCTTGATAAGCTGACCGTCCCCGATCCAATCATAGTCGAGCTTGGTCTCGGGGCGTCCTTGCAATCCGGCCTCGACCTCGATGATGTCATCCGGGGAGGCATCTTCAGGCAGAACGAGGCACGTCACCGCATTGAACGCATGGTTCGCGACCTCATCTTCGTCCATCAGCTCGCGCATCGCTGCCAGCCGCCGGTTGCCGTTCACGACAACACCGCGATAGGTGATCAGCAGCGGCTCGCGTTGCTTTTCGGTCCGCAGGACGTCGATCACCGGGACTACTGAATCTGCGCGGCCCCGCTTCGCAAGAGTCGCGAGCAATCCGTGCTGTATTTGCTGGACAGTCTCATTCTCTTGTCCGGCATGAAAGAAGTTCGCGAGCAAAGCCTCTTTGGCAAGATACTCCTGCTGGTCGGTGAACGTCCGGAAGTTCTCCATCCGGTACAGAAGCAGATCTTGCGGAATGCGGACGCGCGGCAGCTCAGTCCGCTCATGACGGAAGTCATAGAAGTCCTGCTTTTCCTGGCTTGCTGCGATCGAGCTTCTGATTTGAGCCTCGCGTGTCGCCGGTGCCTTTATCTTGATCTTGAAGGTCATCAACGCCCCGTTAGTCGAATGCCACCACCAAAATCGGTATATTGATTATGTGTTTGAATAGCTGAAGTTCGCTCGCCACGCGGTCGGCATGAGCGATATTGCTGCCCAAAGCTCCGGCCCCTTGCTTGGTCGGGAGCGCGAGCGCAGCTGCCTTGATGCGGTTCGTGGTATGCAGATATTGCAGTTTCAACAGGTCGTATGGCGCGCGGCTCATATTGCCGGTTTGCAATTGGACGGCGAGGTCATCCCGAACGGCAAAGACCGTGAGATCGTAATCCGGATCTACCCGAACGTTGATCGCCCAACCTTCCTTCTCGAATTCGCCGCGGACATGCCCGCGAATATCCTGAGTAACCCCAGGTTTTAAGGCCAATGCCGGCACCTGAAAGACATCCGTCAGCCAATCGAAAAGCTCACGATTCTCCCACTCGGTTTGGCCGTTATTGTGGTTCGCCACCCATGCTAGTCTCATTCGGCCTCCCGCGCTACGGGTTCGTAAACCGGCTTGTTCATGGGCCGGGTGCGCAGAGTGCCTGCCTGAAAATCAGCCACGCGCTGCTGCGCAATTTCAACATACTCCGGCATCACATCGCAACCATAGGCGTTGCGGCCGTTCTTCAGCGCCGCGATCGCAGACGACCCTACGCCGAGATAGGGATCGAGCACATTGTCGCCCCGGTTTGTGAGCGACAGCACGAGGCGCTCGACAAGTCCGACTGGAAACTGGCAGGGGTGGTCGGTTTTCTCGACATGGTTCGCCTTGACGTTGGGAATATCCCAGACATCCGACGGGTTTTTGCCAAGAGGGTTGCCGGACATTTCGCCACGCCGTGGCCCCTTAAAATGCTTCTTCTCGGGATACTTGCTCGGCACGCGCACCGGGTCGAGATTGAAGGTATGGTCATCATCACGCGTGAACCACAGAATGGTTTCGTGCCTTCCAGAAAAGCGCTTCTGGCAATGCAGCCCGTGACCGAACGTCCAAACGATGCGGTTACGCAGCTTCAGACCATGATTTCTGAATAGCGGGTATAGCAGGATGTCCAGGGGGAACACCTCGCCGTCATCGACATGGTTCCCCACTTGCCAGCATATCGAGCCCTTCGGATGTAAAAGTCGAACTGCCTCGGCAATCGCAGCTGCCTGCTCCTCGATATAGACCTCGTGCGAACGTCGCTTCTCGTAAGCCTTGCCGATATTATACGGCGGGGACGTCACAATCAGATGCATCGACTCCTTCGGGAGCGAACGCATGAAGGTCAAATTGTCGGCGGTCTCGATGCGTACCTTAGGCCCCGGGAAGGGCAGAACGTTGCTCGCTGCTGTGATCGATTTCGCTGCCGTTCTAGCCATACCATCCCCATTCTAAACCACAGCGCGATAGACACTTGCGTCCGCTTATCACAGGCTAACCAAGAGCAGGTTTGGCGGAACAAATCCATAACATTCCCTATGCACCCTCGTGTCAGAGGCACCTCGGCTCGGATAACCGCTCCGCGAACATGGCCGTAATTGGCAGATGGATAGGTCCTACCCATTATGAGACCTCCAGCCCCGATCGTCCACGGCCAATCCGCCAACTCACCCCGTCCGCGCGCATAATCCCCGACACGGTTTTACCGATTTGGTTATCCAACACGGGCCGCCAGGGCACGAGACTAAATTCCTTGGATTTCTCGACGACTGCGAACCGACCGCTTGCAAGATCGACCTTGCCTGTAATTTCGCCGTCGATGCGGTCATCTGCATGGACTTCGACGAATGTCTTGCCGATTTGGCCCGAAATTGCCTCACCTTCGCGCGATAGCTCACGACGCTGAAGCATCATGATTGCGTTGGCGCGGAGCCGGATGCGATCGCCATCGACATCCGCGAGCTGCTGCTCGACCAGCCATTGCCGCCGGCCCGCCATGGTTGTCCGGACATCACGCCCGAAGCCAGTGTCACGGATTGGCAGCGGCGATTGTGACGCTAGCTCGCGATCGATCCACGTCGCCGCGTCGGCTTCACGAAGCTGATCCAGTGGTCGGGATGACAGGGTCTCGACCTCGACCGGCTGATCCCGATGACGGCGTGCCTCATAGGCGGCAGCACGATCGATATGGTCAGGGGGAATCGTCCAGCTCCCATCGGCTTCCCGTTCTACACCAGCACCAGCCCGGCGCATCGCTTCGAGCCGTCGGACATGGGTTTCAGTAAATGCCTGCGTCGCCGCTGGGTCATGCCTGAGATGCAGGTCGGACGAGTATCGTCCGCCGTTCGCGGCCGCGACCTCGGCGACGACGCGGTCGGCGTCGCGAATCTCCAAGCTGCGCGCCGACACGCGGACGATCGCGCCTTCCGGAATCGGTGCGATCGCATCGCCCCGACCGATGTCGACATAGTGGGCGTGGCCATCGACGCCATCGACCACGAGATAGTGTCTGTCGCGATGCTCATCGGCGAGGCCCCGAGCGATCAGCTTTCCCACGATCGGCTCCGGATCGATCTCACCCGCCCCGAAGAGGCTACGCCCAAGCCACGGTCGATCGAGCTTCCGCGCGCTCAATTCGCGCTGCATGGTGCGGATGATGTCACCGCGTTCGCCGAGCGTGCGGAGCGTGCCTTCCAGATCGTCGGCGAGTTGCCAGCGACCGCCACCGACATTCTCGGCGAGACCCATGCTGGCAAGCTTCTGCAAGCGGCCGGCGCGCAGCGACTGCTGGAAGGAATCTCGATCGGCCGAGACGACCAGGCGATCGGCATCCATCGACCGGACCAAGCGGCGGTCGATCGCGGTCATCCGCTCCTCGCCGATATCATGCCGAAGCCGCGCCTCGATTTCCTGATCGGTGCGAGGCCCGAGATCGAGCGTTGCCAGCTCGGCGGCGCGTTCGCGGATGCCGTGCGCGATATATTCGCGGGCGATGATCAGATTCTGGCCCGTGTCGTCGACCCCCCGGAGCATGATGTGGGAATGCGGATGCGCCGTGTTGAAATGGTCGACCGCGACCCAGTCTAGCCGGGTGCCGAGGTCGGCTTCCATCTGCGTCATCAGCCGGCGGACAAAAGGCTTGAGGTCGGGATATTCCGAGCCGTCCTCGGCCGAGACGATGAAGCGGAACTGATGGCGGTCGCCGTCGCAACGCTGGAGGAACGCCTTGCCGTCGGCGGTGTCGCGTTCGGCGGAGTAGAGTTCGCCCGGCGTGCCCTCGCGCGTGACGCCGTCGCGCTGGATATAGCGCAGATGCGCGCGCGCGGCCGGCATTCCCTTGCTGCCGATGCGGACCAGTCGAGTCTTCACGACAGCACGACGCGCGCGCATCCCGCCGAACCGATCGCGGCTCGACAACAGCCGCCCCATGCTGGCGCCGCGCCCGATCCGGCTGCCGTCGAAACGGTGGCTTTTGATAGCGCCCTTCTCGGCCGAGCGGATCGCCGCGCCGGCGACGCGACCGAGGTAGCGGCGGGCTTTCTTGCCGCTCTGCTGGCGCTGGCGGCCGAGCCGGGGCGTGAACTCGTCGTCCTCGCTCATCGACCGGCTCGCATCTCGCGATTTGAGGCCAAGAATGGCGGATTTCCGCCATTCTGAGTTTGCATATCTCGCGCGGCGGGCGCGATGTCTCTCGAAAAAACGATGTGCAGACAATCACTTAGCGATGTCCACGGGACATTGCCTTTCTCTTGCTTTCGCTTTTCTCCTTTCTCCCGTCCTTCTCCCCATCTTCGGCTCAAAGAAAAAGCCGGGATACGATGCCAGCCTGGCAGCGCATCCCGGCCTGAAATGCTTGGGCGCTCACGCATCCGCGAACGCCGCCAGCGCCTGCTTCCGCCGCTGAAATTCGCGTTTGCCCGTCAGTCCGTGCGGGTTTCCATCGCCGTCAACAATCATCACCGCGACGAACCATTTGCCGTCCAGTCGCCCAACAATTCGCACGCGATCCAGGTCGATGTCGTCGTCGTTCGTGCCTTCATAGGCGCCAATCCACCGCTCCATGTTGCGCGCATCCCAGAGAAAGTCGGTCTCCTCGGCCGCCAGAAACCGCTGCGCCAGAGCTTCCGCGGCACCGTGACCGAACTCGATTTCCAGCGCCGCCATCACGCGGTCCATCACCTTGGTTGACGCCACCGAAATGGGTTGAAACATGCCCATGACCATCTCCTTCGCTTCTGCTCTCCTTATCGAGAACACGTCCACGAAGACGGGTGGCGGAGTGGGTGTCAGGGCCGCGGAGCGAAGCGCAGCGCCGCGAAGCGGACGTGGGGGGAGCCGATTTTCACGGAAAATCGGGGGGGTGCCCACGGGCCTTGAGAGCCGCTTCGCCAGCCGTCATGCTCGGTCTGTCGAGACGAGCCCCTCCAACGCTCGGTCTCATGGCACGACCTTCCGGACAGCGAACAGCAGTGTCTGCCCGTCGCTTCGATCCGGCACCGGCTGATCCGCGGACACCTCGCGGCGAACGACAAACATTATTGGTGGCGGTGCTCGTTCGGGGGCCAGTGGTCCCGCCGGAGCCGCCCCGCTGACCAGGCCGAGATAGGCGACGGTTTCGCGCGGAAGTCGTCGCTTGCCGGCGAGATAATCGGCATAGGCGCCTGGCCCGGCATTATAGGCGCCGAACAGCCCGGGATAACCAAAATGGTCGTACATCAGCCGCAGGAAGCAAGTGCCCGCGAGGATATTGTCGCGCGGATCGTCGGGATTGCGCCCCAACGCGAGCCGCGTGCGCATCGCAGCCCAGGTCGCGGGCATCAACTGCATGAGGCCTATTGCGCCGGCTCGGCTGCGGATCGGGTGACCGTCGAGCGTGGTGAAGCCGCGACTTTCGGCGCGGATGACGCGTTCGATCCAGCTGGTCGGGATGCCGAAACGGGTCGATGCTTCTTCGACGAACGGCCGCCAGCGTGCGACCTCGTCGGCACGCGCGGGCGTGGTGGCGAGCAGCAGCACGGCCGGAATCCACCGGGTCAGCGCGCTTTCGCCGACTTTCCAACGATGCTTATTCATCGTTGGAGCCTTGGGTCGGCATCGCCCATAGCAGCCGTGCCTTGCCGATTACTTGCGCGGGCTCGGTGACGCCGAAATAGCGGCCGTCGAACGATGCCGGTTTGCCATCCATCAACAAGAAAAGCTGCTGGCCGCGCAGCCGGACGCAACCGCTCCACCATGGCATCGGGCGCTTGGCGGCATCGGCTAAGCGGCGTTGCGCCGACCAGCGTCCATTGATGAAAATCTCCGGCCCGAGCGCGCAAACCTCGTCGCCGGCCGCCGCTGCGACATGCTTCACCAAGGGCACGTTGGCGGGGATGTAACGCCGCCTCGCCGCCAGCGTCCGCCAGGGATCGGGCACGCGTGCGATGACCATGTCGCCGGTTTCGATCGGCACATCGGGGGTCACGGCGTAGAGGCCGATCGGGGCGCTCGCGCTCGCATTCCAGACAAGGCGCGGGGCCGGCGGAAACGCCAGGGTGAGCCCAAGCAAGGTAATGCCCACGCCCGAGATGGCGATGCGGCGACCGAGTGTCCGGCGGCGTCGTTTGTGGGCTCGAAGTTGGTTGCCCCAATCGAGCAAAGGCAGGGCGGCAGGGCGATGGGAGCGCCTATTCATGGCCGGTCTTTCCCATCGACTGCGCGTGCGACCAGGCATCGAGATCGTCGATATGATATTGGACGAAGCGGCTGTGACGGCGAAAGACCGGGCCTTTCCCGGCGCGCCGCAGCCGCTTCAGCAGGCGGCTGGAGAACTTCAGATAGGCCGCCGCCTGCTCGGTATTGAGATATGGGGAGCCGCGTTTGGCGCGGTTCGCACGCGAAATGTCGTCGTCGCTGTCCATGTCGCTTGTCCGTCACTCCGGGTGGACGGCAGCACGCCGTCGCTGTCCCCGGAATTGGCGGGTGGGACACCGGGCGGGGAGTGTCGGAAATGGGGGGAGCGATTTCGACACCCCGGATCGCACACAAGTGGAAAGCCCCGCGCGCCGTGGCGCGCGGGGCTTTCTGATCAGCGCGACCAGATGAGCTTGTGCTCGCCGTCGTCGCCCTGGCTGAGGGTCGCGTAGATCGGTGCCGGGAAGGACGGATCGTCGAGCTTGAGGCTCAGATATTCCGCGCCGGTCTCGCGCGCTGCCTTGGTCCAGGCCGCGCCGAACTCAACACCCGATGCGCTGACCCGGTGGTCGGGGGACTTTTCATTGTCGCGCTCGCAGGGGCGGATGGTCGCCTTGACGCGGAGCGTCAGGGTCCGGATTTCGCCGGTGTAGATGCCGTTGTCGCCGCGGGTGAAGCTGCCAATCTGTGCCATGATAACCTCCTTCAAGTGATGCGATGCCGCCCGATGCGGCCTCGACAGGCGGTCGATGAGGCGGGCGGAGGCCGGTCCTGCACCCAAAGGGCCGAAGCACAGCGGAGGACGGCCAAAGCCGGGCTTCTTGCTGCGCGAGGAAGGCGAGGGTTACCCGAGCCGGGGAAGAAGATCGGCGACGCCGTTGCGGGACCGGTGGACCCCGCCAGACCCGCCGCGAGAGAGGTCCGCTCAGGGCGGCAGTCGACATGTTGGAGGTTCGCATCAGAGTGGTCGACGCTCGACAACAGGTGCCCTGCACGGCGATAATCGTCGCCATGCTTCGTGCCCTATCGACCCTGATCCTTGCCGCCGCGACGATGGCGACCGCGCCCGTCGATGCCGCCGAGCATGACGGTTCGGGCCGCGTGGCCTGGGTGACCGACGGCGATACATTCCGGCTCGAAAGCGGTGAGCGGATCAGGATCGCGCAGATCGATGCCCCGGAAACGCACCGCGACCAGGCCAAATGCGCAGCGGAAGTGCAGCGCGGCTTGCGCGCGAAAGACCAGGTGACGGCCCTGCTCGCGGGGCGCGTGGTGAGCTTTCATCGTGTCGGCCGCAGCTACAACCGCACCGTCGCCACGGTCATGATCGACGGTCGCGACCTCGGGACGGAATTGGTGCGACTGGGCGTCGCGGACTGGTGGCCGCGCGGGCAACCGAAACCAAATTGGTGCGACCGGCCGCGCTAATCCTTATTATAGCGATGAGCGTGTATGGACCTGATCGGGGCAGGGATTCGCGCGACGTCGGGGGAAGTGAATGACGGTATTGGAACGGGTTCGGGGCTTGATCGAGCGGTTGGCGCCGGAACCGATCTGCGACGATTGCATTACCGAAAAGCTCGAGTTGACGCATCGCCAGCATGCCAATCACAGGAGCCGGGAGCTGGCGGGTACCCCCGGGTTTGAGCGCCGCAAGGATGCTTGCGCGCTCTGCGGCATCACCAAGATCGTGATCCGCGGCAGAAAATAAGGCTGCAAAGCCGCGCGCCGACGCCGGAACGGCGGAGGCGCGCGGCCGAATTTTGAGGTCCGACAAGCGGGCGGGATTGCTCCCGCCCGCTCTCAATCACGCGGCCTCGGCGATGGGTTCATGGCCCGCGTCGGGGTCGGCTGCGGCCGTAACATCGCGCGCCGCCTCGACCCTGGCATGGGCGATGACCGCGCCGACGCCACCGCGCGTGGTGTAAGCGGACGCCGGGAAAGCCAGCCATTTCGGTACCCAGCGGTTGACCTTGCTCCGCCCGTCCGCGCCGTCGAGATGGGCGCGCACGATCGATTTCAGCGTCTTGGTCTTCTCGCCGGCATTGGCGGCGGCGATCGTCTCACCCGCCACCTCGGCAACGAGCAGGCCCAGCACTTCCTTGTCGCGGATCAACTCGAAGAATGCCGTATCGGCGTGCCACCAATCGGCCATATCGATACCGATTTCGACGCCGACCGCCGTGACGGCAGCGCTGCCGCTGGCGAGCGTCTCGCCGATGACGACGGCGATGATCTCCATGATGATCGCGTCGGGGAGGTCGATCAGCCGCAGGAAGATTGCCGCCACCCAATCGTCGTCGCCATTGCCGCCGGTCACGGTCGGCTCTTCGGGCGAGAAGCCGAGCACGGCCAGTATCGCGCGGCGGCGTTCGTCGAACACCGTCTCGCCGCGACAGGTTTCGATGCTCTCGCGGACTGCGTCATTGCGGCTCGTCTGCGGCTCGGGCGATACCCGCCACAGGTGCGATCCGCCGATGGCGTGGGCGACCATCAGGCGCAAGGCGACGCCGGGGTGCGCGAGCAACGCGGCGCGGACGGCGGCGTGACGGTGCAGGTCGAGATAAGTCTGCATCGGCGATGTCACTTCCGGGCGTGTGACTTTCATCGTCTCCGGGGCATCGCCGCGCGCGATGCGCCGGGCTTCCTTGGCGGAGAGATAGCCTTCGTGGAAGGTGACTTCGCCATTGCTGCGGACATCGACATAGACGCGCCCGGCCTTGCGCTTGGCCGTCTTCTCATATTCCCACGCGTGGAAATGCTCGGCCGGCGGCACGATGACGACATCGCTCCATCCGGCATCGAGATAGCCGATCCGCCGCGCCTCGATCACGGCATGCTGCGCCTGCCAGAAGGCATCACTATCGGCGAAATAAAGATCGTCGCCGAACAGGTCGGCGATCATCTGTCCGCCATAACCGTCGAGGTCGAACAATGCATGGCGCGCCGGGATAGACTGGCCGCCGAACAGAAATGCCTTCACTTGAGCGCCGGATGGCACATAGCTGTCCGGGTCGTCGTACAGCGCCAGCCACGCCTTTTGCTGGTTCTTGCTGGCGAGGGTGAGGTGGCGGACGGTGGCGCGGTCGATCTTCTCCGACGCATAGAGCGCACGGATGCGCGGCAGGAGATTGCCGAGCGCGAGCACGCGGCGGACGGTGAGGTCGGGGAGCCCGAATGTCGTCGCGATATCGTCGGTGGATCGCCCTTCCTTCACCAGCCGGGTGAAGGTTTCCCATTGGGTCACCTCGTCGGGATCGAGCCGCGCGATATTCTCGATCAGCGACGCTTCGATCGCGGCGGCATCGTCGGTGTCGGTGAGGATCGCGCAGGGCAGGGGGTCGGTCGTACCGGTTTCGGCGGCGACCGCCTGCGCGGCGTGGAAGCGCCGCCGTCCGGCGACGATCTCGAAGGTGGTCGTGCTGCAATTGGGGCGGACCAGCACGGGGACCAGCACGCCGCGCGCGCGCACGGACGGCAGGATGTCGCTGATGTCGGGCGCCTTGCGGCCATGCCGCATGTTCGCCGGTGATACCGACAGCTTGCCAAGGTCGATGAAGTCGAGTTTCATGTCGTCACTCCTTGTGAGTGCCGGTCCGTCGCTCTTCGCGGGGATGGCGGATCGGCCGTTGATGGCGGCGAAAACGCGCCGCCCGCGTCATCCATCCTGCGATGGAAGCTCGTCGCCGGCGCGTCGCGCGGCCCGGCGCAAGAGGGTTTCGGCCCAGAGGATCGACCCGGTGCGTCGCGCCGCCTCGGCCCATGTCGACAGCCGGTGGCTGGTCGAAAAGGCGAGGTCGCGCTCGATCGCCAAGCCGAAGGGGAGACGCACGGCGGCGATCTCGGACAGGCTGAAACAGCCGAGTTCGGGGCAGCCGAACCCAAGATCGGCGAGGCCGAACAGCGTGTCGCCATCGTCGTAGAGTTCGGTCGCGAGCCATGTCCCCGCGCCGAGTGGATTGAACAGCTTGAGGACGGGCAGGGGATCGTGATCGCCGTTGGCGGTACGATCCGCGTTCGCGCGCAAAGCGGCGCGAAGCTCGGGAGGCAGCAGGATCATGCCACCGCCCTCCGTTCGCTGCTATCATCCTGCGCCATTCCGGCCTGTGCCGCCGCGTGGCGGGCGAGCAGCCAGTCGGCGGCCTTGGAGGCGGCGCTGGCGGCGCGGAAGATCGCGCGATTGTCCTCGGGCAGGACGTCGAGCCAGCTTGCCAGATAATCGGCGTGGCGGACGGTGGGCACGATGCCGAGCGCGGCGCACAGGAAGGCCGATCCCATCTCGGCAATTAATTCCTCGCGGGCATAATCCTTTGAGCCGAAGGCGTTGGCGAGATTGCGATTGAGGCGCGAACTATGGCCACTGGCGTGACAAATTTCGTGCAGCGCGGTGCGGTAGTAATTGATCTGATCGAAGAACGCTGGCTGCGGGGGCACCTGCACGACATCGCGCGAGGGCATATAGAAAGCCTTGTCGCCGCCGATGCGGAAATCGACGCCGCTGGCGGCGATCACGCTTTCCGCGACGGGCACGATCTCGCGTTCGGGAAGTGGGGTTGGATCGGCGGCGAGGCCGTCGCGCAACCCTTCGCATTGCGCGACATTGAAGACGGTGAATCGCTTCAGGAACGGGATCGCCCGCGCGTCCCCGCCCGTTTCGCGGGCGCGCGCTTTCTCCGCTTCGGGGGTGAAAAGGTCGGCATAGACGATGGTCGTGCCATGCTCGCCTTTGCGGACGCAGCCCCCGGCTGCCAGCGCCTGCCTGAAGGTAAGCCAGCTTTGCGACGGCCAGCCCTGCTCGATTACGGCCCCCCACAGGATCAGCACGTTTACCCCGGAATAAGGTCGGGCGGTCAGCGCGTTGCGCGGCAAGCCCGGGCCGCTGCCACCGTTCTTGCCCCATGGCTGGACCCATGGAAACCGGCCCGCTTCCAGTTCGGTGACGATCCGGCGGGTGACCTCGTCGTAGAGGCTGGTGCGCGGCTCGGTGGCGGGCGCGGTGGTCTGCTCCGCCCCCGCCTTGTCCCGCGCGCGACGGTTGCTTTTCTGGCGCATGCTATCCTCCTGCACCGCCCCAAAACCACATGGCCTCCCCGGACGCGGGGGGTGGGCGGCAAGAGCGAACCGAAGGGGCCCGCTGGAGCGGGCGGCGGCACCGGACGGGCGCAATGCAATGGAGCAGCCGAGCGATCAGCGAGGCTTGCCGCCGGCCGCGGCGGGCCCAGCAGGGAGCGCCGCCCTCACCCGCGTCGTCGGGAGAGGCCACGAACAACGCCGCCGCGCGCGAGCGCGGCGACCACTAAGAACAGGCCTGATCCGTCAGGGTCGGGCCGTGCGCCATGCGATCGTTACCGCAGGACGAGACCCCTTGGGGCTCGGCGACGTCAGCGGTAGCGCTGGCGGCGTAGAGCGCGATCGCGCGCCAGCGCGGGGCGCCGATGCTGCGCTGTGCGGTCCGCATCGGGCATCGTCCGGCAGGATCGACAGGCCGAGCTTCGGGATGCCGAACCGCCGTTTTTGCCGATGAAGGAAATGCCGGTCGAGATCGTGTCCGACGCCCCGAAGGGGAACGATCTCACCGCATCGCGAGGATCGGCAGCGGCCCGGCGCGGCACAATTGCGTACCGACCGCGATCATGCGGCGCGCGCGGGATTTGCGATACTCGCCGTCGCCGGGCCAATCACCGTCGCCGAGGAGCAGGTTGGCGATGGTGCGCAGGCTCGCGCCCGCGGCGCGGGCATCGACTGCGTGCAGCGCCATGAACAATCCTGACAGCCGCCCATGGCCGGGTGTGCCGATGCCGCCTCCCGCAATCGACGTGGCGAACTCGCGCAACGTGGCGAGCTGGATGGCGAAGCGATCATCATGGCCAATCTCGACCGCCAGCGTCACCGGGCCATCGCGCAGACTGCCGCTGATGACATCGAGTCTGATCACCCCGCCCGGGTGATCGATGCGGATATGTTCCTGTCCGTCATCGACGAGGACATGGTCGGGGAAGCGGGCAAGATCGAACGAATGCGCCGCCCAACCGTCTTTCCATTGCTGCAGCGGGGTGGCGCGCACCGCGAGCACGCGCGGATCGGCGGTCCGGGTCCAGACCGGCCGCGCGAGGGCGCAGGAGTGCGCGGGATTCTCAGCGAAAGTGCACCCCCCAGCGCGCGGCGAATGCGGAAGCGGCGGTGGGACCACGGTCAGATCGTTCCTGCGCGAAGGCGGCCTGATAGAAAGGGTCGCGGCGAAGAACCTCCCAGGCCAGCGCCGCCGACCCGATCCGGACCATTGCGTCGCGCGCGGCCGGATCGGGTGGGCGCGGCCCGAGCATGTCAGCCACGATTGCCGATCGGCGCGTGGGTGAGCGTCGCGGCGGGGTCGGAGCACCGCCAATCGATCGCGGCGAGGCGGTCGCTCTCCGGTGTGTAATAGATGATCTCGCCGTCGGCATTGGCGTGGCCAAGTGGCCGTATATCGGGCGAAGGCGCAACGTCTTCGATCTGGCGGTTCGGGATGTTCTGGTGGTGGTGGTGCCCGGCGGCCTCAGCGGCAGCGCTAAACAGCGCGTGGCCGGCAGCGGTGGCGGCCAGGTTGCGGCCGGTGGGCGCGGCTTGCGCCGACGCGCGGGTCGGGAGCATAACACCGCCCGCAAGAACGACGGGCATGCTCGCGCTGGTAGATGGTTTTCCGGTCATGGACCCACGCTCCTGTCGCTCCGAAGAGACGCATTGGGGGATGCAAATCCGCTGAGGCGCGCGCCGGTCGTTGGGTTGGCTCGCCCCTGAGGTTCGTCATTTGACATGACCTCGATGGCGGCATTCGAGGGCGGTCCGCAAGCGAGGAGGAAATGCATTTCCGGTTTGAGGCAATGTGTTGCCGGTTATCGGAAGTGGATTTCCGGAAACCGGCAGTGTGTTTCCGGCTTCCTGATTTGTTCTTGAGCGTGGTGGAGGCTCGGTAAATCGCCGCGCAATGATATTCTGGTCAAAACAAGGGGCGCTGGTTCGGTTTTCTCGCAAGAAACGAAAGAGCGATCATGGCTGTCACGCGATCACGGGCTTACAAGCTCCAGCTCTCGGCGGATGGAATTCAATTATTCCTGCGCGATCATTTCCGCCTGTGTCGGCTGGTCGGCGATCTCCTGCCGCATGGTGCGACATTATACGTCGCGGTAGCCGGGCTGGACCAGTGCACGACGGAAGAAGTGGTGGACTGCCTGCTTGACCCCGAGCTCGAGCGTTATGGCGGGCGGATCATCCGCCATGTCGGGACATCGCCGGCACTATCGGGGCGCGTCGAGGAGGTGATCGCGCGCGTCATGTCGAGCCAGCGAGCCTATTCGGCGCCGCAGGTCTGGAAGATATTTCTCACCGGCCTGATGACGATCGCGGAGCTTGCGGATCGCGAATTGCTGGATCTGTACAATAAAACATCCGGGGAGATTGGAAGACCGCAAATAGATAATCGAATTTAGTTGCGCATACGCGACTTTTTTTGATGTTGTGGGAGAATAGCGCTCGCTTGCGCGGCCAATGGGCAATTGACCACCAGATTATTGTGCAACACTATTCGATCAGAACGTGCGTTGGGATTTTTGAGCCGCTGCTAGGGGAGCCGGCAGATGATGCTCCAAAGTCCGCAAGCGATCGAAGGCGACGTTTTCGGGTTCATCAAGGAGCTGTCCGGAAAGCTCATCGAGCGGCGCCGGCGCAGGGACAGGGTCTCGCAGTCGCGCCTGGCGCAAGTGGTGACGCGCAGCGAGCGCTGGTTGCGCGAGATTGAAGCCGGCGTCGCGACCTCGATGCTGGAGGATCATATCCGGTGCGCGCATGCGTTGCAGATGGCGACGCCGCATTTGTTCATTCCCCTGCTCGCGATGGAGCACAAGATGGCCGTACCGCGTGAACTTCTGTTGCAAGACGATCTCTGGGATCTCGAATGCGAGCTTCTCGAGGTGGTTGGTCGCCACCAGCATGCGGTTGCATCGCGATTGAGCGCGCGCGCCAGCGTGAACGGTCGGGGCGAGCGGTGAGGGAGGGGGCGAATGGCGCCTGAAGCTGTCGTTGCGGAACGCGCCTATCGCTTGCTCAAGGCGGATATTGTCGCCGGTCGGTTCAAACCGGGGCAGATCATCGTCGAGCGCGCGCTGGCCAGCGAGCACGGCATATCAATCGCGCCGCTGCGGGACGGTGCCCAGCGCCTTGTCGGCGAGAGGTTGCTCGAACCGGCGCTGCGCGGCGGATATCGACTGCCGGCAATCGCCGAGCGCGACTTGCGTGACCTCTACCAATGGCATGACCATCTGGTGCGATTGATCCTGGGGTCGGCGGATCGAGCGATGTTCGGGGTGTTCGCGATCCGGGAGCAGCCAGATCTCACGAGCGCGCAGGCCGCGAAAGCGGCGACGGCATTGTTTCGTTTGGTCGGCGAATGTAGCACCAACCGGGAACACGCCCACGCGCTCCTTGCTGCCAATGACCGGCTCGAATCTGTTCGACAGCACGAGGCCAGCTTGCTGCCCCATCTCGCCGAGGAATTCGGGCAACTTCAGATTGCGCTTTTACGCGGTTCAGATCGTGACCGTTTGGGGCGTCTGCGCGCGTATCACCGGCGAAGAATTCGTCGCGTGGACAAGATTATCGCGGTGCTAACGACGCCGGAAACATCGTGATTTCGGCGGGACATGATGAGAACAGGTCGCCCGGGTGGCTGGATATGTCTTCAGTGGGGCGAATAGTCTCGCGCACGACATCTTATAAGATCGCGGTGGGCGGATCGCCTTCTCTACGATTGCAAGTGGCTGCAATGCCGCAGCTACTTTGCAATGGAGGCAATCATGGAACGGCGTGAGGATCATGATCCCGAACTGATCGACCTGGGCGCTGCAAGCGTCGAGACCAAGGGGCCGCTTGGCGGGCACCTCGACGGCGTCTCGGGCATTACCAACCCCGGTCTTTCCGACGCGGACGACTGACCGACAGCGAGGGCGTGCGGTTCCATCACCGTGCGCCCTTCGGTCGAGGGGCGGTACGCCGCGGGCGATTGATCCCGGGGTGTCCGAATTTCATCCCGCAAGGAATGGGAATGTGAAATGGCCGGGTACCGGTTGGCGGATTCGATCCATGCCTGTGATTTCCAGTCGGGAACGGTCATCCTCGATCTCAATGCGGACCGCTATTTTCTCATCGCCGGGTCGATGAAGGAGGCGCTGCATGTGGCGATGTCAGGGAAGGGCGCCAGCGCAAACCAGATCGCATTGATCGAAAGGCTGGTCGGCCGCGGTGTTCTGGCAGCAGCGGCGGAGCGATCGGACCACCCCGTGTCCGTTGTGCGAGATGACGCGGCGCGGCCCGCAGGTCGCGTGCCAGCGAATACTATCGCGTTGGCGCAGTTCGCAACGGCGCTCCTGGGCATGGTGGCGACGATGCGCGAAGTGCGCAGGCGGTCGCTACGCGACATCATGGCGGACCTTCGCGATGCCAAGGCGCGCATTGCCGTCCGCGGCGCTTGTCCGCTGGATGACATGTCGTCGATCGCGGGAATAGCCGGTGCGGCGCGCGGCGCGGATTTTCTCTTTGGCGCCAATCGCTGGTGCCTGCCGCGATCGATTTGCACCATGCGGATGATGATGGCGCGCGGGTTCGCGCCGAGGATGGTGATCGGCGTCGTCGACCGCCCGTTTCAGGCACATTGCTGGGTCGAGATTGACGCATTCATTGTCACCGACGCTCCGGACCATGTCGCAACGTTCCGGCCGATCCTGACGATATGACGATCGGGCGCTGCCTTGCCGTGATCGCGCTAAGCCCGGGCGGCATCGTCCCGCCGGAAATCATCGAGCGCCTGTCGCGCGATACGATGCTTCAACCCCGTTTTACCAGCGCGAACCTGATCGTCTGGGCCGGTGCCGATATGCCGGCGATCCCGCTCGAGCCCGAGGCTGGTATTGTCATCGGCACGGTTTTCGAGGGATTGTTTCCGGCGCGATCCATAGCGCGGTTCGACGCGCAGCAGACGGGCGCGATCCTTCGCTCCGAAGGGCGGGACCTGCACACGCATTTATGGGGGCGCTTCGTCGCCTTTCTGCGGTCCGCGACCGAAAATGAGATCCGTGTGGTGCGCGATGCCTCACCGGCGTGCCCAATCTATTTCACGAAGCTGGGCACGTGCCTTGCACTCGCAACGCAGGTCAAGGACCTGGAACGGGCAGGGATTGCCAAGCCGGCAATCGATCTTTCCTATATCGCCGGCCATTTGCAATTGCGGGGGTTCCGATCCCACAGAACCGCACTCCATGGCATCGAGGAACTCGGGCCGGGTGAGCATCTTGTCGCCGGGGCAGGGACACATCGGCGTGAACAGGGGTGGTCGCCGTGGTCATTTGCCGCGCGCTCAACCCAGATTGATGATCATCGCATGGCCGCCGACTTGCTGGAGAAGACGGTGGACGCGACGGTCGGGGCGTGGGCGACGCGCTATCGTCATGCGCTGCTTGGCGTATCGGGCGGCCTGGATTCCTCGATTGTCGCGGCGTCGCTTTCCCGGAGCGATATCGGTCTCACGCTCCTCAACCTGTTGAGCGTTGAAGGATCGCCCGGCGACGAACGGCATTTTGCCAATGTGCTGGGCGCCGGCCTTGGCAAGGAAATACGTCTGGCAACCGAAGCGATCGCAAACATCGACATACGACGCTCGGATGCGGCGCATCTGCCGCGTCCGCTATCGCGCGCCTTTTCGCAGTCCGGTTCGCGCAACGTCGAGGATCTGACCGCCGAGAGCGGCACCGATGTCGTCTTCAGCGGCGGCGGCGGCGATAACGTCTTCTGCTATATCCAGTCCTCGGCGCCGGTCGCCGATCGCCTGCTTTGTCATGCCGGCCCGGGCAAGATATTCGAGACCGTGCGTGACGTGAGCAGGCTAAGCGGCGACGGCGCGCCAAGGGTCGTGCGATCCGCCCTGAAGCGGCGTGGCAGGAGGCATCCGGCCTATATGTGGAAACCGGATTTCTCATTTCTCGGAGATGCCTATCAGACCGCCGAGTTCGACGTTCGTTGCCATCCCTGGCTTATGCCGTCGAGCGGGCGCTTGCCGGGAAAGCTGGAGCATATCGGGCTGCTCGTCCTCATCTCCAATTTCACCGAGGGCTTTGGATATGAGCGGAAATATCCGGTGCTCTACCCTTTGCTATCCCAACCGGTCGTCGAGCTGTGCCTACGCATTCCTTCGTGGATGTGGTGCCGCAATGGGGTGAACCGGGCGCCCGCGCGCGATGCCTTTCGACATCGATTGCCGCTGGAGATCATCCAGCGGACAACCAAGGGCAGTTTCGATCGCCTTGCGATCGAATTGATCGAGCGACGAACCCAGGAGATCGAGGAATTCCTGTGTAGCGGCTTCCTGTCCGATGCAGGTTTGATCAAATCTGACGACGTCCGCAGGGTCATTCAGCGGCGAGCGGCGTATAGCGAGCTTATCTGGGCCCGCATTCTCGCGTTGGTCGATGTCGAGGCATGGTGCCGCAGCTGGGCTTAGCGGTGAGTGCACGAGGCCTCGTTCCGCTTGTGCGCAATGCCGTCGTTACGGCGTGCCCGGCCTGGCGGTGGGGGTCAGCCATCGGATAAACCAGTCGACCGAGCGCTTGTTGCGCCAATATTGGTGGATCGGCTGACCGCTCGCCATATGCCCTTCCGACGGATAGACGAACATATCGACGTCTTTCCCCGCGTCCTGCAGGAAGGCATATTGCTGCAGACAGAAAAGATATTCGCTTTCAGGTGGCTGCATGAGGATCGCGGCATCGACCGCATGCGCATTGAGCGCGGGTGAGGTCTTTTCCCAGATATGGTCGGGGTCGTCCAACGGCTTCGGTAACCCGATCACTTCATAGACCGCCTTGCGCCACGAATCCGCCGCCGGTGCGACAATCGAATAGGTCCCCGGATCGATGGTCGGACCCGAACCGATCACGGCGGCACGAAAAAGACGGGAATGGCTCACCGCATATGTCGCAGCGTTGGCGCTGAAGCTGTGGCCCGAAATTCCGACCCTCTTGTCGTCGATCATGCCACGCGACGCGAGGTCATCGATCACGATCCGATAGGCCGCCAATATGTCTTTGTAAGGCTGCATCGGGATGATGCGATTGCGCGCGTCGCGCTGGGCGAAAATATCGTTGTTCGTGTTCATGCAAAGCGCGGCAATGCCCTGTTGGGCCAGGATGAATTCGGGCGCGAGCCACGCCGTGCCACCCTGCAGAAAGCCCCTGCAGCGATATGTCGTGATGACGAGTGGAGGGCGTTCGCGCGGAGCGCCGTCCGGCAGCACGAGAATGCCGTTCCAGGGGCGTCCCGCTCCATCCTTCCATTCGATCAATTGCGTGCGCGGGAAGTGCTTCGATGCCAGGCCGGTATTCGGGTCGGCAAGAACGCGCTCGCTCCCGTCATCGAGATCGATCCGAAGCAGCCGGGGCGGGCGGGTTGGGCCGGACTCGACACACAGCAGATACTTGTCGGTGACTTCACATCCGCGACCGCTGTAGATTGATCCTCCATCAAGCGCGCCCTTTTCGGGTCTGATGGTTCGCGTTTTGCCCGTCCGGGGGTTCCATGCTTCGATCGCCGTGCGTCCGCGGAAATCGGGTTCGGATAACAGGACGATCTCTGTCCCTCGCGCATTGAAGGTAACCTGTCTGAGGGATGTTGGCGATCCTGTGCAGAAGGCGGCGTCGCAGACGACATTTCGTCCGTCCGGAAGCTGCGCTTCGACCCGATAGGTGCCGAACGGGCCGTCCGGATTGGCTTTCACCAACTGGCGCAGGATGATCCCGCTGCCGCTCGATCCGAGCGGCAGCAGCGCCGATCCCGACATCGCATCACGCGTCTGGACGGACCGGACGGAAGATGGCGTGGCGCTGGCTGGCCCGGTTATGCTCGTGACCGGAACATTGTCGAGCTGCACCTCCTTTTGACGCAGATCGCCGCGCCAGGCTTCGTCCACCACTTCGTCGCCGACGCGCCGGAGCGTTGTCGTCCGGCCGCCAATCCGAAAATTGTCGGTGAGGGGCAGTCCGTCGGTGATGATGGAGCGGTCAAGATGAATGCCTTGCGTCTTTTCCGCGATCTGATCGCGCTCGATTTCCGCTCGCGGGTTGCGGACCTGATAGGAAAGCGCACGGCCGTCGGCCGACAAGGTGAACGCCTCTACATCGGCGGCATCCGAGGTCACCGCGATGTCCTTGTCCGTCGTCAGTCGATGGACCTGAACCCCGGCGCTCGACTCTACGAGCGTATAAAGCGCCGCGGAATCCGGCGCCCATTGACTGACACCATCTTTGGGGATGCCCATCAGCGGTATCACGCTCGGCGTGAAAGCATGGCCCATGGGCATTGGCATTCCCGCCCCGGAGATACGCTGGATATACCATTGGCCGGTGACATTATTGCTGGCGACCGAACGGGCGATGACACGGAAGGCCACCCAAGTTCCGTCCGGTGACACTGACAGGCTGTCGATCTGCTTCGTTTCGACGAGATCGGTGATGGTCGGTTGCGGTGCCGCAGTTACCGCACCGGCGAGGCCCGGCAGGCCGCAGGCCAGCATTGCGGCCGCAGTGCCCGAGCGGCGTGAACGTGCCCAGTCCATCACCATTGCTTCGTGATGGCGAGGTTGAGGAAGCGACCAACCGGCGAATAGTTCAGCGGGTCATAGGGTGTGTCGTACACGCCGGTGGTCTTGATCGCCTTCGGACTCGCGTTGAGCAGGTTGAGCGCGGAAAGCGAGATGTCGAACCCGTGGAAAAGCCCTGATCGCTCGCCGAACCGATAGCGGGCGGAGAGATCGAGCGTTGTCATCGGGCCGGCGCGCCCGACAAGGCCGATGCGCGTGTCATCGACCGGCCCGGTGTAATTGACATAGGATGTCAACGTAAGCCCGCCTTGATCCCAGCTTGCGCCGACCCGGCCGCGGAAATGGGCGGGATTGAAGACGGTGCCGGCAAGTTGGACGGGTGCCAGATCGGCGGTCAGGCGCTGACTGCTGTCCAAATACGATCCATCCGCCGTCAGCTGAATTCGGCCGCCCATTCTTGTGGCGAGACTATATTTCGCGCTGATATCGACGCCGTGGATCGACTGGCTCGCTGCATTGACGTTGCCGTCATAGACGATCGCCGCGACGTTCGCCGGGTCATAGGCGCCCCCGGTATAGTTGGTGAAAATACGGCTTCCGATGGCCTGGGCGACGTCGGCGGTCGTCGGCGCATTGTTGACGAAGCTGCGATATTGCGGGTCGCTCAGCGCCTGGGTGATATAAGCGATCGGCGCGACGATGCGCTGGTCATATTGGACGTTGAAGTAGCTGATTTCCACCGACAGCCCCTTGAGCGCAGGTGGATGCAGCGCGGCGGTGATGGTCCAGGTGGTTGCTCTTTCCGGCTTCAGGTCCGGATTTCCGCCGTTCAATAAGAGAACCGAAGCCGTGGGCGGAAGCCCGGTGCCGCCAAGCGTTCCGGCATTGTACACATCAGCATATTGGAACGAGTAACGCTCGAAGAATGTCGGCGCCTTGAACGATTTTCCCCATGATGCCTTGATGTCGAGCAGGTCTGCCGGAGAATAGATTATCCCGAATTTCGGCGTCGCGACGCTCGCGACCCCCGCATAATTTTCATATCTGAGGGCGGCGGTGAGATTGAGTTTGTCGATTCCGTGAATGTGTTGAGCGGGCGACACCACCGGGATGCTCATCTCGCCAAAAGCGAAATAGGCGCCCTGCGAAACGTCAATATTCTGGATATCTCCCGAGGTCCGATATCCGTGATAGCCAATCGAGCGATAGCCGGTGCCGACTGCGAGCTTGATCGCCCCGGCGGGCAAGTGGACCAGATCGCCGTCCACTGACGCTTCGATGCTCTTGATATCGTTGCAATAGCAACCCGCGGTAAGCGAATGGATCCCGCCATAGGCCTGGTCGAACGTATAATAGCTGCTGTCCTCACTATAAACGCCGGCGATCTTGGCTTCCCATCCCGATCCGAGATCGAATTTGAGCGAAGGGGCGATCGACAGCGAGCGGCTGCGAAACGACAGGATGGCGCCGTTCGTCGCGGGATCGCCGGCAGCGGTAAGCGCATAGCCTCGCGCGCTGAAGCGGTGATTGTAGAAGGCGTCGATGTCGAATTCGACCGAGGGCAATAGCGCCTGATGTCCGGTGAAGATGACATTATGCTGGGTCAGGCTTGGCAAAAGCGTGAGCCCCGGCGACGTAGTGGCTGTATAGCCGCGCTGGCTCGCAACAAGCGGCGTGTTGTGCGAGAAATCGTACGCCAGCATGAGACCGCCGCTGTTCCAGATGGTCCCCCCGACCGCGTTATATTCCTGTTGCTGATTGCCGCCGTCAGTGGAGGCGCCAAATCGGGCCGAGGTGCTGAGGCCTTGAAAATCGCGCTTCAGGATGATGTTCGCGACGCCTGCGACCGCGTCGGACCCGTAGAGCGCGGAGGCGCCGTCGGCGACAATTTCGATCCTGTCGAGCGCGGCAATCGGGATCGCGGAGATGTCTATCGCCTGATAAGCGCCGCTATAGGCGAGGCGATGCCCATTGAGCAGCGTCAGGGTCGCGTCGCCGCCAAGGCCACGCAAATCTATCGCGGACCCGGATCCGATATAGTTTCCCTTTTTCTCAGGCGTCGTGATGTTGGCGCCAGGGTTTTGCGCTCCCCCGAAATTCTGCGGGATTGTTCGCACGACATCGCCGAGGCTTACCTGGCCTGAATCGATTATCTGGCGCTGCGTCAGGCTGATGAGGGGGGAGGCGATCGGCGCACCGCGCAGCCGCGTACCGGTGACGACAACCTCACCCTGATCACCCTGATCACCACCCGTGGTTTGCGCGCGCACGAATATGCTGCCGTTCTCGATGTCGACACGCAGACCAGCGGGCGCGACAATAGCGCGAACCGCATCTTCGGGAGAAAATCGGCCATTCAGCGCGGGCGCGGTGATGTGCCGCACATCCTTGGGCTGAAACAGGATTTCGGTGTTGGACTGCTGGCCGATCGCGAGCAGCGAGGTCGCGAGGTTCTGACTTGGCAGATGGTATTCGCGCGCTGCGGCTTGCTGGCAAGCAGCGGGATTAGCGGCAGTGAAGGCGATCAGCGACGTCGCGATGCAGAGGTGCCAACGCGTATAGGTATCCATGTCCATCCCCCTTTGGGCCGCGCCATAGCTGCGCGGTACTCGGGAGGATGGATGCGGCGATCGGGGGAATTATGAGGGCGGCCGGCATCGAATGCCGATATTCGGCACGCAGCGCCGGCCAAGCGTATAGCCGCTATCCTCATATGTTACGGCAAGCACCAGAAGATCGGCGACCTTCTCCGCGATCCGTGGGGTGTCTCGCAGGTGGAAGGTTCCTGAAACACGCAGGGCACCAATCTCAGCGGTCGCGACCGATATGGGCTTCCTGGTGTATCGATTTGCGGCGTCCAGCAACTGGGACAGGGGAACGTCGTTGAAGGCTTCCACACCCTCCGGCCAATTTTCGTCGCCGACCGGAACGCCGGGCTGAGGCGTATCGCGATCGGAATCCACGAGCAGCCGTTCGCCGACTTTCATTCGCGTGAATATTGCTGGAAGGGTGCGCGCGGCGCCGGCCGGCCGGAGGCTGGAATCCGGCTGGCTGTGCACGTCGATAGCGCCCTGAACCAGGTGAATCGCGACGCGGCGGGTCGAAAGCAAGGCGACGTCGAATATTGTCCCGCCGCCCTTCACCACGGTCGTGTCGGCGCGAACGAGAAACGGGCGGGCTTCGTGCGCGACATAGAAGCGCGCGCGTCCATTCATCAGGCGAAGACCACGCTCGCGAGAATTGTACGACGCGACCACCAACGTGTTCGTGTCCAGCGCGAGCCGCGACCCATCGGACAGCGCGACATTGCGGATTTCGCCAACCCCCGTCGCATACTGTCTTTCGACTTCACCTTCGGCAGTGGCATCCGCTGCCTGCGATCCGGCCCTGCCGGCCAGATGCGTGGTCAGGGCGACCGCAGAAATCCCGATGCAGCCTGCCGCGAGCAGGCCGATCAGGAGCTTGCCCTGGGAAGGCTTTCCACCATTATCAGCGGCCGGCCGTTGCGCATTTGCCCCGTCAGCGGAAGGCGATGGGGCGTCCTTGAGCAACTTGCCGAGGTTGAAGGTCTCGGCGACGCTGTTGTACGCGCGCATGTGCAGCGCCCCGCGAGCAAGCCATTTGTTGAAGTCGTCCCTACGCACATCGGCTTCCGGCCCGCGCATGATCGCGAACCACTCGGCTGCTTCCTCACGAAGTTGGTTGGGTGACGGTGTTGGTACGGCTTCCTCGCTCATTCCTGCCCCAGTGCGGCGTCGATATGCGCGAGCGCACGCGCCACATGATATTGCACCGTCGGGATGCTGATCCCCAACTGTTCCCCGATTTCCTTGTAGGTGAGTTCGTCGACGCGATGAAGCAGAAACACTTGCCGCGTCTTGTCGGGGAGCTCTTCCAGTACGCGGCGATAGGTTTTCAGCACGTCATCCAGCTCGATACGAAACGATTGGTCAGGCGCGATCGATGGCTCATGTTCGGGACCCAGGGGCACGGCAAGCCACGCGGTGCGCGTTCGAAGGCGTCGTGTTCGTTCGAAGAGAAGGTTTCGGGCGATCCGCCGGAGATAGTGGCCGGGATCCAGTATCGAATGCCGAGACATGTGGCGGGCGAGGCGGGCGAACGCTTCGTGGACATAGTCGGAGGCTTCATCGTCGCCGCGAAGACGACGGCCAAAATACGCGGAAAGGCCTTTCGCTTCGCTGCGATATATCTTTTCCAGCGAGAAGCGGCCGCGATCGTCAGAGTTTTCAAGACCATTGGTGCTGACGTCATCTAAATGAGCTTGCGTGAGTTCCTGATCACGCGGATTGATCGGTGGAGACATGGGCCCACTGTTCCTCACAGGGCGGCAGATACCGTTCCCGGGTTGGCCGGGTTAGCTTTGTGAGGTGGACCATGCGCCTCCAACAAGGAGGGGCCGGTTACTCGACCCGTATGTCGAGCTTCGAGATACCTGACAGGACAATCCTGCGGGCGGCTGCCAGCATTCCAGCCCGCTGTCACGTTTATGTCGTCAAAGGGAGGCCGGTTCAACCCTGCGGTTATCAGGCTGGTTTCGGCGTGCTCTCGGCCGCTACTTTCAGCAACGCGATGCGGTCGGTGCAAACCTCATGTACGATTTCCCCAAGTATTTGAATTTTTCTCCGGAGCCAGTCGAGTTCTTCAGGCGAAATGTCGAAATGCCTCGAATGCTGTCCCTTGCGATAGGCTTCCTTGAGTTTCTGGTACATGGCGCGCTCGGCGTGCGTACCACGAGGCCAGGCATTGAAGAGCCTTCGGTCGAGGCCTTCGGCCATCCCTCGGAGAAAGAGAATGTTGGGGTTGCGCGGGGCGTAGAAGGTCAGCGTCAGCAAGGCGCATTTATACAGATTTTCGGTGGCCTGATGGAGAAGGTAGGCGGTGTTGCTGAAAAAGCCTTCACCTTCCGCCAGTTCTGCTATCCGGTACCATCTCATCGCGGCGGGGAATTTGTCTTCGAAATAGTCCTTTGCCGTCAGATACGCCTGCATGGGCGTCTTGGGCTTGGGCTCCGCGAGCAACCGATCATCGGACTGGTAAAGGATCACGCCATCCTTCGCGATCTCCATGAAGAGAAGGCGCCCGTGGGCGAGGCCGTCGTTGACCTGCTGAAGCGAGTGGACGATGAAATTTACCGGCGTGCGGATGATCTTCTCGACGTGGTAGGCATCAAGCAGCCGCTGTTCGGTCTGCTCCCAATATCCCGCGCGATCGGTCAGTTCCGTTTGGTTGACGATGACGAGGATGTCATAATCGGAGGTGAACTGGTTGGGATCGAAGGGGGCGTCGACCCAATCACCGCGCGCATATGATCCGAACAGGATGACCTTGAGGATACGCGCTGATTTCCGCGATCCTGTCGCATTTTGCGTCGCTTCGCGCAGCCCCTGAAACAGAATCTCGACGACACGTTCGAGTTCACGCTGTTTGGTGGCGGGAAGATGGGTGATGTCAGTCCGCATGCGATAAATCCGCGATCTTCTGCTGTGCATCGGTGATTTTGATCATCATCGAACCACCTCGATTTCAACGCCAAGATCGACCTTTTTCCAGACCTGGTCAGCGGTCACCGCCACGGCATTGCGTGTCTGGGCCAGCGCGAGGCAGGTGCGATCGCCGAGGGACAGGCCCAATGCACGTGTGGTGGGCCGTAGCGCCCCGCCAGCATCAGCCTGATCGCGGTCAACCGGAATGATGTCGATATCGAGTTCCGCCAGCATCGCCTTCGCCTCGTCTGGTTCGACACCGCGATCGGTGAGCTTTGCGAACACCTCATGGTAATTCACAGCCGACACCAGCGCCCGGGTCAGGCGCGCTTCGACCTGCTCGGCCCCCGGTTCCCCGAAAAGCAAACAGAGTAATGCCGACGCGTCGAGGACATAGGTTTGATCGGCCGATCTCTCAGTCACGCGAAGCCTCGGCCCGACGTTCAGCAATCAGTTCGTCCGACACCAGCCCTTCATTCGGCGCGAAGGCGCGCAGTCGCTCCTGCACCCGTCGAAGCGCGGAACGGGCGGGACGAATACGAAGCTCATCACCCTCAATTTCAAACAGGACAGTGTCGCCGTTCTGGAGTCCAAGCGAACGGCGCACGTCGGCGGGCAGCGCGATACGCCCGCCAGCTATAACCTTGCCGCGAAGGATGTTCATGGCACTATGCTCGTATTTGGTACTGAATAGTCTTTTGTACCATGTTTCGGCGTGATCCAACAAGCCATACTCGATTTCTGAGTCTGGGAGCAACTCGCGGGCCATCGCGCGATAGAGCGTGACCGTCGCATTGAGCGCATGCTCAAGCATGGCTCTGGTCGCCGGCGTCAACTTAAGATCCACCCTTCGATGGTCATCCGGATCCGGTTCGCGGATCAATATGCCCATATCGGCTAGCTTTGCAGCGCGGCGATGCGTGTTGGCGGGCGCTCCCTCGGTAACCAGGCACGATTGAAACATCGTCCTGCCTTCGAATTCCGCGAGATATAGCTCAAGCAGGAACATCCAATATGGGCGCGTTGAAAGCGCTTTGCCGATATTTCGCTCCATCACAGCATCAAGGCGCATCAGCCCGCGGCATGCGGCAGCGCGAAGCGAGGCAGGAAAATCATCCGGGGCGTTGGGCGCGTTCATTGGGGCGAAGTGCCTAGGCTGCGAGCGTCGTCATGGCATAGCCGGAGGAGCGAACCGCAGGCGGCGATCCGCGCAACGAGAATTTCCAGTCTGGGCGTACCGGGGTGATGATCGGTCGCCGCAACTTGGCCATCGCCCTCGACCAAGTCGCGGTCCGAATGGATTTGCTCGCTCCCGCTAAGGGCAACGCTATCCGCAGGCGAGCTCATAGATACCCGGCCTTACGGAAACTGGTCCAACCATGTTTTGCCACCACGAGGTGATCGTGGAGGACGACGTCGAACCAGCGGGCCGCGCTTGCGATGCGATCGGTCAGATCGAGATCCGCCTTCGAGGGCGCGGGATTGCCGGAGGGATGATTGTGCACGAGCAGGAGCGCGGTGGCACCAAGCTCGAGGCAGCGTTTCAATATCTCGCGCGGATAGGCGTGAACCGACGATACGGTACCGACGCCCATGATTTCGTCAGCGAGTAGCTCGTTCGCCGCGTTGAGAAACAGCACGCGAAATCGCTCGACCGGTTCATAGGCCATGCGGCATCGAAGATAATCGAGGACCGCCTGATCGCTGGACAGCACCGGGCGGCGCGCGAATTGGTCGCTCAACATATGAATCAGCGCCAGTTGGACAGATTGCAGCATCTGCTCGATCTCTGGCAGTTGATCGAGGACCGGCGCCCGATCTGCGGCGTGCGCGGAAATCACTTCGCCGAACGATCCGAAACGCTCTATCAGCCGACCTGAAAGCTCCCGCGCACAATCGGGGCGGGTCAGCCCGATCAGGGCTTCCAGGGCGCGTCGGCACCCAGATCCATCTGCCGGCGCTTCGTTCGCCATGTCGCAACGATCAGCATCAATTGCGCGATCCAGCCCCATAGCGCTGTCGCATCCATGTAAGCCTTCCAAGGGACACTCGGCGCAATGACCAAGCCGATGTGGACGATTACCTCCGCAGTCAGCATCGCGGCGATCCAGATTGGCCAGAAACGCGTACATCGAACGGAAAGCCATAGGAAAACACCCAATATAGCTACATCGGTCACAAGGACGCCGCTCTCGATATGAAAGAAGCGCAGGCCCAGCGGGTGCACGACGAGAGTGCTGATCCAGGCGCCAGCGAACAGGGTGGCCGCCCCGATTTGCTCAGGGCGACCGCCTCGCAGCACCGCATAAAGGGTGCTGACAACCAGCAGCACCAGGAACGCGATCTGTCTCGTCATGACGTTATCGAAACAAGAACTGTCGAGCTAGTCAACCGCTCGGACCGCAGGTCTCATGCGGCACGCAGGTGCGGCGCGTGGGGTTCCAGCGCGGCCTTGTTGGGTTTGATAAGGTCGCCATAGCTGACTTCGGCGAGGCCGATATCGTCGCTGGCCTGTTTGAGATTGGTATGCGTCGCGACGATTTTCGCGCGGGTTTTGGCGATGAGTTTTACCGCGGACGCTGAACTGTTGAGTGCGTCCTGTCCGACGACGGCCGAAAGGCCGACGTTCAGTCGGGCGAGAGGCAGGGCGGCATTGAGTTCGGCGATCCGCGTCGCCGCGACGTCGAGGGCCTCCTCAGCTGCGAAGAGGCGCTCGGCAACGGTGCGGGCAATGGCTTGGCGTTGAGCACGCATAGTTTTCCTATTCCCGCTTTCGAAAAAAAAGCGGGCCTTTTGCTGGATAATGACAGGATGGCCGCTCCGATGATGTGGGCTGTTCAGCCCAGAGCAGCGAATGATGGAACCGACATCGGCGGAGCCGGGCCGGTTGCGATCGCGGTCGCGATCAAAGCTTTCCTGGAATTCAGGTCATTGGCGCTTCTCCCACCCGTTTTGGGCGAACCGGGAGCGGGGAGGCGTTGGTCGGCTTAGCGCCATACGTTCGCTTCTCTGCATGACCGGTGCGTCCGTGTGGCCATCGATGGAGCGAGGAGAGGCGCAATTGCTGGGATCGGGAAGGCCTAAGAAATAGGTCTATAAATATACCAATAAGATCAGACAGTTGGCGCATTTTTTGGCGCGTCCACCGTGGAAATCGTCGCGGCCGGCTTGGTTGTCCGCGTGATCGACCGCCTCGGTGTTCATCGACTCTTACGGGAAACTTGCAGCGATTAGCGCAGCAGCCCGCTCAAACTGGTGAGCAGCGATACGGCGGACCCCAGTGCCACTAACGCCGCTGCGGCGAGGACTGCGATCGTAACGAGCGTTTCCCTCGGCGGCAGGTGGTTCGCCTGCTTTCCCCCAACGCGCAGCGGGACAAGCGTGGAGACGCGCGATACGACGTAAGATCGCTGCGGCTCGGCGAGGGGCGGCCCCGCCGTCACCGGTTCATCCGATCGATCCTGATCGCTGCGATCGTGCGGTGCGAGGATGTCGGGCACTTGCGCTCTTGGCGGGTGGGACTGCGCTGCGGCAATCTGCTCTTGCCGAGTCTCCCATTCTACGAACAAGCGTGCCACCGAGCCCCGATACTCGCCGTGGAGACTGCTGCGGATATCGAAGATGATCTTGTTGATCGTATGCTCGGAAAGCTCGAGGTGCCGGGCAATTTCCTTGGTCTTATAGTTTCGGGCAACCAGACGCAGGCAATTTCGATCACGCTCTTTAAGGGCGGCGAAGCACAAGTCGCAATCCTCCACGGTCAATGGACCGGCGCGGTGATTCATGTCGACGCTCGCAATCGTCGCTAACTCGCTCAAGCATCGCCGCGCGAGATGACGACCTTTACCTATAATATTCTTGTCACCAATCCGTAATGAAGTGCAACAAAATAATCCGATGGCTTACCCGTCCGGGTGCTGGCGCCCATGATTGGAAATTCGATGTGATTTCCCACCAGCGGCGCCGATCTGCCCCCCACGGGAGACAGAGATGGCCACCCAAATCATTGGAGAATTGCAGTGACACGTAGCTGAACGCGCCTCTCACCCCTCCATCAGTAGCAGCGGTGCGTCCTGCTCCTCGCGCGCAGCGCCCAACCAGTCGCGGGCAACCGCGCATTCTCCTTGTCGAGATCCTTCATCCGCCGCGCCTGGTCCGTCTTCAGACCACCATATTCCGATAATTAGGTCTGCTTACTGACCGCGATCCGCCGACATGCCTCAGGGGTCTAGGTGCCCTGCGCCAAAACGATCTCCGCTTCACGCAGTTTGGCGATGATCCCCTCCGGCTTGTGCTTCTTGAACGGCATTCCCAATCTCCTTCGTGATCCAAAATAACAAAGATTCTCGACCACTCAGAAGGGGGTGGATCACTCGGTGGGGGCTGATCACTCGCCAAGCCGATTGCGTGAACCTGGAAAACGCTTTTGGCGAGATCGAGATCTACGGTGATAATATCCCGCGACATCGAACGGCTCCTTTGACCTAGCTCAACGGCCATATCATCGCACACCTACGCTGGTGCAAAGGCCGACCACAGCATCAGGTCAGGAGCAGGTCAATGGATCAAGATCGTATCTAGATTATCATAAAGCGGGGTTGTCAGAACCTACGTTTAGAATCAATTTTTCAAGATTGCGGAGTGACGCTGCGTGCCCCCCCGTGCATCATTCTGAAGACAAGATCAAAAAATCACGTCATCATCCGGATCGGAATGGAATTCGTGCCATATTCCATTGAGTATGCCGAAGGCGACGGCGAGGCCGAGCCCCAATATCCAGCTAAAATACCACATGCGTCACCTCGTTGAGTCTGGGAAATGTCCTGTTTTTGTGAGTTCCGATTCCGCGATGATTCCATCTGGCCCGAAATCAATCTAGTAGAAATCGGGGTTGCTGCCGACCTCCTCGAGCGTCACGCGTCCAAACATCACGCGATAGGCCCAGGCGGTGTAGAGCAGCACGATCGGCAGGAAGATCAACGTCACCAGCAGCATGATGAACAGGGTCATCTGGCTGGACGACGCGTTCCACACCGTCAAACTCGAGGCCGGGTCGATTGAACTGGGCAAGATGAAAGGAAACATCGACAATCCGACGGTTACAATGATCCCGAACGCGCTAAGTGAGGATCCGCCAAAGGCCAATATTTCGCGCCGCATGCGAATGCCAATCAGCGCGATCACCGGCCCCAGCAGGCCAAGCAGCGGCGCGACCAGCATCCAGGGGTGGGTGTGGTAATTATCGAGCCAGGCGCCCGCCGCGGCAACGGTCGCGGTCAGGTGTGGATTGGACGGGCCCGCCGTGTCAACGACAGCGCTCACGCGAAAACCCATGCCCGTCGTCGCTACCATCAATCCGCCGGCCGCGAATAGCACGATCGACAGGATGGCGGCGAATTGGCCGAAACGGGCAGCCCGATCATGGACGGCGCCGTGCTCGACCTTGATGGCGAGCCAGCTCGATCCGTGGAGCACCAGCATCGCCACCGATAACAGGCCGGCGACTAAGGCAAAGGGGTGGAAAAGACCGAGCAGGCTACCCTCGTAGAAAGATCGCAAATCGCTATCGAGGCGAAACGGAATACCGGTCAGTACATTGCCGACCGCCACGCCGAAGACCAGGGCAGGCACGAGGCCGCCGACGAACAATGCCCAGTCCCAGCGGTTGCGCCACACGGGATCGGGGCGTTTCGAACGATATTTGAACCCGACGGGCCGCAGAATGAGCGCGGCAAGCAGCAGGAACATCGCCAGGTAAAGGCCCGAAAAGCTCACCGCATAGACGAACGGCCATGCCGCAAAGATCGCGCCGCCGCCGAGGATGAACCATACTTGGTTGCCTTCCCAGGTCGCGCCAATGGTGTTGATGACCATGCGGCGCTCCACATCGTCCCGCGCGACGAAGGGGAGCAGTGCGGCAACGCCGAGGTCGAAGCCGTCGGTCAGCGCGAAACCGATCAGCAGCACGCCCATCAGCACCCACCAGATCAGGCGAAGCGTCTCATAGTCGATCGGAGGTACCATGTCCGGGGCTCCTTATTCGGCGGGAAGCGGCGCATAGCCAGGGGTGGATGGGGACTCCGCATCCGATACGTCCTGTTGCTCGATCGGCCCCTTGCCGATGGTCGCGAGCATCAGGCGAATCTCGATCACCGCGAGCGCGCCGTAGATCAGCGTGAAGCCGATGATCGTGGTCCATAATGCCGGCACGCTGAGGCTAGATGCGCCGAGGAATGTCGGCAGCACGCCATCGATTGCCCATGGTTGGCGCCCGATCTCCGCCAATATCCAGCCGAACTCGATGGCCAGCCATGGCAGCGGAATGATCCATACGGCGGCGCGCAAAAACCAGCGTGCGTCGAAGCGCCGGACGGTCGAGAAGTAAAAGGCCAGCAGGAAGAATGCGATAAAGAAGAAACCGAGCCCTGCCATGACGCGGAACACCCAGAACATCACCGGCACATTGGGTACTGTCGACCACGCCGCCTGCACGATCTGCTCAGGCGAGGCGGTGCGTGGATCGGCGACGTAACGCTTGAGCAGGAGCGCGTAGCCAAGATCGAGCTTGTGTCGTTCGAACTGTTCGCGCGCTGCAAGGTCGTTGCGGTTGAGCTTGAGCTTCTCGACCGCATCATAAGCCTCAATCCCGTCTTCGATCCGCACCTGCGCCCTGGCGACAAGTTCGGTGATGCCGGAAACTTCGCCGGTCAGGCTGCGGGTGGAGATCAGGCCCAGTAAATAAGGAATCTTGATTTCGTAGCGTGTGTGGCGCCCTTCCAGGCTCGGAATGCCAAATATGGCGATTCCTGCGGGAGCTGGTTCGGTGTGCCACATCGCCTCGAGCGCGGCGAGTTTCATTTTCTGGTTGTCGGTAAGCGCGTAACCGCTTTCGTCGCCCAGCACGACGACCGAGAGGGACGACGCCAGGCCAAAGGCGGCAGCGACGGTAAAGGAGCGGCGGGCGACCGCGACCCATTTGCCCTTGAGCAGATACCAAGACGATACGCCGAGCACGAACACCGAGGCGGTGACATAACCCGCGCTCACCGTATGGACGAACTTGGCCTGCGCCACTGGATTGAACAGCACCGCCGCAAAATCCGTAACCTCCATGCGCATCGTCGCGGGATTGAACGCTGCGCCGACCGGATGCTGCATCCAGCCATTGGCGATGAGGATCCAGAGCGCCGAGAGGTTCGATCCCAGCGCGACCATGAAGGTCGTGAAGAGATGCTGGCGCTTGCTGAGCTTGTCCCAGCCGAAGAACATCAGCCCGACAAAGGTCGCCTCGAGGAAGAAGGCCATCAGTCCCTCGATCGCGAGCGGCGCGCCGAAGATGTCGCCCACATAATGCGAATAATACGACCAGTTGGTGCCGAATTCGAATTCCATGGTCAGGCCGGTGGCGACGCCAAGCACGAAATTAATGCCGAATAATTTGCTCCAAAACCGGGTTACCGTCCGCCAGATCGGCCGTCCGGTCATCACATAGATACTCTCCATGATGACCAGCATGAAGGATAGGCCGAGCGTCAGTGGCACGAACAGGAAATGATAGAGTGCAGTCAGCGCGAACTGGAGCCGTGAAAGCTCAATGACAGCCATGTCGACCATGTCGATGCACTCCCTGCAATTTTTTCAGGCCGTCCGAGTGCGTGACTCGGTTCTCTTCCAACAATAAACAATGATGCCAATTGTGCGTGTGTTCAATGGATATTAGGCAAACAGGCATGGCACGGTCCCACCTCTTGTCTCCCTGGCTGTTCGATGGCGTCGTTGCGATAGCTCTGGCGGCCGCGATCGCTATCACTGCTTCGGTCAGCGCGCGGTATTGCGGAATATACGTAATGGCCCTTGCCGGCATCGTTGCGGCGGGAATTGCGCGGGCGATAGTGGAATACCGCGCGGCGACGCGGGGACAGGATACCGCAGCCGCCGCCAAAAATACCTGGCGCGCCCGGATATTCCCGACGGTTCTGACTGCGTCGGCCGGCTCTCGGCACATGCTCGGTGAGCAGATCGCCGATGCTACCGATCGTATCGAAAGCCTTGATGGCTATCACGCGCGATTCCTGCCGTTGCGCCACGCGGCGGTGGTGACGCCGCTGTTGATCGCGGCGGCGGCCGCTCCGGCGAGCTGGGTCGCGGCGCTGATCATGCTGGTGACGCTGATCCCGTTCGCGATCGGCATGGCGCTGGCCGGTTCCGCCACCCGCCGCGCCGCTGCCCGTCAACTTGCGGCACTGGGCCGGCTGTCCGGACTGTTTGTCGATCGCGTGCGGGCGATGCCGGTCATTGTCGCCTTTGGTGCCGAGGAAAGGATCACCCGCCAGCTCGACAAGACCACGCGGGATGTCGCGGCGCGGACCATAACCGTGCTGCGTATCGCCTTCCTGTCGGGCGCGGTGATCGAATTTTTCGCCGCACTTTCGGTTGCGCTCGTCGCTGTTTACTGCGGCTTCAGCTTGTTGGGGCTGCTGCCCTTTCATGCCCCCGAACAGCTCGATCTTGGCCGCGCGCTGTACGTGCTGATTCTCGCTCCGGAATTCTATCTGCCCATGCGGCGACTGGCGGCGGCCTATCATGACAAGCAGTTGGGCGAAGCTGCGATGGAGCGACTGAATGCGCTGAAGGCTCCCGAACGCCCGGCGCCTTCGCCTGCGCAATTCGCGCGGCCGCCCGCGCTGGCTTTTGAGCAGGTGGTCATCGATTATGGTGAGCGTCGGGTAGGCCCTTTCAGCTTTGACGTTCCGCGCGGCCGGACCACCGTTTTGTCCGGCGAGACGGGCTGCGGTAAATCGAGCCTGCTCCACGCTCTGCTCGGGCTGGCGCCGCTTGCCGGTGGGCGGATATCGCTCGATGGCGAGCCGTTGGTCCGCGATCTGCGTGGCTGCGTGAGCTGGGCCGGGCAGGCGACCATGCTGCTTCCAGGAAACATTGCGGACAATATCCGGATGGCATGGCCGCAAGCCAGCGACGACGAGATCGACCGCGCCGCGCGACAGGCTGGTCTTGGCGCGTTGCTTGCTTCCCGCGCGGACGGCTTCGGCACGATGATCGACCCGCGCGGCTCCGGGGTGTCGGGCGGGGAGCGCCGTCGGATCGGCTTGGCGCGGGCGTTGTTGCGTGATGCGCCGCTGTGGCTGTTGGACGAGCCGACCGCGGATCTCGACGCCGTCGCGGCAGCGGGCGTGATAGAAACGATCGGCGGGATGGGCGGCCGCGCAACGATCCTTCTCGCGACGCATGACCGAAATCTGTGCGCTCGTGCTGACCATCATGTGGTGCTGGGGTGAAGCGCGAGGAGCTCGATCTGCTGTGCGCGGAGGCGCTGCGTCCACATGCGGCAGCGCAGCGTCTTTCCAGGCTGTGCGCGGCGGCCGCCGCGACAACGGGAATCCTACTGCTAGGCATCGCCGGCTGGTTCATCACCGGCGCGGCACTGGCCGGTGCTGCCGGTATCCTTGCGGTTCAGGCTTTCAATTATCTCTTGCCGAGCGCGGGCATCCGGCTGCTCGCCATCCTGCGCACCGTCTGTCGTTATGGCGAGCGGCTTTATGGGCACCAGGCGGCGCTTGGCGCGATGGCGACGATCAGGGTGAAGTTGTTTGCGCGCCTGCTTGGGACGCCCGACGCGCCGCTGGCGTCGGGCACGGTCGCGGCTGCGCTCGTGCAGGACGTCGATATCCTTGAGGACCGCTTCGTTCGTGAGCCGTCTCGGGTCGCGGCGATCGCTGCTGTCACCGCCATGTTCGTGCTCGCGATACCGGCGGGAGCAGGTGCCATTGCCGCGCTGGCGCTGATCACGCTTACGATCGTCGTGGTGGCCAAGACATGCGCGCCGCTTATCCTGCCGACGCGTGCGCATCGCCTTCAGGAAGCTGTCGCGACCCTCAAGCGCGACATGGTCGAATTTGCCTCCGCCTCTCCGGAGATCGCCGCTTATGCCATGGCGCCCGCCGTCGAGCGGCGGCTTCACCGCCTCGCGCGCGAGGTGGACGACAGCCGAAAGGCGCTTGTCGCCGCCGAAGCCATGCTCGCCGCGTTGACTACGGTGTGCTCGGCGCTAGCGATTGCAGTCACACTTGCCTTCTCAACGACGGGCCGGGCACTGACCCTGCTTGCCGCGCTTTCCGCAGCCGGCGCGATGGAGGTGATCGGCGCCTATGTGCGTTCGGTTGGGCGGGACGCAATCGTCGCCGCAAGCCTGACAAGGCTCGCGAGCTTGATGGGCCCCTCTGTAGTAGCGAAATTCGGGGGCGCGCCGGCCGGCACGAATATCCGGCTAGGTCAGGCCTCTGCCGAAATCATCCTTACCGCAGGCGACCGCCTCCTCGTGACCGGCCGATCGGGCGCAGGCAAGACGAGCCTGCTCGAATGTCTCGCCGGGTTGCGCACATTGTGCAGCGTGCCGATCATTATCGATGGCGCGCCGGTCGCCAACATGGCCCCGGGCGCACGTCGCGATCTGTTCGCGCTTGCGCCGCAGGACGGCCTGATGATTGCTGGAACGGTTGCGGACAATCTCAGGCTTGCGCGTTCGGGGCTCACCGAGGAGGCGCTTTGGGCCGCACTTGAGGCTGCCTGTCTCGATGGGGACGTGCGCGCCATGCCTCAGGGGCTACTGACCTGGATCGGTGACAATGGCGTGCAACTGTCGGGTGGGCAGCGCAAACGGCTCTCGATCGCGCGCGCACTGCTGGCGGAACGCCCCTGGCTGTTGCTCGACGAGCCGAGTGAGGGGCTGGATCCGAGAACCGAGGCGGCGTTGCGCGCGAATCTCGATCGCTGGCTCTCACGCACTGGCGCGGGCTTAATTCTCGTTACGCATCGGCCCGCGCTGCATTCGCTAGGCCAGCGGCATTTGGTGTTGGATCCGGAGACAGAGGTTGTGACTGGTGATGTACACGCAGAACCGCGCGAACATGGCACATTCCCGACCATGCCGATCTTGCCGCTGGTCAACCCGGTCAGCACTGGCCGTTGATAGTAGCTCATCCGGCGATAATTTTTAGTAGGCCTTCTTAGCGATCCTGCGGAGCATATGGGGACCTAGATAATCGTGCCGAGCAGTCGCCCAATGCCGGCGGTCACCAACATCGCCGATACCCCCCAGAAAGTAACGCGCACAACCGCGCGAGCGGGATTTGCTCCGCCCTCTTTTGCCCCTACCATGCCGAGGACGATCAATAGTATGATCGAGACGGCGGCAACCGCCGGCACCACCAGTGGTGTCGGCGCGAGAAGCGCTAGAGCGAGGGGAGGTAAGGCACCTGCGGTGTAGGTCGCGGCTGATGTTATCGCAGCCTGAATCGGTCTTGCGGTCAGCACCGGAGAAATGCCCAACTCGTCGCGAGCGTGCGCACCAAGCGCGTCGTTTCTCATCAGTTGTTTAGCGACCTGATCGGCCAGATCCCGGTCTAGCCCGCGCGACACGTAGATGCCGGCCAACTCGCGAAGCTCCGCCACCGGATGAGCCTGGAGCTCCGAACGCTCCTGGGTAAGGGCAGCCGCTTCGGCGTCCGCTTGTGAACTGACCGATACATATTCGCCGGCTGCCATGGACATCGAACCTGCAATCCATGCAGCACAGCCGGCGACCAGGATTTCCTTGCGGCCCGTTGCAGCCGCAGCAACGCCGATGATCAGGCTGCCTACCGATACGATCCCGTCATTGGCACCGAGCACGGCTGCGCGCAGCCAACCGATCCGGTCCACGAGATGCTGTTCCGCGTGTTTTTTGCTCAATCCTTCCTCCTGTACGATGTGACAGTGTGTCTCGGTCGGGTTCAGCGAACTCGGCATGCCTGTCTCCGTATGCGCAAGGCCGTGCGCCCCGGGAAAACCAGTGCTGGCAGACTAACTCATTGGTGTCGTTGCCTCGATGGGCAGAAGGATTGCCATCCGCAAAGCTACGCAGGTTTTCAATCCGCGATCCCAAGTCGTCGCTCTGGCGGAAGACGCTGCGTGGCCTGCTCTAATGGCGGCGAGGCGCGCGACCTCGGTCTTGCTGGCTGATTGCGTAGCAATACGCATGGTGTTCGGCGCAGCCGCTGGCCAGTATCCGAATGAGGCTGCTTATGCGGCGCCCGCCTAGGGCTGGCTGACTGGCCTCCATCTAGCCACGGAGGCGACATTGGCGAGCATATTGAACGACCGTATCCTCGCGGCGGACGCCGTCGAGGATTATGGACTTCTCGATCGCTACTGGCGCGCTGCTAACTACCTCTCGGTTGGCCAGATTTACCTGCTGGACAACCCGTTGCTCAGGACGCCCTTGACGGCAGAACATATCAAGCCGCGATTGCTCGGTCATTGGGGCACGACCCCGGGCTTGAATTTCATTTATGCTCATCTCAACCGGGTGATCCGCCAGCGCGATACGGATGTGCTGTACGTCTGCGGGCCTGGACACGGCGGACCGGGAATGGTGGCTAACACCTGGCTCGAAGGAACCTATTCGGAAATTTACCCCGAGATCGAACAGAATGCGGAAGGCATGAAACGCCTGTTCCGCCAATTTTCCTTTCCCGGCGGAATACCCAGCCATGCGGCGCCAGAGACGCCCGGTTCGATCCATGAGGGCGGCGAACTCGGTTACGCCCTTGTCCACGCTTTCGGCGCCGCCTTCGACAATCCGGCGCTGGTGGTGGCCTGTGTGGTGGGCGATGGCGAGGCGGAGACGGGCTCGCTCGCGGCGTCCTGGCACGGCAACACGTTTCTCGACCCAGCGCGGGACGGGGCGGTCCTGCCGATCCTGCATCTCAACGGGTACAAGATCGCCAACCCGACAATCATGGGCCGCATGGAGGACGGGCAGTTGCATCGGCTGTTCGAGGGCCTCGGCTACAACCCCCTCTTTGTCGAGGGAAGCGATCCCATGGCGATGCATGAAGCGATGGCCGCCACCTTGGACCACGCTTTCGATCAAATCCGCGCGATCCAGGACGATGCGCGCCATGGCAACGGCGTGCAGGGCGTGCCGCTGTGGCCAATGATCATTCTGCGTAGCCCCAAGGGTTGGACGGGGCCAAAGGAAGTCGACGGCAAGAAGGTCGAAGGCTTCTGGCGCGCGCATCAGGTGCCGATCGCCGACCCCCGGGGAAACGAGGCGCATCGACACCTGCTCGAAACCTGGATGCGCAGCTATCGCGCCGAGGAATTGTTCGACGAACAAGGGGTGCTGAGATCGGAATTGCGAGCGCTCGCACCGGCCGGCGACAAGCGGATGGGAGCAACACCTTATGCCAATGGCGGTCGGTTGCGAACGGTGCTCAAGAGGCCAGACTGGCGCGATTTTACCCTCGAGGTGCCGGCGCCGGGTGACGTTGATGGCGAGGCGACCCGGGCGCTCGGTGCTTATCTTGCCGAAGTGATGCGGCTTAACGCCGATGCAAGAAACTTCCGGGTGATGGGGCCGGACGAGACTGCTTCCAATCGTCTTGGTGCGTTGTTCGATGTAACTGATCGTGTCTGGATGGAGCGGATTGAACCCTATGATGAGAGCCTGGCACAGAGCGGTCGGGTGATGGAAGTTTTGTCCGAGCACCTTTGTCAGGGCTGGCTGGAAGGATATCTTCTTACCGGGCGCCACGGCCTGTTCAACTGCTACGAGGCGTTCGTCCACATCGTCGATTCTATGTTCAACCAATATGCCAAATGGCTCAAGGTGTCGCGTGCACTGGACTGGCGCCGGCCGATTTCATCCTTCAACTATCTGTTGTCGAGCCATGTCTGGCGCCAGGACCACAATGGCTTCAGCCATCAGGATCCGGGCTTTATCGACCATGTCGTGAACAAGCAGGCGGACGTGGTCCGCGTGTATCTGCCGCCTGACGCGAACTGCCTGCTGCGGGTCGCCGATCATTGCCTCGCAACCTACGATCGGATCAATGTGATCGTTGCCGGCAAACAGCCTCAACCGCAATGGCTTACTGCGGAACAGGCCGAGACCCACTGCGCGAGCGGGATCGGCATATGGGAATGGGCAGGCTCCGATAGTGACTGCAACGCGCCGGACGTGGTGATGGCTTGCGCCGGCGACGTGCCGACCCTCGAAACGCTGGCCGCCGTCAAGCTGTTACGGGAGCATTTGCCGAAGATCAGGATACGCGTGGTGAATGTCGTCGACCTGATGACGCTTCAACCTCATTTCGAACACCCTCACGGGCTGACCGACGCTGCATTCGACGCGCTCTTCACGAATGATCGTCCAGTCATCTTCGCCTTCCATGGTTACCCTCATCTGGTCCAGCGGCTCATTTATAGTCGGAGCAACCACGCCCATTTTCATGTGCATGGATTCATTGAGGAGGGCACCACCACGACGCCCTTCGATATGGTGGTGCGTAATCAACTCGATCGTTTTCATCTCGCGATGGATGTGATCGATCGCGTGCCCGACCTCTGTGTCAGTGCAGCGCATGCCCGCCAATCTTTCCGGGATCGGCTGGTCGAGCACAAACATTATATCTGCGTGCACGGCGAGGATATGCCGGACATTGAGGGCTGGCACTGGCAACCATGATCGCCGGAAGAGCGGGCCTGAACGTCACCGCCTGATCGGGCGCGTGCTCGCCGAATGTCTCCGCGCACCAGCACCTGCGGCCAGTTCGACAACCTCGGCGGTGATCTCCTCCTGGCGCGTGAGCCGCTCGGCGGCGCGCAGGTCGGTCAGTCTGTGTTCAATGCTACTGGCTGCGGATGCCATCGTGGCAACCCGGCACTCATTCTCGGCGGCGAAGGTTTCGGCCGTGCCCTCGCACAGGCGTGCGAACAGATGTTCGTCTGCCAGTTCGGCCAGTAGACGCTGGAGGGGAATCTGGATGAGTGGCGGCAAACCGCAGGACGTGGTGGCGATAGCGGCTGTATTGACTGGAAGAAGTGTTTGGTTATCGATGCTAAGCCGTTGACCATCGGTCCAGCGCGGCAGGATCATCGCAACGTGCGGATGCGATGCCTGTTCGAGCCACGCCGCGACAGCGTCTCCCATGCGGGTCGCCAGTGCGGTGAGGCCCGCCGCGCGGGTCGGCATCGCGAAGCCCTGTGCAAATTCGAGACCGCGATCACTGGCAAGCGATGCCAGTCGGCTGCCCACCACCAGAACATATGAACCGGCGAAAAGTGGCGCCGCGACTTCAAGGAGGCGATCAGCCAGCGCACCGCAGAACCCCTGCTCCGGGCCGAAGACGACGAGGCAGCGCGTTGGTGTAGCTGCCGCATTTGATATCGGTGTGGCATTGTCGACGCGCATCGCGGCAGCGATCGCCTGGGTCGCCACCGCCTCATACGCATGCACTGCCGGGATAAGCGCGCGGGCCTGAGCGGCATGGGCCGCCGCCATGCCGCGCATCGCATTGACCACCGCACCGAGCTGCGCGACCGTCCCGATATGATGACGAACGTCGGAGAGCCTGTCGGTCATGGCTGGGCCACCAGGCGCCTGAGCGCGTCAAGCAGCATCGCGCGATCCGCGTCCGGCAACAGGCCGGTCTGGCCGATCCTGTCACAGCTTTCCTGGCATTCGGCATCGAGCCATGAAGGCAAGCGGTGGCGCAGTGCCGATATCGCTTCGGCCGGAACGGAATCGAGCACGCCTTCGGAAACCGCGAGTGCTAGTGCGACCTGATCGGCAAGCCGGAGCGGTTCGAACTGTGGCTGGCTGAGCACTGCGCGCAGCCGTCGTCCCCGATCGATCTGGGCCTGGATGCGTGGCTCAGGCTTTTCCCCGAAGCGCGTGAACATTTCGAGTTCGAGAAACTGGGCGTATTGCAATCTGAGCGACCCTGAAACCGCGCGCAGCGCCTGTGACTGCGCCTTGCCACCGACCCGGCTAACACTGGTGCCTACATCGACCGCCGGCTTCTGGCCGGCTGCGAACAATTTGGCGTCGAGTACTATCTGTCCATCGGTGATCGAAATGAGGTTGGTGGGGATATAAGCGCTAAGATTGCCGGCGTCGGTCTCGGCGATCGGCAAGGCGGTCAACGAGCCGCCGCCTTTGGCGGCGGAGAGTTTCGCCGCGCGTTCGAGCAGCCGAGCGTGCAGATAGAATATGTCGCCGGGATAGGCTTCGCGCCCGGGCGGCTGACCGGTGAGCAATGCGATTTCGCGATGCGTGGCGGCATGTTTGCTGAGATCGTCCAGCACGACCAGCGCATGCCCGCCGCTATCGCGGAAATATTCGGCCATGCTGAAACCCGCAAACGGGGCGATCCATTGCAGCCCGGGAGCGCCAGCCGGACTCGCGACCACGAAAATGCAGCGTTCGAACGTACCATGCGTGCGCACCTGCTCGATCACGCGCGCGACATCGGAGGATTTTTGGCCGATGGCGATATAGACGCAGATGATATCGCTTGTGCGCTGGTTGATGATCGTATCGACTGCCAACGATGTCCTTCCGGTCGCGCGATCGCCGATGATGAGTTCGCGCTGACCACGCCCCAGTGCGAACAGCGCATCGATGGCGAAGCTGCCGGTCTGGACGGGCTGGGTGACGAGATCGCGGTCGACAATCGCGGGCGCGGGCTGGTCGATTGGACGCTGTTGCGCAGCCTCGATTGGGTTTCCTCCATCGAGCGGCCGTCCGAGCGGATCGACCACGCGGCCGAGCAAAGCGGGGCCGACAGGGGTACGAACTATCTCGCCTGTCCCGATGACCTCGTCGCCTGCTCGGATTGTATCGGCAGCATCGAGCAGGACGCACCCGATGCGATCAGTGTCCAGCGTCTGGACGAAGCCATATTGTCCGTCAGCGAAACGAAGCACCTCGTCGAGCCGGGTGTTGGGCAACCCCGAGATAATGGCGATACCGTCGCCGGAGGATTCGACGCGTCCGGTTTCGCAAAACCGGGGCGATAGCGCAGCGGCCTGCACAGCCCTGCCGGCGCGCTCAAGCCATGTTTCGGGCGGTGGCGCCGTCACTCGCCCTCCTTTTCAAGCTCTTGCAGGATGTCGCCCAGATCGGTCTTCCAGCTGTTGCGCACCGTCATATGGGGCGTTCGCAGCTCGCATCCGGCCAGCATGTCGGCATCTTCGGTGAAAACGATATCGGTTGGTTGCGGCAGGACGGTCGCCAGCGCGGCGGTCCAGGCCTGCCGCCGCCGCGCGTCGATCACTGCAGGTGTCGCCAACTTGCAGGCACCTGTGGAAGACAGCGCGGCGTGCGCATCCGGTGTGGCGTGGCGGAGCTGATCGAGCAGTGCCTCGAACATCGCATCCTGAACCACCGTCTGCGGCAGCCGCAACAACAAGCGTCGGGCGATGCCGGCCGCAAGCGTCGCGGCATCCGTTTCGAGCGCGCTACGGCGCGCCGCAAGCTCCACGTCAGCGGCATCATGGGCATTTCGGCGAATATCATCGGCTTGTACCCGGGCAAGCGCGAGGAGCCGGTCGCGCTCTTCGGCGGCGGCGGCGATCGCATCGGTGCGCATCCGCTCGGCGTCGTCGGCCAGCTGCTTCTGCTGCCCGGCCAATGCCGTCTCATGCTCCTTCGTGCGCTGTAGGGCTGCGCCGGCATCGTCGAGCAGTTTGTCCGACGCGCGCTGGCGCGCGGTGATCGCCGCGACGATCGGCCGGTAAAGAAACCGACCCAGCAGCCAGACGAGTACGAGGAAGTTGATCGCCTGAAGCACCAAGGTCCACGCATTCAGGCGCATATCCCGGCGTCTTCAGGCGTAAGGGTTGGCGAACAGCAGCAGCAGCGCCACCACCAGGCAGTAGATCGCGAAAGTTTCGATCAGCGCAAGGCCGACGAACAACGTGCGCGTTATCGCACCCGCCGCTTCTGGTTGTCGTGCGATCGCGTCCAGTGCCGAACTTACCGCGCGCCCTTGTGCAAGCGCAGGCGCGATGGCTCCCGTGGCAATGGCCAGTGCGGCACCAATGATGCTTGCCAGATGGATCCAGTTCATGTGGAAATCTCCTTGTTCTGAGGGGCGGAAGTGTCGCCGAGTGCGCCTGCGATGAAGACCGTCGCCAGCATGGCGAAAATATATGCCTGCACCGCGCCGATCAGCACTTCGAGTGCCATCAACGGGATCGGCACCAATAGCCCGGCGAGGCTGAGCACGATCCCGATGATGAACATGCCGCTCATGATGTTGCCAAACAAGCGAACGGTCAGCGACAGGCTGCGCGTGAGCAGTTCCACCATGTTGAGCGGCGCCATGAACAGGCTGGGGCGGGCGAAGGTCCTGAGATAGCCGATCAAGCCGAGACCGCGCACGCCGAACCATATGGTGGCGCCAAGCACGATGAGCGCGAGCGCAGCGTCGGTCTCGATCGTTGCCGTGGGGGCCTCGAGGCCGGGGATCAGCGAGGTCCAGTTCGCAGTGAGCAGGAAAAGAAACAGGGTCCCGACCAGCGGCAGATAGGGCGCGGGGTCGCTCCCGATTGTGTCGCCGATCTGGTTCTGGATCGTCTCGATCACAAGCTCGAGTCCCGCCTGTGTTCGCGAAGGGCGGTCTGCAAGCCGTTTGGTCGCAAGCCATGATCCGGCAACGAGCGCAATCATGATCGCCCAAGTGGTGACGACCGCCGTTACCACCGGCACAGGGCCGACGTGGAACAGGACATGCTGATCGAATGGCGACGCGATCATCGCCGGGTGATCCAGCGCCAACCCGACCAGCAACCTGCCGCCAGCCCGATCAGGAGAAGCGGCGCGGTCCAGAATATTCGGCTGCCGGTCTCGCGATCGAGCCACCGGCCAATGCCTAATCCGATCAGCGCAGGCAAGATGATGGTCCAGCCCAATGCGCCAATCTGGCCAAGATTGCGCCCGATGGACCCTTCCCCGAAGAGCCGCCATCGCCGCCGCCGGTCGGCGCGTTTGCGGGCGACCTCGGCGAGCCGCTGTCGCGGATCCGGCGGGGGATCGACGGTCATGGTCGCGGTTCGCTCGGCATGCCGTCACCGCGCAACGCCATCACCATCTGGCGGATCGCGCGCATGCGCACCTTCGCGGCAGCGATGCGCGACTGGCGTTCGGCTTCGTCGCTCTCCTTGAACTCGGCCACGATCACCTGCTCAAGCGTGTCGAGATCGTCGCCGAGATGCCCTTCGCGCGTCGCGATGGCGACCTCGCGTCCTTCGGTCACCGTCAGAATGCCGCCACGGACTGCACAGAAACCAAGCTTGCCCGACAGTTCCTTCCACGAAACGATAGAATCGACGAGTCTCGTCAGCAGGCCGGTATGGCCAGGCAGGATGGCGAAGCAACCGCTCTCGTCTTCGGCGCGCACGGACGCCACGGGGAGGTCGGCGACAATTCGCATCGGCTCGGTGATCAGCAGCCTCATGGCATTGGCTCCGCCTGCTTGGCGCGGGCTTCGTCGAGGCCGCCGATCATGTAGAGCGCGCTTTCTTGCCAATTGTCGGTCTCGCCCGTCAGGATGGCGCGGCACCCGGCCAAGGTCTCGGCGAGCGGTACCGACCGCCCAGCCATACCGGTGAAGGCTTCGGTCACGGTGAATGGCTGTGTCAGGAAACGCTGCAGACGCCGCGCGCGGCCGACAGCGAGACGATCGGCCTGGCCAAGCTCCTCGACGCCGAGCAGCGCTATGATGTCCTGCAATTCCCGGTAATGCGCGATCGTTTCGCGCACCTGCTCGGCGATGTCGAAATGCTCCTGGCCGACCACCAGCGGATCGAGCAGGATCGACGACGATCCAAGCGGATCGATCGCGGGATACATGCCTTCGGCAGCCATTGAGCGCGAGAGGACGACTGTGCTGTCGAGATGATCGAGAATCGCGGTGACGGCGGGGTCGGTGAAATCGTCTGCTGGAACATAGACCGCCTCGATCGCGGTAACGGCGGCACCCTGGACCGACGCGATCCGTTCCTGAAGTGCGGCGACCTCGCTTGCGAGCGTCGGCTGATAACCGACGCGCGATGGCAAGCGGCCCAGCAATCCCGAAACCTCGCTTCCGGCCTGAACGAAGCGGAACACATTATCCATCAGCAGCAGAACATTGCGCTTCTGCTCGTCACGAAAATATTCGGCAATGGTCAGGGCGGTAAGCGCGACGCGCCAGCGCGCGCCCGGGGGTTCGTTCATCTGCCCGAAAATCAGCGCCGTGCGATCGAGAACGCCCGAAGTCTGCATGTCGCACAGGAGTTCGTGACCCTCGCGCGATCGCTCGCCAACACCGGCAAAGACCGATACGCCCTGATAATGGGCGACCATCGCCTGGATCAGTTCCATCACCAGCACGGTTTTACCGACGCCGGCTCCGCCAAACATTCCGGCCTTGCCGCCGCGCGCGATCGGGCTCAGCAGGTCAATGACCTTGATGCCCGTTTCGAACATTTCGTTCGCTGCGCGCTGTTCATCCAGCGGGGGCGGTGCGCGATGGATCGGACGGCGTGGTACATCCGGACCAAGGGCGGCCCCCGCGTCGCCGACGGCGCCGGTCATATCAATCAGACGCCCGAGTACCATGTCACCGACAGGCACGGTGAGCGGACCACCGCTTGCGGTTACGGCTGTGTGGCGGGCGAGGCCGGCGGTCGATTGAAGGGCGACCGCGCGAACCGTTTCACCGTCGAGATGGCACTGAACCTCGGCCACCAACGATACCGCCCCGTCCCGGCCGATCAGAAGGGCGTCGTTGACGGCCGGAAGCATGCCAGCGTTAAAGCTGACATCGATCACCGGCCCGCGTACGGCGGCCACGCGGCCAAAGGCTCCTTCGCGGGTGATGAACACGCCATGCCTCGCAGTTTCGTCCGCGAATTGAGGACATCGCCACGTTCTAGGCCGGAGGAACCGATGCCGACATAAGGGACCTTACGGAGGTAGCGGGACGTCGCATCGAAGGCCGGTGGGTCGCTTCCGTTGTCTTACCAATTAAGGCGCGCACCGCGTCGTGGCAGGCACTCGTTCGGGGCGAGAATCGACACGTGATCGCGATCAGGCGCTGTTCCTGATCCAGGGAATTGTCACGCCCAAATAACCCGAAAGGCCGGCTGACTGGATGAACGTTTCCACAAATCCCTAGCCCGCTGACTTTTCATCCTATGCGCTAATGCGGCTGCGCATGCAGGTAATGGGCTGCGCGCCATGCCGCCCATGCAAAGGGAATTGCCAGCGATCGACATGATGATCTCCCCTGTGATCGCCGAACATAAGGAAGATTACGAATGCCGGGTCGTTCGGCTGAGACCTAGGGATGCCCCGAGCCTTCAGGAGGTTGGCGATGGACATGTCAACGAGTGCAAAGGGGCAGGCGGCGGACGGCGTCGATGCGCAGCCCGCGCCAACTGAATATACCGACGACCGTTGCGACGACTGGCAGAATTCCAGCGACGCATTCCAGGCGTTCGATCGCGTGCTGCATGGCCTGGAGGGAAAGATCACCGGCGGCATATCGCCAATCGCCATAGCGATGGCGGGGTTCGATTGGGCGGCGCACATGGCCAACGCGCCATTCCATCGTGCCGAACTAGCGATCGACGCCTGGATGTGTGGGCTCCGGATGATGGCGGCGCTCGCGGGAGTGAACGAGATAGAACCGGCGGCGGATGATCATCGATTCGTCAGCGAGGGCTGGGCGAAAGAGCCTTATCGCGGCTTTATGCAATGGTTCCTGCTCGCCCAGGGTTGGACGGAAGAAGCGACATCATGCCTGTCGGGCGTCAGTTGTGAGAATGGCCGGATCGCGCGGTTTGTCGCCCGGCAGGGGCTCGATATGTTCTCGCCGTCGAACATTCCGTGGGCCAATCCCGAGGTGATCGCGACGACGCTGGCAGAAGGCGGTCGCAACCTGTTTGAAGGTGCCGTCAATGCCTTGACCGACATGAGCGCGCTGGCGACCGGCAGTCCCCCGCTCACGCGTTTCAAGCCGGGGAGAAATGTCGCCGTTGCGCGCGGGAAGGTGGTTTTTCGCAACGAGTTGATCGAGCTGCTCCAATATGCGTCGACCACCGGAACAGTCCGTGCCGAACCGGTGTTGATCACGCCGGCATGGATCATGAAATATTATATCATGGATCTCTCGCCGCATAATTCGCTGATCCATTTCCTCGTCGCGCAGGGATTCACGGTGTTTTGCATCTCGTGGCGTAATCCTGGGGTAGATATGCGCGAGACCTCGTTCGATGCTTATCGCAGCGATGGGTTTCTGGCGGCGCTCGATGCGGTGGGCCATATCTGCGGTGATGTTAGGGTTCACGCTTGCGGCTATTGCTTGGGCGGTACGTTACTGGCGATCACGGCGGCGGCAATGGCACGCGACGGCGACAAGCGCCTCGCCAGTGTGTCACTGTTCGCGGCACAGACCGATTTTAGTGAGGCAGGAGAACTTCAGCTCTTTATCAATGAGCCGCAGATCGCCTTTCTCGAGGACGCGATGGCCGACCGCGGTTATCTTGATGGCAAGCAGATGGGGGGTGCCTTTCAACTGCTGCGCTCGCGCGATCTGATCTGGTCGCGAATGGTCAAGAATTACTGGCTCGGGCGTGGTGACGAACCCAATGATCTCATGGCATGGAACGACGACGCAACAAGGCTACCGGCGCGGATGCATTCCGAATATTTGCGCCGACTGTTCCTCCATAATGATCTGGCAGAGGGTCGATATCTGGTCGATGATCGCCCGATTGCGTTGTCCGACATTCAGGTACCGCTCTTTGTGGTCGGTACGGCTGCCGATCATGTTGCGCCCTGGTGTTCGGTCTTCAAAATTCACTTGCTCAACCCAGGCGAGATAACCTTCGTGCTGACTTCGGGCGGTCACAACGCCGGAATCGTCAGCGAGCCCGGCCATCCGCAGAGACATTTCCGGATCGCCACACGGATGCCCGGGACGCCCTATGTCGGCCCCGAGAGCTGGTTCGAGTGCATATCTCCCCAGGAAGGATCCTGGTGGCCGGTATGGACGAACTGGCTTGCCGCGCGGTCGCGCGAGGAAGAGATCGCACCTCCTTCGATAGGCAATGCGGCGGCGGGCCTGCCTGCAATCGACGACGCACCTGGTAGCTATGTCCTCGAGCGCTGAGATGATCGATATCCGCGTGGCGCATCATCACCGTTACCGCATTTTGCTTGAGGCCGCTGCCGGTGGCGTCCCGCTAGCAACTGCCGTTGTTCACCCATGTGACGCGACAGCGATCGGGGCCGCCATCGCGGCTGCTGACGCTGGCCTCATCACGCCGATCCTCGTCGGCCCCGCCTCCAAGGTTCAACGGGCCGCGATCGATGCCGGCATCGATATTGCACGCTTCCGGCAGGAAGACGTGCCCCATAGCCACGCGGCGGCGGCGCGCGCCGTGGAACTGGTGCGGAACGGCGAGGCCCAACTACTGATGAAGGGCTCGCTGCACACCGACGAGCTTATGTCGGCGGTCATGGCGCATCAAACCGGGCTTAGAACCGATCGCTGGATCAGTCATGTCTATGCAATGGATGTTCCGGATTATCCCCGGCCGCTGTTGATCAGCGATGCTGCTATCAACATCGCGCCGACCCTCGATGCAAAGGCGGATATCGTTCGCAATGCGATCGGCCTGGCGCATGCCATTGGCATCGTTCGGCCGCATGTCGCAATCCTGTCGGCAGTGGAGACGGTGAACGCAAAGATGCAATCGACATTGGATGCGGCGGCGTTGTCGAAAATGGCCGATCGCGGTCAGATCGTCGGTGGTCTGGTCGATGGCCCGCTGGCCTTTGACAATGCGGTGAGCCCTGCCGCCGCGAAGGAAAAGGGCATCGTTTCCCCGGTCGCCGGGCGCGCCGACATCCTGATCGTTCCCGATCTTGAAGCGGGCAATATGCTGGCGAAACAACTCAGCTTTCTCGCCGGTGCCGACGCGGCCGGGGTCGTGCTTGGTGCGACGGTGCCGATCATCCTGACGAGTAGGGCGGACAGTGAACGCACGCGGATTGCGTCATGCGCGCTCGCGGTTCTGGTTTATCGCCACCTTACGATGCGCGAACGGGCCGATAGTGTCTGACGCATTGCTCAGTCTTAATGCGGGTTCGTCGAGCCTCAAATTCGCGCTTTTTGAGCGGTCGGGCATTGATGGCCTGAGCTGCATTGCCAGCGGGAAGATCGAAGGCATCGGTTTGATCCCGCATTTGATTGCGCGCGATCAGCGCGGGGCGGTAATCGAGGAACGGTGCTGGGACGAAGCAGGGTGCGCGGGACTGTCGCACGAAGCCTTTCTCGGCGAACTTCTCGACTGGGCCGATGGGCATCTTGGTGGCGACCGGCTGATCGCAATCGGGCACCGCGTCGTTCATGGTGGTGTTCATTATGCCGAGCCAGTTGTTGTCGGTCCCGCGATCCTTGAGACCCTCGATACACTTTGCCCACTAGCGCCGCAGCACCAACCCCATAATTTATCGGCTATTCGCGCTGCCATGAACGTGCGCCCCGGATTGCCCCAGATTGCCTGCTTCGACACGGCTTTCCACCACGGCATGCCTGCTGTCGCGACGCGTTTCGCGCTGCCGCGCGCGCTCGAGGCGGAAGGGATACGCCGCTATGGCTTTCATGGTCTTTCCTACGAATATATTACCCGCCAGATTGCACGGATCGAGCCCCGCCTCGCGCGCGGGCGCCTGATCGTCGCCCATCTCGGTAATGGCGCGAGCCTTTGCGCTATCAATGCCGGTCACAGTGTCGAGACCACGATGGGTTTCACCGCGCTGGACGGACTCGTGATGGGAACCCGTTGCGGCACGATCGACCCCGGCGTGCTTCTCTATCTCCAGCAGCAGAAGGGGATGTCGGCTACCGAACTCGAGGATTTGTTATACAACAAGTCTGGCCTACTCGGAATCTCGGGTCTTTCGAGCGACATGCGCGATCTTCTTGCGAAGGCAACGCCGGACGCCGACGCCGCCATACAATCCTTCGTCTATCGTATCGTACGCGAAGTGGGCGCGCTTTCGAGCGTGCTTGGCGGTCTCGATGGCCTAGTCTTCACTGCGGGGATTGGCGAAAATTCGGCGGAGATACGCAGGCGTGTCGCCTGCTCCTTAAGCTGGCTCGGTGTTGAGCTCGACGAAACCGCGAACAGCACTGGCAATCCGGTCATCAGCACTGCTGCGAGCCGTGTCATTGTCCGCGTCATTCCGACCGATGAGGAAAGAATGATCGCCATGCACGCCGACAGCCTCGTGCGTGCATTTCAGGACAACAGGGCAACTGGCGACCAGTGATAGCCGGTTTCCTGGCGGTGGGGCACCTAGGGCTTTCACGCATAGAGGGGGGGCACAGCGCGAGGCAAAGTGGCGGCGATTTCAGGAGGCATATGATGACGAACGCGTTTCAGCAGAAAAATCGCGTGACCCGCAGCGGTCTGCGCCTCGATCTGCGGCCCGCCCAAGCCGAGGATGAAGCGCCGCTTGAGGAGTTTTTTCGTCACGTATCGGCGGACGATCTGCATTTTCGTTTTCTTTCGGCAGCACCTCGCGTTGCGCATGACGTCGTCGTCGCGATGACGCATGTCGACCATCATCAAACCGAAAATTTCCTCGCGTTCGAGGCGAATACAGGGCTGCTCGTCGCCACCGCGATGCTGGCCTGCGACAAGACGCTCGAGCGCGGTGAGGTCGCGATCGCGGAGCGTGCCGACTTCAAAGGGCGCGGAATTGGCTGGGCATTGTTGCAATATGTGACCGACGCGGCGCGCGCGCGTGGGGTCAAGATGATCGAGTCGATCGAGAGCCGCGACAATCACGCGGCGATCGAGCTTGAAAGCGAGATGGGTTTCTCGGTGGAAGCCTGCCCGGGGGACGCGACGCTGCTGGTTGTCCGAAAGTATCTTCAACCTGTTTGAACCGGTTCCTTCCGCAGAGCGGCACCTTATGAATATTCGCAAACCGACGGATTTCGCACGGGTCGGGATTGGCAGCGCGAGATCGGCCTCGCCGACAGCGTGAGGCGATATACGTGTTTCATACCGATCCGAGGATTCCGGCATGCAGGCCGTAGAGGACGAAGCAGACACACGACGGGCGTCTGGCGTGTTGCGGATGCTTTTCGAACGCCTCAGGGAACATCCGCTGGCACGCGTCGGACCGGGCCTGATCACGGGCGTTGCCGACGACGATCCAGGCGGCATTGCTACCTATTCTCAGGCGGGCGCCCAATTCGGGCTCAACATGCTGTGGACGATGCCGCTCGCCTTGCCGTTGATGGCATCTGTTCAGTCGATGTGCGCACAGATCGGCCGGGTAACCGGCAAGGGCTTGGCGGCAAACATCAAGGCGTCCTTTCCACCGGTCATCCTGCGAAGCGTGGTGATCCTGCTGCTGATCGCCAACACACTCAATATCGCTGCTGATGTCGCGGCAATGGGTGAGGTTGCGGAACTGATCATTGGCATAAACCGCCATCTGATGACGGTCGTCTTCGTTCTGGGGACGCTACTGCTTCAGATATTCGTGCCCTATCATCGCTATGTGCGTTTCCTGAAATGGTTGACGTTGTCGCTTCTCGCTTATGCAGCGGTGCTGTTTACGGTTCATGTGCCATGGGGACAGGTCGCTCTGCGGACAGTCTGGCCGAAAATCGCTCTTAACACTAACACCGCGACGGTCGTGGTCGGCGTATTTGGTACGACGATCAGCCCCTATCTCTTCTTCTGGCAGGCATCCGAAGAGGTGGAGGACATGCAGGCGAAGCATGGCACCGCGTTATTGCATGATGCGCCGGCTGCTGCTTCTGAACTCCGCCGCATTGGCTGGGATACCTGGAGCGGGATGTTCTATTCCGATATTTCCGCGTTTTTCATCATTCTCGCGACAGGGGTGACGCTCCATGTGGCGGGCGTCACCGATATTCAGACTGCTGCCCAGGCCGCCAGTGCGCTGCGTCCATTGGCGGGTGACTTTGCCTATATCCTCTTCGCGCTCGGCATTTTGGGGGTGGGGCTGATTGGTGTGCCGGTTCTGGCCGGCTCGGGCGGCTATGCGTTGAGCGAGGCGATGGGTTGGCAATGGGGTCTTGAGCGCAAGACCCGCGATGCGCGTGGTTTTTACGGGGTGATCGCCGTGAGCGTCTTGCTGGGGATGATCATCCAATATTCGCCGATCAGCCCGATGAAAGCCCTCTTCTGGAGCGCGGTGATCAATGGGCTCGTCGCCGTTCCGCTCATGGTGGTGATCATTTTGTTGGTGTCGAAAAAATCCGTGATGGGCCGCTATACGGCCGATTGGAAACTGCGGGCGTTCGGCTGGATCGCTACCGCTGTGATGGGGTTTGCTGCAGCGATGATGTTTCTGCCGCATTGACGAGCCCGTGCGTTCCTACGCCGCTCCCGCCAGCGGAACATACAGCATCGGCGTATCGAGCTGGGGCATCAATCAAGCGCGATGAACCTAGACGATGTCGAATGGTGCCGGTGTAATACTCATGGTCGGATAATTTCCACAACGGCCGGTCCTGTGATCAGGCGCCCAGGCCGGCCGCGAAAGCGATACGCAGCGCGTCCGAGAGACTATGCACCTGGAGCTTGGACATCAAATTGGCCCGGTGGACCTCGACGGTTCGCGGTGAAATGCCGAGATCATAGGCGATTGTTTTGTTGGGGAGGCCGCGGGCCAGTCCCTCCAGCACGTCGCGTTCGCGCGGGGTCAATGTCCCTAGAATGACCTCCGCTTCGGCCGCTTGCACAGTGCGTCCACCAGCTGCGGCGATACGGTCGAAGGCGGCTTGGATCGCTCCCAGCAGGGCGACTTTCTCGAATGGCTTTTCGAGGAAATCGACCGCGCCGTCTTTCATCGCGCGGACCGCGATAGAAACATCGCCATGGCCGGTAAGGACGATGACGGGCATGGTGACGCCACGCTCATGAAGGGCCCGCTGTACCTCAAGCCCGTCCATTTCGGGCATGCGGACATCGAGCAGGATACAGCCATCCTCGACATGCCGCGCTTCCTTCAGGAAGGCGACACCGGTCGGCCAGGTCTCCACGGCATAGCCCGACGTTTTGAGCATGAAACTTGTCGAGCGGCGAATAGCGTCTTCATCATCGATGATATGGACCAGCCCTTTAGACGTCATCCCTGTCCTCCGTTTCCGCTCGTGGGAGCGTGAAGTGAAATTCAGTGCCGCCACCGGAACCTGGCTGCATCCAGATCCGGCCGCCATTGGCTTCGATGATCGTGCGGCAGATGGAAAGACCTAGTCCCATGCCGTCGCTCTTGGTGCTGGCGAAGGCGGAGAAGAGCTGCTTCCCGACAATCGGCGACACGCCAGGACCTGTGTCGGTGACGATGACACGGACAAAGCCGGGCTCGTCAGAACGGCTGGTGACCGTCAGACGGCGTAGCCGGCTGTCGGCCATTGCCTCGACCGCGTTCCGGATGAGGTTGATGAGGACCTGCTGGATCTGGACTTTGTCGACCAGAACCGGGGAGGCATAGGGATCGAGATCGAACCGGGGCTCGACACTCTTTTCGTGGGCGCCCAGCAATCCCAGCACTGCCGCCTCGTTGATGAGGGCAGGGAGCCTTTCGATCGATTTCTCGACCTCGCCGCGCGCCACGAAATCTCTCAACCGTCGTATGATATGTCCGGCGCGGAGCGTCTCTTTGGCGGTATCGTCGAGCGCCTCTCGGATCATGGGAATATCATCGGGATCGAGCGAGGCGAGCATGTCGCGCACGGTTTCGACGTAATTGGTGACGGCGGTGATGGGTTGGTTGAGTTCATGGGCGAGAGTGGCGGCCATGGTCCCCATCGCACTCAGTCGTGCGACGTGGATCAGTTCGGATTGCAGGGATTCCAGGCGCTGCTCGGTCCGTTGATGCTCGGTCAGGTCGCGGATGAAACCGGTGAAGAGGCGTTGCACGTCGCCGGTCGCTTCACCGATCGAAAGCTCCATCGGAAAGGTCGAGCCATCCTTGCGTTCGGCGAAAACCACCCGTCCGATGCCAATGATCCGTTTCTCTCCGGTTTTCAGATAGCGTCGGAGGTAGCCGTCATGTCGCTCGCGATCGGGCGAAGGCATCAGCCGGCTGACATTGGCGCCCAGCAGTTCAGTTTCGGTATAGCCGAACAGTCGTTCCGCCGCTGCGCTGAACGAGAGAATTAGCCCCTGATCATCGATGACGACCATGGCATCGGGTACAGCTGACAGGATCGAGCGCAAATGGCTTTCGCGCGAGCGGACCGCCTCCTCGGCTGCGCGGCGATCCGTAATATCGGAGACGATCTTGGCGAAACCGCGCAGGCTGCCATCCTCATTTCGAAGGGCGCTGATCGAAACGCTTGCCAGAAACTCGGAGCCATCCTTGCGGACCCGCCAATCCTCTTCCTCCACCTTGCCATCCGACCGGGCCCGGGCAAGGTCTCGGGCGGGCTTGCCGTTTGTTATCGCATCCGCCGGGTAGAAGATCGATGTATTGCGTCCGAGCACTTCCGCCTCTGTCCAGCCCTTGAGACGCTCGGCCCCCTTGTTCCAGATCGTCACATTGCCATCGGGGTCGAGGAGATAGAGGGCATGACCCTGCGCGCCATCGATCAGCAGGTTCAGTTCTTCCGCCACAATATTTGCTTCGTCAGCGCGTCGATCGGCGCGTCGATCGCTTTCCACCGCCCGCTTTCTTGAGCGGTTGATAGCGCCCGCCAGCCAGATGATGCCAGCGGCGGTGACCAGGAACGTACCGCCCTCAATCAGGTCGATCGTTTCCATGTTGCGTAAACCGGCGAAATAGACGCCGAACAAAAACGCTGGAATGGTCGCGATCGTGGCGGGGATCGAACCTGAAACAATGACGGCGACAAGGATGGCCAGCGTAAACGGAAGGAACGGCGAGCGGTCTCCAAGCCATGGGTGCAGCCCGTAACGCAGCAGCGCCGTGAGAAAGACGATAGCGAGCGCCAATATGATGCGGGCGGGTAACGGGCGCTGTGAAGCTAACATAAACAGCGAGACCTCCACCCATGCGGACCAAGCGGCGGAGCGTTGCATCGAGCCCCGCGAACGCACCTCTTCCTGCGGGAGTATAGCCTTTATGGTTCGCATATGAAATGGTGCGGTGTTTGCCCGATTTTGAAAGGTTTATTCTTGAGCACCATCCCTCGAGAGGGGGATAATAACGGGAGCAAAAGGCGCATGCCGGCTGAAATCGAACTGAAGCTCGAAGTGACGCGTGAGGCGGCTGATGCATTTGAAGGCTCAGGGTTACTTCCCGGAAAGCCTGTAAAAGCTCAACAACGTTCGATTTATTTCGATATGCCCGATCATTCGCTGTCGAAGAATGGCTTGTCCCTGCGTATTCGTCGTTCGGGCGGAAAGCGTATCCAGACGGTGAAGGCGAAGGCGAGGGGCGGCGGCGGCGGTGCTGGCCTGTTTGTGCGATCCGAATGGGAGTGCGCGGTCACGAGCGATACCCCGATCCTCGACGATACGACCCCGATCCGCGCGTTGGTTGGTGACAGCGCTGATCACATTGCTCCCCTATTCCAGGTGCGGATAGAGCGACGCACCTGGCTGGTGACCGAGGACGGCGCATCGATTGAGCTGGTCATCGATCGTGGAGTGGTGGAGGCGGGGGATCGCACCGCTGCGATATGCGAGATCGAGCTGGAGCTGAAGAACGGCGAACCCGCCGCCTTATTCGCTTTGGCGCGCCGGATCGATGCGGTGGCACCCGTACGGCTCGGTGTTATCAGCAAGGCTGAACGAGGGTATCGGCTTCTCGCAGCGTTATCCGAGGCGGCCGGGGCCGAGCCGGTGTCGCTCTCAGGTGGCATGAGCATTGCCGACGCTTTCCGGCAGATCATCCAAGCCTGTATGCGCCAGTTTCGGTTGAACGAGGAGGTGCTTCTCCAAAAGCGGCGGCCGGAGGCGTTGCATCAGGCGCGGGTAGCACTGCGCCGAGCGCGATCGGCGTTCTCGATATTCAAACGAATTGTCAGCGGTGAAAAGGGTGATGGCGTGCGGGAAGAACTCGGCTGGCTAGCGTCGCAGCTGGGTGATGCCCGCAATCTCGACGTCCTCCTGGAGCGCGCCGAGTCCGGTACGCTGCATGACGGGATCGCGGCAGCGAGTACAGCCGCCTATGATCGGGTCGAAGGGGTGTTGGCGTCGGCGCGTGCGCGGGCCCTGATGCTTGATCTTGCGGAGTGGGCGGCAACGGGTGATTGGCTCAACGCGCGAGGTGCGGAGACCGACCGTCGTCAGCTCGCGCGTACTTTTGCCATTACCGCGCTCGATCGCCTCCGGCGTAAGGTGAAGAGGGGCGGTCGCCATCTCGCCGGTGCGGATGATCGGGCCCGGCATGAGCTTCGCAAAAATGCCAAGAAGTTGCGCTACGCGTCGATGTTTTTCGTCACGCTGTTCGAAGATGAGCACAAAAAGCGGCGATACAAAAGATTCGTCGCCTTGCTGGACAAGCTTCAGGACGAACTGGGCACGCTCAACGACCTTGCGATGACCCCCAAAGTCCTCGAAAAATTCGATCTGGGAGCTGTTGCGGACGCGCAGTCATTGTTCGAAGGGGGCGCAAAAAAGGTGGCGCTGGAAGCAGCGGTCGACGCTTATGCGGCGCTGATCGATAGCAGGCGCTTTTGGCGGTGAGTGTTGGTGCGGTCGATGTTGTGTTGATTTATCTGGTAGATAAGAAGTCGTTCCATCAATCTTCCAGCTAAAAATTTGGTTACTGGCGGTAAAATACGCAGTTTGCGGAAGCAACAACGGAAAATCAGCGCCCCTTTTGAGTATCTGCCGGCCGGATGCTTGCCCGTTTCCATCGAAAATTTTCTATCAAAGCAGCGTCTTCGAGCGCTGTATCCTCAGTTTTGCGTGTTGGTCATTCTGGCCATATTGCGCCCGCACCCGAGTTGCCGAATTGGAATCCTTGGACGATATTGCTGATCAGGGCTGTTTGCGCGCTTGCCTGCGGATGGCTCGATGCGCGACTCTGCGTGGCGATCTTCGCCTCACGGGCGGGGTCTCAGGCTGCAATCGGATCCGTAGACGCAGGCACGGGCTGGGAAGCGGCCAGCGCCTGTTCAACCGAGGCCAGGGCTGCGTCGCGGGCGGCATCGCTCGTCAGCGCGCGAAGTCGCGCGTCGAGCGCGACACGGATCGCCGCTGAGCGGCTACGCCAATCCCGGCCGGAGACGAGGCGGTCGGCATCAACCCGTGGCGGGGCCGACCGGAGCGGAATGGTGTTGGGCTTGAGCGTGAAGCGCTCACCCAGCGCTGGGACGATTGGCGAGGGCAGGTCAGTTACGGCACCGGCGTCTGCCGCCAGTCTGGCCAGTGCTGGTGGTTCGCCATGGTCGAGGAACAGGCCGCCGCGGATCGGCGCGCGCTTGCCGAGCCAACGCAGCAATCCGGCATGGTCGGCATGCCCCGAATAGGCGTCGATCGTCTCGATCCGCGCGCGCACGCGCACGTCGTTGCCCGAGATGCGGACGACCTCAGCGCCACCCTGAAGCACCGCCCCGAGCGTGCCCCGTGCCTGATAGCCGACGAGTAGCACGGTGGAATCGCCGCGCGGCAGGTTACGCAGCAGGTGATGGCGAACGCGCCCGCCGTTGCACATCCCTGATCCGGCGATGATGATCGCGCCCGAAATGCGGTTGAGCTTCTTGGACTCATCGACGCTGCGGGTGAAATGGATTTGCGGATGGTCAAATGGCGAAGGGCCCCGCTTGGACGGGTGTTCGAAGCGCCGATAGGCTTGGGTAATCTTGTCGGCGAGGGGGGCGTCTACAAACACTGGGGTGGGCTTGATCCGACCTGCGGCGAACAAGGCGACAAGGTCCTCGATCACCATCTGCGTACGCTCGAGTGCGAACGCCGGGATGATCAAATTTCCGCCGCGCGCGAGCGCGGCCTCGACCGACGCACCGAGCAGTTCGCGCCGTGCTTCTGGCGTTGGGATCACTCGGTCGCGGTCACCATAGGTCGATTCGCAGATGACATGGTCCCAACCGTTTTCAGGCGCCGCAGGGCCGCCGATATCCGCCGCCTCGGGGCCTATGTCCCCAGAAAACAGCAGCTTCTGGCCATCGATGTGGAGCTCGACCGACGCGGCACCGAGGATATGGTGCGCGTCCCAGAAGCGCAGCGATAGCCCGACGCTCGGCTCTGCCAAATGGCCATAGTCGAGGCAGTGCAGCTGCTCGATCACCCGCTCGACGTCGGTGAAATCGTAAAGTGGTTCGAACGCCGGCAATCCGGCACGGTCGGGACGCTCGTTGCGGCGCTCGGCATCGGCGGCCTGGAGCTTGGCGGCGTCGGTCAGCAGCGGCCCGAGCAGCTGGCGGTTGGGAGGCGTGCACCAAATCCCCGCGTGGCAGCCCTCGCGCATCAACAATCCAAGCCGGCCTGAGTGATCGAGATGGGCATGGGTCAGGATGATTAAATCGATATCGCGCGGGTCGAATGGCAACGGCTCATAATTGAGCGCCTCGAGCGCGCGCGCGCCCTGAAACAGCCCGCAGTCGACCAGCACGCGGTGCTCGGCAGTGCGGAGCTCCATACATGAGCCGGTGACCGCGCCTGCGGCGCCATGGAACAGGATCTCGAGCGGCATCGGCGGTCCTTCGCTTGGGTTTTGGGCTCGACCCGCGCGCCCATCGACAATTGCGAAGATTGTCCCGGAGATCGCAATTCCCCTGAATCCGTATTATCCCGTACGCCGTTTTGGCTGTTTCCGGGTCGCGCTATTGTCGATCACGCAGCTTCGGGATCGGCGATCTGTCCCCTGCGGTCGGCGATCAATCTCAGCCGGAAGTGCCTAACCGGGGGCGTGCGACCCGGGTTCCTCGTCGGGCAGTGGCGCATCCGGGATGGGCGTATCGTTGGGAATAGGACCCTCGGGCGGGCAGTCGTCCGGAACATAACGGTCGGGCGTCGTTGGCGCAATTTCAGGTGTGCGTGGCGCAGGGCCTTCCGGGATGGGTGTGCACGGCGCTTCGGACGGGAAAGGTTCCGTGCCTATGTCGGGGGTGGAGATCGGCGGGCGCGCGGTCATTGGGGGGAATCCTTGTCAATGCATCGGCCATGGCGTTGACCGTTCGCTCAGGGAATTCGCAATGTTACGCAGTGGCGGCCATTCGTGATGAACGCCCTTCGCCTGCTACGGTCAGATCGACGTGCTCATTAGGCCGCCGATATCATTGATGCGTCGACACATGTCAGCTGGCCGTTGAACGCTTGCGTCAGATCAAGTGCCGTCGTCGAGCTTCCTGGCCGTCGTCATGGTGAAGCAGCGATAAAGTGTTCAGCCTCGTCGGCCCCATCATCTTGGCGTGACGCTATTGCTTGGTTCTGACACCTGATATGCGGGATGATGCGGACGCTTTCTCAGGGCGCGAGCGCGGTCTTCAGAAGACGACGATGATATTGTCCTCGACCCTGGTGACACCCGGCGCCGCCCAGGCCGCTCGCTCGGCGATGCCGCGCCTATTCCAGGCATTGACTTTGCCGCCGAGCTTCACTGTGCCGCGATCGGTGACGACCGTAACGGTATCAGCATCGAGATCCGCCTGGCGAGTGAACGCAGCCAGAATTTGGTCCCTTACGTTGTCGCTGGTTGGCTGTTCCCGCACCTCAAGCAGGTTGCTGATGCCCAGAACGCCACCAATTTTTCCCGCAACCGTGGATGCCTCGTTGCTCTGGTAAAACCAGTCAACAACGCCTGTCAGTGTTACCCAGCCATGTTCGACGGTTGCGTTGATATTGTCGTGGGAAACAGAGACGTTCCACGCAAATGCGTCGAGGATGCGTTTCGCGATCTCATGATCGGCCGTCTCGGGATCGGGGACGAGGCGCACCATGATCTCTTCGATGATTGCCCTGACACCAGCCACCCGTCGCGCTGCCTTCTCGGCGGCGACCTTTCCGGGGTAGTTCTTTGCATAGCCGGACAGCGTGACGACACCCCCGTTTACCGCGACATTGATGTCGCCGTGATCAACGCGCGGTTCGCATTCGAGCTCAGCGAGCACGTCATGCTGCACTTGACTGTCGGTCTTTTTCACGGGCTCTCTCCATTCTCTCAAGGCCCGCAGACGCCGCCACCGCGCGCGCTGGCGGCCAGCCTCAGGACCATCGGCAAGCTAATCGATGCCACCGTGCCCCGCCCGGCGCGGCTGTGGATGTGGAATTGCCCATGGGCGGAACGCGTGAACTGCTGCACGCGGCGCAGGCCGGCGCCATGCGTGCATTGGCGATCTTCGCAGCGTCGCGCTCGTGCGAGCGTCGCCGGGTCCATACCGCGGCCATTGTCCGCGATCGTCAACCACGCCCTAGTACCAGTCAGACGCGTGCGGATTGTGATCGCTGCCGCCCCCGCCGCGCGCGCATTGGCCAGCAATTCGCAGATCACGGCTTCGATCGCATTCGGATCCAGCCCAAGCGAAAGAAGATCGTCGCACAAATCGAACGAGACGCCTTGGGAAATAGCCTGGATCATTGGTTCAATCGCGATGATCTGACGATTAAGCTCTAATCGCTTTGTTGGTGCTTCGCCGCGTACCGCTGCAAGCAGGTTCGTCGTCAGTTCGCCGCCCGGAACTGCCGCGGATTCAATGGCCTGGAGCAAGGCAACGCGGCGAATCTCGGCAGGATGACACTCCAGCAGATGCGTGGCTGAACTGACAATTCCGAACAGGTTACGCAGATCGTGGATGGACTCGCGTGGGGTGGCGAATGCAAGTAGCCGGGCTGGCGAAGTCTGAGCTAGGGGTTGCGGCATGATTCCCTCACATGAATGTCGCTGAAGTTCTGAAGGGCTCGGGCAGGCGCTAAAATCCGCAATTGTCCGTAGGGCCGAGGCTTGGGCCCCGTATTAAGCGGCGTCGACGTCGATCTTGCGACCGAATACGGTCTGTAGGCGCACGATCTCCCGCGCGAGTTTCTCCATGTGCGCCGTTATCGCCGGGCCAACTCATGGCGTAATCAGCACCTTGAGCGCGTGCGTTTCAGCCGCGCGCGCGAATATATCATAGGCGGAGATCGCGTCATCGAGCGAGAAGCGATGGGTAATGAGCCGCGTGGGATCGATTTTCTGTGCGGCGACGGTCTTGAGCAGCATGGGGGTCGTCACGGTATCGACGAGGCGCGTTGTGATAGCGATGTTCCGCGACCAGAGTCTTTCGAGATGGAGATAGGCCTTCACCCCATGGACACCGATATTGGCGATGATGCCGCCTACAGCCACGAGATCCTGACACAGTTCGAAGGTGCTGGGTATGCCGACGGCTTCCACCGCTGTGTCGACCCCACGGCCGTCGGTCAATGCCATTACGGCGGCTACCACATCGCATGCTCTGCTGTTGATGATGTGCGTGGCGCCGAAACGGTGCGCCGTCTCGAGGCGATTGTCGTCGAGATCGATCATGATGGTCTCGGCCGGTGAATAGAAGTGCGCCGTCAGCAGGCACGCGAGCCCGATCGGACCCGACCCGACGATCGCAACACTGCCGCCCGGCGCGACCTTGCCATTGAGCACGCCGCATTCGAATCCCGTCGGCAGGATATCACTCAGCATCACCAGCGCCGCTTCATCAGCACCGGCGGGGATTGGATAGAGGCTGGTGTCGGCATGCGGAATGCGGACATATTCGGCCTGCGTACCATCAATGACATTGCCGAGAATCCAGCCGCCCGTCGTGCAATGCGAGTACATGCCACGGCGACAATAATCACACCGGCCGCAGGATGTGATGCAGGAGATGAGGACATGATCTCCCGGTTTGAACGCCGAAACGCCTGCGCCGACTGCTTCGATAACGCCAACCCCCTCGTGGCCCAGAATGCGGCCCGGCGTGCAGGTGGGCACGTCCCCTTTGAGAATGTGAAGGTCGGTGCCGCAGATCGTGGTGTGGGTGATCCGCACGATGGCATCACCTGCGTCAACAAGTCTCGGTTTGGAACGCTCGTCGAGCGACTTATTGCCCGGGCTGTGATAAACAAGTGCTTTCATGACGATGTCCCGCGTTCGCTAAATCACCGTGAGTCGGTGCGATCCCGTCCTCGTTCGTGCCGTCATGATCGCAGGGAAGGCCCCGGCAAATTAGTAGATTCACGGACAGCTGCGGGCCTGCGGGGCCTTTATCCTAACCGCCAATGAACATGAAAAAAATGGAAAGGATTGGCCATGGAGAGCCGAAGATTGCGGTCCTCGGCCGACATTGCGACCAGCGAAGGCTCTGTATGGGGATGGTTTGTCGGAATTGGCGCGGCTGCAGCGTTACTTGGCTTGATAGCATCCGCCCATCTCGTCATGGCGACGATCGCCGCGACCTATTTCGTAGGTGCGATCATGTTCGCCGGTGGTATTCTGCAACTGTTGCACGCGCTGAGCGTAAGCCGCTGGGCCTCGCTCGCTTTGTGGGGGTTGAGCGGCCTTCTCTGCTTGGGGCTCGCGGCAGCGGTACTTTACGATCCGCTGGTCGCTGGTCGTGTCCTGACCCTCGTTCTGGCGATTTTGTTCGGCGCGTCGGGACTTGTGCGCATTTCCACTGCGCTCGACCGAAATGACGGCGGCCGGGGTTGGCTGTTCTTTTCGGGCGGCGTCTGTGTCGCTGCAGTTGCGATCATCGCGTGGGGATGGCCATTCGATGCAATATGGATGCTCGGGCTATTGTTTGCCGTTGATTTCGTGATTGAAGGGGGGATGCTCATACTGCTTGGCTTTTCACTGAAATCGGGCGGTATTTGATCAGCATCCAGCTTCAGGGCAACCGCCATGTCTCAGGTGACCGCAATGCAACTCGACGCGCCGGGAGAGCGGCTGCGCTGCGTCGAACGTCCGATGCCCCAACCCGGCAAAGAAGAGCTTCTGATCCAGGTTATGGCCTGCGGTGTTTGCCGCACCGATCTTCATGTCGTCGATGGGGAGGTGACGGCGCGCCGGCCGATCATACCTGGACATGAGATCGTCGGACGTGTCGTCGAGATCGGAGACGGTGTTTCCGGTTTCGAGATTGGGCAGCGCATCGGCGTGCCGTGGCTTGGCCGTACGTGCGGCACGTGTGCTTATTGTCTGTCCGGTCGCGAAAATCTCTGCGACCGGCCAGAATTCACGGGTGCGACGCGGGATGGCGGCTATGCGACGCACGTCGTCGCCAATGCCCGCTATTGCTTCGCGCTACCCGAACGGTTCACCGACATAGAAGCCGCTCCCTTATTGTGTGCAGGTGTGATCGGCTGGCGCGCGCTTCGTCTTTCAGGTGAGGGACGGCGGATCGGCCTTTACGGGTTTGGCGCTGCGGCGCATATCCTGGCCCAGGTCGCCGTCTGGCAGGGCCGGGAGGTCTATGCTTTCACGCGCCAGGGCGATGTCGAAGGACAGGCCTTCGCCCGTTCGCTCGGATGCCGATGGGCGGGGGATTCATCGCAGCCGCCCCCGGTTAAGCTCGATACAGCCCTGATCTTCGCCCCGGTGGGCGCGCTGGTTCCGGCCGCGCTGAAGGCGGTGGGCAAGGGCGGGTCGGTGGTTTGTGCTGGCATTCATATGAGCGACATTCCGGGATTTCCCGATGCCGATTTATGGGAGGAACGCCGTATCCTCTCGGTCGCTAATCTGACGCGGGAGGACGTCACCTCCTTCTTCGATATCGCCGACCGGTCCGGCCTGAAAACCGTCACGCAGGAATTCCCACTCGATCAGGCCAACGAGGCGCTGGAGCGGTTACGGCGTGGAAGCCTGACCGGCGCCGCCGTACTGGTACCCGGTTCCTTGTGCGGGCTATGCCGATAGGGGCGGCCAACCCGGCTCGTTGGCGTGTCGGGCTTGAAAGGAAGTGGCGATGACATCGCCTTCGAGCGACCACGACAATGAGACCGACGTCCCCGGATGGCTCCAGTCGGGCAAGGCCTTTGCGAACCGCGGCCTCGTAAAGCGGATCGATACCCATGCCGCGATCGTCTTTCTCAGTGGCGATCGTGCCTGGAAGATGAAGCGGCCAGTGTCGCTCGGCTATCTGGATTTTTCCACGCCCGCCAGGCGCAAGGCTGCGTTGAACACCGAATTGAGGCTCAACCGCCGAACCGCACCTTCGTTGTATCGTGCTGTTCACCCGATTACCGCTGGTGCGGATGGGCGCTTGCAACTCGACGGAGCCGGCGAGCCGATCGACTGGCTATTGGAGATGCAGCGATTTCCCGACGATGCGCTCCTTGCAGAGGTCGCGAATCACGGTGGTCTTGATGAGCCCTTGCTGCGGAGTCTGACGGATTCCATTGTCGCATTCCATGGGGATGCTGCGGTTTCTGCCGACGGGCACGGCAGTTCCAATGTCCGCGATGTGATCAAAGGCAATATGGATAGCATGGCCAGGTTTCCGGCGGTGCTGGATCAAGCCAGCGTCCAGGCGGTGTCGAAACGGTTGCTTATGATGGCTGATAAGTATGCCACTTTGCTTGACGCGCGTGCGCGGGCTGGTCGTGTCCGGCATTGCCATGGCGATCTGCATCTGGCCAATATCGCGCTGATCGATGGTGTTCCGACACCCTTTGACTGCCTCGAGTTTGATACCGCGCTCGCCACCACCGACGTGCTCTACGATCTGGCGTTCCTGTTGATGGATCTGTGGGAACGCGGGCTCCGTCATGAATCCAATGTCGTCTTCAATCGCTACCTCGACCTCTCCGCGCAAGATGAGGCGGGCGTCGGTCTATTGCCGATGTTCATGGCCATGCGAGCGTCGATCAGAGCGCATGTCCTCGCCGCGCAGGGTGCTGGCCCAACCGATCAATTGTTTGTTCGTGCGCGCCATTATCTCGCCTTGGCGAGCGACCTGGCAGGGGTATCCGAGGCAAGGCTTGTTGCAATCGGTGGCCTGTCGGGCACGGGCAAGTCGACGTTGGCGCGATCGATTGGCGGCGATGTGGGGAGGGCGCCCGGTGCCAGGATTCTCAGGAGCGACGTTTTGCGCAAACGGCTCGCTGGCTTCCGGCCGGAAGTGAGATTACCCGCATCCGCCTATACGCAAAAGATGAGTACGAAGGTTTATCGGGAATTGGACCGGGTGGGCGGCGCGACGCTCGCTGCCGGTATCAGCGTTATTGCCGACGCGATGTTCGCGCGACCTGTCGAGCGTAGCACGATTAAGAGCGTCGCCGATGCACATCACGCGCGTTTTGCGGGCATGTGGCTCCACGTCTCGGATGCGGTGCGCTTGCAAAGGGTAGTCGAGCGACCGTTGGAAGCATCCGACGCCGATATAACGGTGGCCCGGGCTCAGTTTGTACAACCCGGTTCTGAACCGCTGGATTGGACCATCGTCGATGCCAGGGTATCGTTGGATCAACTGCGTTCCATTGTCATGGGAGTATTGAACGCCTGATATTTGCACTGCCAAGCCTGATGCATGACAATATGTCGATGATCTTTTTGCCGCGATCACCGATGCCACTACGAGAGGCGACGGGATTCCTCGGCGGCCTTGGGCAAGTTTAGCGGCAAAAATAACCCCGCGCGCGAAGGCGGCAATCCCGCACCAAGTGAGACCTTCAAGATTGTCGCGTTGAAGAATCTGACGTTCATACCCACCAAGGCAGTGAAGGACAGACTTAACAACTGACGATGATGGCGCCGGCACTGATGGGGCCGCTCAGGCGATTCGTCAGGTATCAGTATGGCGGCCACTTATCTGCGGCGCGGCCGACATCAAATCACGTGACGAGGCTTGGTTATGCCTTCTGAAACGGGTTGCGCCGGTTAGGCGTTCGCCAGCATTGCACAAGCACGCATCGCGGTCTGCCTGACGCGTTCTAGCTGCTCGGCTGCATAAGCGGTGCTCATGCCAGGCACTACGGCATCGATCATGACATGCTCGCTCTGCTTCATGCCGAATCCACGCCACAGATAGACGTCGAAAATCTCGCGCAGGGATAAGACCTGATTCTTTTCGTGAAGCCACGTCAGGGGCATGCCCGAGGTGCTGAACGACAGCAGCGGTTTGCCGACGATCGGTGGCTGCCCGGCCTGGTCGTGGAAGTCCTGGAACGAATAATTCGCACCGAGGACCCGATCGACATACCCCTTGAGGATCGCGGGCGGCGATCCGTACCAGATCGGATAGACGAGCACGAGGATATCGGCGCGCCTGACATGCTCTAGTTCCGCCGCGACATCCGGAGAGGGGGTCCAACCGCTGGTCGTTGGCCGTTCTTCCGCCTTTAGCACAGGGTCGAATCCCATGGCGTAGAGATCGCGGACAACCAGTTCCTGTCGGCGAGCCGTAACCGCGCTCGCATAGGTATCTACAATCGCCTGATCGAAGCTTTTCGCTGACGGGTTGGCATATATGAGCAAATGTCGCCCCGGAATCTGCCGGGTGGCGGTCTCGATAGTATTGGAAGTGGCGCTGGCCATGACGGGCTGATCCGGGTTCAGGAAAGGGCGCTCAATTCATCAATCCGACTGGCGAGCGAGACCATGCGTAGATGTACGTAACGCGATTGCCGAAAGGCGGCGCTATCGTTTCGCCATTAGCAGGAGGCTGCAATGCAACACACCACGCACGTCGCCGCGCAGGAAACCGGCGGCCCGCAGTTCCATTCGTCGCTGGTCGACAATCCGATGATGGGAACCGACGCTGATCCTGCGCATATCCGGCATCTTGTTGTCATCGGCCATCCAGCGCCTGATAGCTTCAACCATGCGATCGCGCGCGCTTATTGCGATGCGGTCAGCGACTGCGGCGAGACAGCGGTGTTGCGCGATCTTTATGCGACGGGGTTCGATCCGCTGCTCAAGGCGCATGAGCGTCCGGGCACGCCTGGTTTCCGGTTGTCCGCCGACGTGGAGGAGGAGCTCGCGCTGGTGGAACGCGCCAGCGCGATCGTGCTGGTCTATCCGATCTGGTTCGGCATGCCCCCGGCCGTCATCACCGGCTACGTCGATCGTGTGCTGGGTGCTGGGCTGAGTGCGCGGGCGATCCGGCAAAACGAGCCGCACGACTTATTGCTCGATAAGCAACTCGTGCTGCTCACGACTTCCGGTTCTACCTTGCCCTGGCTTGCCGAGCGAGGCCAATGGCACGGCATGCGCGAAGCGTTCGATTTTTACCTGCAATCGATTTTTTCGTTCGCGGACTCCACGCATGAGCATTTCGACTCGGTGGTCTCACCGCTCTCCTCCATCTATGCGGACGAATGTCTTGGCCGCGTCGTCGAATCCGCGCGCACGATTTGCAGTACGTTGCTGAGTGATGCCCATGAGCGACAAAAGCATGCCGCGCTGTCATTACGGCAGGAATCGACAGGCGACGTGAAGAACGGCGCTAGGCGAGATTCCTGAGCAGCGCTTGCGTGATCGCGCTCCACCGCGACGGGTGGTGAGGCGTCCGCCGCTTAGCAGAATTTTAAGCCAACCGTCGCGCACGGTTGAGATGAATCACGCCGCCGTGATGAGGTCGCCTGAGGTTCTCCGCCTGCTGGGCACGCTGTACATCGCGTTCGCCATCGGGATTGGGGATGCAACTGCGGAAGTCACGTAGAGACAATCGCTACTCAAAACGGGAAGTTGCGGGTGATGTATGAGGATTTGCCCGTGTCCGTGATGATCACCGCTGACGGGGAAGCGCCACGCCGCGCGATCTTGATTGAGGATGACGACGGCGTCCGACGTTCGTTGCAATTATTGTTGCACTGGCATGGCTTTGATGTGCGCTCATTCGCTTCAGCCTTGCGGTTGTTGGGCAGCCCGCTGGTGTGGGACGCGGATGTTCTTGTGGCGGATTATCGACTTCCCGACGGCAACGGCATTGATGTCCTGCGTGAGCTCAGGCGGCAGGGATGGAGCGGTCGATCGGTGCTGATCACCGCGTTCCCGAGTGACGACCTGATCCGTGAGGCGAAGGAAAGCGGCTACGACACTGTGTTGGTGAAGCCGCTCCGTGAGCAAGCACTGATCGCCGCGCTCGCGGCGTGACCGGCTCCGTATAATCCCGAATGCCGACACTGTGCACGAGGACCTAGCATCGGTTTTCGAAATCTCCCGCCCCACCAAAAGGTGCTCATGATGAAAAACATCCTCCTTCTCGCCCATGACGATGGTGGCCAGGAAGCCCGTTTTCAGGCCGCGCTGGATCTTGGGCGCGCGCTTGAAGGGCATATCACCTGCCTGGATGTCACGTACATCCCGCCGGTGCTGGGCAGCGGATATTATGACGACAGCTATGCCGTCGCGGAGATGGTGACACAAGAGATGGTGCGCGAAAACGCCAACAAGCAGACGCTCAAGGCCCGGCTCGCCAAAGAGGATGTGCCTTGGGACTGGATTGATGTGAGCGGAAGTATCGCGGACTGTCTCGAACGGTTCGCCAAACTGGCCGATGTCATCGTCGTTGACCGACGGCTGGGCGACTATTCATTTGCCGACCAGCGCGGAACCGCAAGCGATGTGATCGTGCGCTCGGGCAGCCCGGTGCTCGCGGTGCCGCCCGATTGCCGGCGTCTCGATCTCGGTTCTGTCATGGTCGCCTGGGACGGATCATCCTGCGCGGCGACCGCCCTGCGGACGGCGGTGCCGCTGCTCAAGCGTGCCGAGCAGGTGGCGATCGTCGAGGCGGAGGACGGCTCGGTAATCGTGCCTGTCGAGGATGCTGCACGTTACCTATCACGGCATGGCATCCATCCACTCATTAGCCGGCTCAAAGCCCGGCCGCATGGCGCAGGTGAGGCGCTGCTCGCGCGAGCGGCAAGCGGCGAATATGGCTACGTCGTTATGGGCGGTTTCGGTCATCGACGGTTCGTCGAAGCGCTGTTTGGCGGGGTCACGCGCGCGATGCTGATGAACAGTCCGGTGCCCGTTTTCCTGGCGCACTGATTGCTCGATAAAGGAGCTTAAACCTCTTCAGATAATCCGCGTAGCGCCAGTCAGTTAAGTCGCAGAGCCTTCGGGGCGCCGGCGATAGCCATGGCATCTTAAAATATCTTGTCATAGAGGTCGGGTATATTTTGATCGGTGATATCGCGTCGTGACCTCTCTCGTGGTTCTCTTCCTGATTGTGTTGAGTATCAATCTCTTGCCGGCATTCGGTCCGCCGACCTGGTCGATTATCCTCTTTTACGGCCTGAATAGCGCGCTGCCAGCACCGCTGATCGTCGTTGTCAGCGCGCTGGCAGCCGCGAGTGGGCGGTTGCTGCTTGCTAATGGTTTTCGTTACTTGCGCGCCTATCTTCCCGAAAAGGTCAGACACAATCTGGTTGCCGCCAACGCATTGCTCGGGCGCAGGAAGCGCAGCCTTGCCGTGGGGTTGGGTCTCTTTGCTCTATCGCCGCTGCCATCGGCACAACTATTCGAAGCCGCCGGACTTGCTGGCGTTAGGTTGCTGAGCTTTACTATGGCGTTTTTCTTCGGTCGGCTGGTTTCATATTCCATTTATGCAGCGTCAGCCAAAGGAATTCGCGGTACTAGCCTAGGGGACGCTGTCGTGAATATTTTTTCAAGCCCTTGGGGCATTGCGTTACAGATTGGTATGATCGCGCTTCTGGTTCTGCTTGCGCGGATCAACTGGAGCAAATTCGGTTCAAAGGATAATGATCAGCAGGCGTCCGATCAGAAATTCTGACAATTGGTCGGTTATTCTTCGAATATGCTCCAGCGATTGACGCTGATCAGCTGCCAGCGGGATGGCGTAGACATAAAATCTGCAACTTCGCGGATGAGTTAAGGCGCGGGGAGGGGCTGCTGGGCAATGCCCCAACCGCGCAGATCGGGACTATGTAAGGGTTCCAGGAGTGTGGGGGCATCGGCGAGGCGTTTGTCGTTGGGATTGAGGCTCGGTCCTCGAGTCACTGCCCAGCTCTTGAGCACGCCATCCATTTCCAGTCGGAAACCCCAGTGGAGCCGGGTCGCATCATGTTTCTGCACGACGAACAGGCGGTCGTTCGAGGTCTCGCGCATGCCATCAGGCTCGCGCGTCTTCGAAAAATCGCGCTTGCGGTTGTAGGCTGCGAGCGGGGCGGATGCTTGCTGCGCGGCCATCTCACGCGCTCCCGCGGCGGCGCGCGCGTTTCTTCGCCTCGGCCCGTGGCGTCGGTCTCGTCAAAGCCGGCCAAACGCGCGACTTCTTGAGCGCCCACTCGCGTGTATCGAGATAGCGACCGTGGAATTCAATCGAGACCAGCGCCAGACGGATCTGACGCTGGCAATATGCACGCGCGGGCATCGCGTTCTCCGTGGCGGACCACTGCCACCAATCCCGTGTGGGCGACTCTGTTCCGTCACTGTCACCGGTCGATAAGGTGCGACCGCGTTCCGGAAGTGGGTGAGTAGAGGTGCGGGGCAACCACCTATTTTCTTTCGATGCGGGATTCTACGATTAGGTCGATATGTAATCAGGAATATATTCTTCGTCATTCTGCAAGGCGAAGTAGATGCGTGTCGCTCTCATGATAGTGGGGACAATCGTTGTGACGGGATTCGTCATTTTGGGGACATTGATCCTGATAAAAGGGGATTTTCGTGTTATTTTGATATCGCTGATGCAGCCTAGAGATTGATCAGATAAATCATACATGGAACTTCTGTTCAAAGTGTCAGATTTTCCACGTTGGATATCAATTCTGACGGTGTTGCGTAAAATAAGATCGAAAGAATTTTCGATAAACTACCGACTCATGAATACCGGCAGCGCCGTGTTTTCAAGGATGTGCCGGGTAGTCCCGCCGAACGTTTCTTCGATTAGATGGGCATGTCCATAAGCTCCCATTATCAGGAAATTCGCGCCGAAGTTTTCGCACGCGTCCAGAACTCGTTCGGCAACGTGGCCAGCCGCGCAATGTCGCACTTCTGCACTGATTCCGTATCGTGTGAGATGTGTCGATAAACCGGCTCCCGTGCACATTGTTACTTCCGCAGGATGGCCGACCGTCAGGATCCGGACCGCCCCGGCTTGTTCGAGCAGCGGCAATGCGTCCGCCACGGTACGGCTTGCTTCCCGAGATCCATTCCATGCGACGATCACGCGCTCCAGAGCGACCGGCGACCTCAGCGGCGTGGGGACGAACAGACATGGAGTAGCGGCCTCCATAAGAAAGGCGTCGGCGAGCGCCAGGCTTCGTGGGGTCGCGTCGTCAGGCCGCGCCATTATGGTGAGATTGACGAGGCGTGCATGAAAAGGAGCGTCCGCCTCCGCGAGGCAATTGTCGATGCGTACCCAGTCTCCTGAAACGCCGCGGAGTGACAGCTCCCTGCGGAACGCCGCCTCGATCGGCTCGACCGCCGCATCCTCTTCGTGCCGTAAACGCTGCGTGACCGACGCCTCAGCGTCCGCCCCGAGCGCGAAACATTCCGCCATGGTTGGATTGGTGGGAGTGACGAGGCATAACCCGTGCAAATGGGCGCCGAACTTCGCGGCGAGCCACGCGGCGACCGTCAGCGCCGGACCATTGTCATATTCCATCGACTGGACGACGAGGAGATCCTTGAACGTCATCTGTAGTTCCCTTGTATCCGTGCCGATGGCGAGAATTGTTTGTGGATCGTCAGTGAGAGAAAAGGATCGGGACCGACGCATCCTCGATCAGATCACGTGTGACCCCGCCAAGCATTATTTCCTCGAAGCGCGAATGAGCAAAGGCGCCGATGGCGAGCAATTGCGCCTGCCGCTGTTCGACGAAGCGCAGCAACTGGTCGCCCGTCGGGTCCGTGCCAGTCAGGAGATGCGGCTCGACGACGAATTCAGACCGGCGCAGATGCTCGCACAGCGGCTCCAACGCGATTGGGGCGTCTGCCGGCGAAACGGCGACGACATCGACGCGAGCATTGCGTTCGAGCAGAGGTAGGGCATCGTTCAGCGCGCGCGAGGCCTCTCGGGTGCCGTTCCAACCGAGAACGATATGTTCGAAACGGTCGGCCACGCCGCTGGGCGGCACGATCAACACCGGCCGGCCGGAGCAAAGCGCAAGATGTTCAAGGGCGCGGCGCCGGAAGTAGGTGTCGCCATAGCCGCTCGGCGGTCCGAAGAGGGCCAGGTCGCTGATGCTCGTTCGGGCAGCGAGTATTTTGACGATTTCGGTTGTATCGCCTTCGTAGCAGAGGATAGCGATGTGCGCGAATTGTGCGATGAGCGCATCTTTCTTGGCTCGCACAGATGCGCGCAAATTGTCCGCGATCGGATAACCGCCAGCTTTTGCGAGCGAGGCTTCAAACGAATTAACCAGCACGGACACGGCGATTGTTAGATGGGCATTCCGGGTGCTGGCGAATTGCACCGCCTGAGCCACGAAGCCCGCGTCCGCCGAGCCCAGATCGAGAATCGCCAGCACATCGGCAACCATCCCACACCTCCATAACTTGGAACCTGTGTCTATTTGTCCGAGCGGAATGACATGTCTGGCGGTCGCAACGCTATCCGGAATAGTGCGTGGTTTTCCGGCTTAACCGGCCGCCGATAACCAGCAGCGGAATGAGTTTGGGCATCCCCTCTTTCCTTTTGGGGGAATGGGTGGGCTTCCCGCAACTTCACGCGGATTTTCTTCATATTTATCGGAATCTGGGTGTCGGCGATGTTGTCGATTGCCAGTCTTGCCGTCGCTTCGCGCGTGCAGAAGACCGTGGCGGTCAGCCGACAGGCGCGAGCCTCGTGCCAGAACGCTTCAACACCGCACCATCGCCGAAAGAAGCGATGAAACATTGACGCGCGCAATACAGGCGAATGAATCCGCGACGCCAAACGGAAGATAGAGCGTTCCTGCGTGCACAAGTCCTCCGCAACTGTAGACCGTGTTCGGGACATAACCTGCCCACTGCCGCGTGCCAGGGGAGAGCAATGGGCGTTCGAGGCGGGCGATCAGGCGGGTGGGATCATCGCGATCGAGCAGGCACGCACCGACCGTATAGCTGCGCATCGGTCCGACCCCGTGGGTGAGGACTAGCCAGCCTTGCGGAAGCTCGATCGGTGCGGCGCAATTGCCGATCTGGACCATTTCCTGCGGTTCCGCTGGCGAGATGACGCGCACGCCTCCGTCCCACTGGTACAGGTTATCGGACGACAACAGCCACAAGCTGTCGTGATCAACACGTCCCAGCATGGCGTAGCGCCCGCCGATGCGGCGCGGGAATAATACCATCCCCTTGGTCGCGGCGTAGGGACCGGCGATCGGCGTCAGGTCGAAGGAGCGGAAATCGTTTGTGTGCAGCAACTCCTGCCGAACGCTTTCCGTACCAACGCCAGTGATCGTGCCGATGCAGCTATGCTGCCCATCGTCATCGACGAAATCGACCATGCGCAGATCCTCCAGCCCGCGCCGGTGCGCCTTGCACGTCGGGAACAGCACCACGCTGGAGAGTTGGTGGTCATCGTCGCAGATGAGGCGGATGCCTGGTTTAGTGGGCGACGTGCCCCGGATCGGCTCGGCCCGCGCGCTGCGGGGGTTTGGGGCAGGTGGATCGATCCGGAGGCCGCCATCGGGCGCAATGTAGCCGGTGCGGAAAATGATCGACGACACATGTCCCTCGCCGACCGCGCGCAAGGAGAGGATGAAGCGGAGGCCGCCAGGGGCGACGTCGTGTTGTGACGGGTGTGCGATGATGCTCGGATTGAACAACGCTGCGGCCTCGAAGGCATATTCCTCGGTGAAGCATGCCCCGATCAGCCGCGCGTAATCTGACGCAATACGACCGAGATCGGGGCGCAGGTTCCGGATTTCGATGAAACGGCGATCGAGCACCGTCGTAGCGTTGGCGTGGCGGGTTCCGATTTGATCCAGCAACTGTCGGAGTTCGGCGGCGGCGGCGCCCACGCCGAGCGCAAGCACCCGCGCTATTACCGCGTCGCGATGTTCGCTGACCGCATGGCCGGGAAGGGGGGTATCGGCGGGCATGAACGGGCGCAGCACGACCCGGGTGGGATCGGGGCGGATGACAATCGGAAGATGCTCGATCTTCAGCGGCACCGGAAACACTCAGCCACGTCGTGCATATCCTCGCTGCCTGTCCGTCTCCAGATGTCCGTACTCGTCGCGCAATGCGGTTGCGCTTTCTTGCTGGCGAGCACCGGATCGATCTTGTGAGAGGTGCCCATGCGGTGATCAATCATGCGCAGCGGGCAATTGATGTCCGGCAGCAGGTAGATTTGCACCCGATCCATTTTTTCATGGACGACATGATCGATCGAACCGGGATCCCAATAGCAGGTAGCATTGTACTCCCGCAGCCGGACAGGTCTGGGCAACTGGGTGTTGAGCGGCGGGTTCAGCCTGCCTACGATCTTCAGCCACCTTGCATGCTGGTTGGTCATCGCCGCGTTTCCCGGTCACGACGGCGTTCGGCGCGTGACTGGGTTCCCGCAAAGAAAGCCCCGGCAATGCCAGCGGTGGCTGCTAGCGCAGCGATACCGATGACGCGGAAAATCTGACCGAGCATAATGCGCGATAGTTCGGCGATGGAAAGGAACAGACGGATCATTGGACACCTCGACGTGACGAAGCCAAGATATGCTAAGCGGGTCGCGTCACTGCGGGGATGCGTACACCTACGTAGCCGGCGGCGGCTTGGAAGACGCCCTGGCGCTACGAGCCGCACGGATCAGCCGCCGCCGACCCACCATCACCATCCCGGCTGCCAGCGGCAACCAGGTCGCAAGCAGCCGGAACAGCATTGTCGCCGCCAGCGCGCCCGCGACCGATACGCCGAGCAGATGGAGAACCATGACGCAGGTTGCCTCGAATGTGCCCAGCCCGAACGGGATCGGGCCGAGTGTCACCACCATCGATGCCGCGATCAATGCCACAAACGCACTCGTCGGTATAACTGGTCCGCCGAGCGCGGCGAGGCAGGCTGTCAGCGTCATCGCGTCGCACAGGAAGACCGCCGCGTTGAACAGTGCGACGCGCGCCAGCAGCCTTCGGTCGGAGAGCACCATCGCTGGCGTTTCGCCGATGATGCGCAAGAGCGAGGCGACCGCGCTGATCCGTTCCAGTCGGGGCGGAAGCGGGCGGCTGCCGCGCGCGCGAAGCCGCAGCGCCAGCGCGGGGATTGCCAGCGCGACGAGCATGAAGGTGGTCGTCAGTCCAACGAACAGCGGCGTCGCGTCACGATGCAGCCATAGCGTGCCGAGTGTCGCCAGCGCCATCACGGCATAAGCCAGGTAAAAACCAATCGTCGAAACGATCAGAGTCGCCATCGCGTCACCCCGCGGTACGTCAATCGCGGTGAGCCGCTCAATCAGAACAAGGTTGCCACTGATTCCGGCGCTGGGCAGCATTTGGTCGGCGAACAATTTGACCACGGAGATCGGGGCTAACTGCCAAAGCGACCGGATAGACCCAGATCGCCGCAACACGGTCTGCCATCCGGCCGCGACGCAAAAATAGGTCAGGAACTGACAAGCAAGTGCCACGATCAGCCATGCGGGCCGGGCATGGTGGAGTAATTCTCCGAAGCGTCCAATTTCGTTGCGGTGCTCCACGAAGAAAACCCCCGCCAGCGCGATCATCACCCCGGCGACTAAGTGGAGCGGGCGAGTGGAATGGCGAGCGCGCACGGGTGAACGGCCTCCTTGCAACGGGAAGGAGCGGCACCGGGAAGGACACCTTCCGGGAGGCACACCGCCCGGAAGCGGTCCATCAGGCGAGCATGATCTCGTCTTCGACCGCGACGACGCCGGGGGCCGCCCAGGCAGCGGCCTCAGCGGTGCGACGCTCATTCCAGCCGCGGACCGCGCCGCTCAGCCGAACCTTGCCACCGTCGATCCGGACCTCGATCGTGCTTGCGTCCACCTCGCTCGAACGCTTGAGGGCGGCGAGAATCCTTTCACGGACATCGTGGGGTGTCGGGCGTGCACGGACCGTAATATAGCTTGCCACGCCGAGAACTCCGCCGATCCGACCGGCCGCTTTATAGGCGGCCTGTTTTTGGTAATTCCATTCGACCTCACCGGTAAGCGTGACATAGCCCCGCTCGACCTTGACCTGAATCGCGTTGGCCGGGATCAGCGCGTCCCAAGTAAAGATTCGCACGATCCGTTCGGCGATCTCCTCGTCCGAAGTCTTTGGATCGTTCGCGAGGTGAACCTTGATCTCCTCCGCGATCGCCTTCACCCCCTTCACGCGGCGAGCGAGCCGTTCGGCGGCGATTTTCATCGCATAACTGGGGACATTGCCGGAGAGCGTAACGACGCCATCACGCGCTGTTACCCCGACATGGCCTTGCTCAATCTCTGGCGCCCAGGTCAGTTCATCGAGAACATCTTGCTGCAATTCGCTGTCGGTCTTCATCGGATTCACTCCTGCTTCGGCAGCGACGAGGCGCGGCCAGGTGATTTCAATCGCTGTTCGTGATCGCGATCCTGCGCGAGCGCTCCGCCGCCTCCGCGTTTTTCGGTAGCGTGACAGTCAGGACGCCCTTACGGAATTCGGCGCTGATCGCGGCGTAATTGACATCCGCCGGGAGAGGGAGATTGCGCTCGAAACTGCCGTAGCAGCGCTCGCCGAGCAGATGGCCATCTTGCTTGTGATCCTGCACTTCGCGCTTGTCCCCTCGCAACTTCAGCATGCCATCGGCGACGCTGAGTTCCACATCGTCCTCCTTGATGCCCGGCAACTCGGCGGTGAGACGATATTCGTTGTCGCCCGAAGTCATCTCCAGCGCCGGCGCGGGAGCAAAGCCTTCCGTCCCGAAATGAAGGATGGCGCGTGAAGGCGAGAAGTCGTCGAACAGCCGATCGATCTCGGTACGCAGCCAGCCAAAGGGCGTCTGCGATACGCTGCGTCGGGGTGGGGCATGGGTGATTGGGGTCATGATGCTTTTCCTTCATCAGCGCATCGGGTTGGACTGACCGGCGCGTCGTGCATCCGCATGGACGGGATGTCGCGCTGGCAGGGTGATCCCTGCCGACAATCGCGCTGGCCAGTGACTCGAATTGCTATCTGGCAGGTAGAGCTAAGGCTGACGCGCCGCACGCCGCCATTAGGAACTGTACTTAACCGTGCAGCGGGCCGTTGCGAACGCGCGTCGGAACGATTCGCACATTCCCCAATACCCGTGCGCCGGCAGGTGCCAGTACAATGGCGCGGCCATCGAACCCCGTCGAACTCAGTGGACAGTAAGCCAGCGCGTGACTTGGAGCGTAAAGGGACGGCGGCGATAGCGTCGAGCGCCGGCGCGCGGGAGGCGACCTTATTTCGTGCGGCACCGTAAGGCCGGTGATCGTACGCACCAGACAGGGGAAGCGCGAACGCTCCTTGCCGTCAGTGCGTCAGGAACACCGGGATAGGGCTGTTCGCCAGCATCGAGCGGGTGACGCCGCCGAACAGTGCCTCGGTCAGTCGAAGGTGGCTGAATCCGCCCATGATGCAATAGCCGTAGTCGCTCCCGCGCGCTTCCGACAGCAGCGTCGCGCCCGCTTCGCGCGGCAGGCTCTTGAGCCTGCGGATTTCGGGATGGATGCCGTGCCGTGATAGGTAGCGAGCGGCATCCTCGGCTGGAACGGTGATCGATCGGTCTTCCGCTTCGACGAGGATGACCCGCTCTGCGATTCGTAACAAGGGAACCGCCGCTCGCAGCGCAGCACCCGCGCTGCGTGATCCATCCCAGGCGACCATCGCCGAACTGGTATCGAACTGCGGATGGTCCGGCGGCACCGCGATCACGTTGTTGCCCGATCGCACGATCAGTTCGTTGACGGCCCAGCGCGTGTCGGGGAAGGAGAAGTCGCCCAACTGCCTATCGACGATGATGGCATCGGCGAGTGTGGCCGTCCTTACAAGACAGGGGACGAATGCGCCGCGAGCCTCTTTCCAGTCCCACGACAGACCCTCATTGGCGAGTCTCGCCTCAAGCTTGGCCTTGTTGGCTATCTCCCGCTCAGCTTCCTGCGTCACCAGTGTCGCGATGGCATAGCTATCCTCATAATATCCGCCGCCGATGATCGGCGGGATATAGGTGACGTCCATGCAGCTGAGGTGTCCTTCCACCGCGCGGACAAGGTCCAGCGCGACCTGAAGGCGAGCTTCCTGACCGGCATCATCGTGGATGAGGAGGAGGATATTCTTCATTACGTTTGCCTTTTGTGGTTCTGGAATATTCCGAAGCGGCGCTTGGCCCGAGTGATGGTGGTGTGAATCTGCCGCATATCGAGCGCAGGCTGCAGTGCTGGCATATTCGGCGATCGAGGTCGGGCTGCGTTACGCAGCGGGCAATCAACAGGCGTGTCATGCTTTCGTGAGCGACGCGCGCCTCGCGGCAACGCGCATGACTACCCATTGCCCGCTCCTGCAGTCCACGTTTACGATACCATTGGATCACGAATTCGGTCCCTCGCTATGCCGGAGCATTTCGGCGAGGATGCGTCGCATTGGGAATCCGTATCATTGCGGATGCCGCTTGCATCCGTTCATCATCATTCTTCTGGCATAGTCTGGAGATGCATTATGAAACGCAGTGTGCCGATGCTGTCATTCCTGCTCCTCGCCGCAGCCTGTTCCCGCCCAACGCCGGCCCCTGAAAATGTGGTTGCCGTAGGGAACGCGGTGGCCGCAATCGAACGTCTGCCGCGCGGCGAGCAGGAGGCGGTGCTGTTTCGCGCGGTCCGCGATGCCGGATTGCCGTGCCAGCAATTGACCGACGTAGCCCGTCAGCCCGATGAGCATGGTCGCCCGCTCTGGCGCGTGCGTTGCGATGATGGGCAGTTCCACCTTGTAGAGATTGGCGCGAATGGCATGGCGACGGTCACAAGCCGGACGGACGCCCCGACAGAATGAGCCGTGGGTCCCCCCCTTTCCGAGAGAGGCGCTCACATGGCCTGGCCGCCGTTGCGGTCGTGGATAGTTCGGGGCTGGGAAAGGTGGTGATGAAGGTAATAGGACGCGTGTCGGAATGGCTATGGGCACTTTTGGTGATGCGCGTTCGCGACAGTCGCGGCGCGTATCAAGTTTAGCATATTGACCTGGCGTCCTGGAGTCTGCGCGGCCTGAGAGGCGAATAATCGCGTCCTGTGCTGAGCGGAGCCGCGGCGATATTCCAGTCATCAAGCAACATGGAACGAGCGCTCGACAACGTAGCAGATTGACTCACTATTGGTCCGTTGCGGCAATTCTGCATCATGCCCAGCGTCCATGTCCATGTATCGATCAGCTTGATGACGGTGAACCTGAGCACCCACCAGTTCGATGGACGATGCTAGACTTGCCATTGTGCCAACGAGGCGAGAGTTAAGCGCGATGGGCGATCAGCAGCGGCACGTTGCTGACGGCGAGCAGATGCCGGGTGACGCTACCCAACAGCGCATCGTGCACGCGCCCATGGCCGAATGCCCCCATTACTATAAAAGCCGGTTCATGACGGGCGATGTGACGGGTGATCACCTCCGCTGCGGTATCACCACACGGGTCGTGACGCAGTGGGTGCCCAACGAGCCCTTGACGTCGCAGATAATCGGTGGCGTCCCGTAATGATGCGCCGTGCGAGCCGTCATCCACCTGAAGCAGAATGATTTCGCCGGCGAGCGACAGAAGTGGGACCGCCGCGCACAATGCCGCTTCGGCGTCAGGCGAGCCATCCCACATGACCGTAGCCCGCCCGTTAGCATGGAAACCAGTAGCGGATGCGGGCACCGCCAGAATCGGTGTCCGCGAATGTTTTGTCGTTGCCCGGATCATTCCGACCATACCGCGGGTGTCATCATCTGGTAGGATTGTGCTCAGTATGACGAGATCGGCCAACTGCGATTCACGAATCAATAGGGTGTCGAGGCTTCCGGTCAAATCCTTCCATGAAAATGAGACGCCGCTTGCGGTCAGCCGCACATCGAGTGCTGTTTTGTCGCGCCGAAGACCCGCATTCCTTTCCTGCTCCAGCACCATCGTCGTGATTGCGCCGTCGAGCGCCCGCAAAAGGCGGTTGGGGGGCGCCGCGACGTCGAGGCAAGTAAGGTGGCCACCCAGCGCGCCCGCGAGATCGATTGCGACGCTCAGTCGTGCTTCCTGTCCTTCATCGTCATGAACCAGCAGCAGAAGATTCTTCATGGCCGCGTCTCCGTTCGATAATATTCGACGCTAACGACGAGGAGCGCGCTGCCGCCATCCGCAAGTTTACCTAGGGGCGGGGCCAGGTTGAGATATCAGGATGATGTGCGGTTTGCTGCATTGCGACCCAAACATGATGCGGTGCAGGCATTTGCTTGCGTGGGAACTGCCGTTCACCGAAGTCCGCTTCTTATAATGATGCCGAGATATCGGTGGGGTCGATAGGGTTTGTGTCGGTGAGCGAGGCGCAAGTTGCTGTGGTGTCCAGCTTATTCTGGATGCGCCCGGCAAAACCCCCGCTCGACCAACTGTGGATGCAGGCCGCATTAAACACTGTGCTGGCGCTTTCGCGGATCGGATGAAGTTCAGTGCCTTAACGCGGATGCGCCTGAAACAGTCTGCAATTGATCAGGATGCTTTATTTTCGGTCTCCGATTTTGAACCACAACCCGATGATGCGACTGGTTCGGAACAGCGCCTGACAGTACGTGCGCAATGCTATGTTCAATGCACCATAAGAATAGGGAGGCGTGGCTCCAGGACGAGCTGCCGGGTCACTCCGCCGAGAACAAGCTCGCGTGCTCGCGTGTGGCCATAGCCACCGACAGCGAGCAGGTCAGCGCCCTGTTCTAGCGTGAACGCCGACAGTCGCTCGGATACTCGCTCGCCTCGTTTGAGCATATAGGTTTCGACCCCGAAGCCATGTCGGGCGAGCATTGCCGCCACCCGTCCGAGCGGCACATCGGGTTGGTCCGCGACATCTCGTTTGACATAGGTGACATCGATCCTCGCCCCCGGTTCGGCCAGCGCGACAAGTTCGTGAAGCGCGCGCACGGTGTGGGCGTCCGGCCTCCAGCCCAGCACGGCATGGTCAACACGCCGTACTGCCCGTCCCGCAGGAAGAAGCATCAGCGCCGTACCGGAGGACAGCAGGAGTGTTTCGATCACGTGTCGACGAAGCCATTCGATCTCCCAGTCCTCCGGCGGCGCGATCATGATCAGATCAGCGAGCGGCGTGGCTTCGCGCACATCGGTCGGCACCCGGTCGACATCGTCGATCTGTGACATCACCTCGCTGCTGATATCGTCGGGAATGAGAGGACGAAGCGCCCGTTCCTGCTCGCCGCGGATCTGCCTGCGTTCGCCAGGCACCGGGTTGAGCGTTCCGAAAGGGGCAAGTCGGGGAGAAATAAGGGGAGCGGCGGTCACGATATCGAAGACGACATGCGCCTGTAGCTGCCGCGCTAGCGTCGCAACGGAAGCGATGAAGGCCTCGGCACGTTTTGCCTCTTCGACCAGCGCCAGAATTGTCTTGATCATGATCGCCCTCCTTGTCGAAGAACAGGGGATACATCTGGCGCGGGCGAGACGGCTGTACGTAGAAATGGCAATAGCGCCGTCGCGATCAATCGAAACACTGTCGGATTGTCGATTGCCAATCGTCAGGCGTCGTACCAGCGACCAGGATTTGCGGACAGGGAGCTTTTCGACACATATGGGCGGGCAACATGGGTTGTGGGCCGCCGCCCATTGGGATGGGCCCGTTCAAACCGCGACTATAATATCGTCCCTGACCTCGGTTACACCGGGTGCCGCCCATGCCGCTCGTTCGGCGATGCCGCGCGCGCTCCAGTGGCTGACGCGTCCGCCGAGGTAAACGGTCCCTCCTTTGGTGCTCACGCTGATCGCGCCGGTATCAAAGATCGCCTGCCGTTTGAAAGCGGCGGTAATTCGCTCCTTGATGTCCACATTGGCGGAGGCCTGGCTGATCTCGATCAGGTTGCTGATCCCGATTACGCCATTGATACGCCCGGCCGCGTTGCGGGCCTCGTCGCGTTGATACGACCATTCGACCGTACCGCTCAGCGTCACCAAGCCATGTTCTACCTTGATCGTGATTTCATCCGACGGGATCAGCACGTTCCAGTGGAATATATCGACGATCCGCTTGGCGATCTCGTGATCAGCGGTCTTCGGATCCGATGCGAGACGAACCCCGATTTCTTCGGCGATTGCCTTCACCCCGGCGACGCGGCGGGTCGCTTTCTCCGCAGCCTTTTTCTCCGGATAGCTTTTCACAAACCCTGAAAGGGTAACGACGCCTTCGTGAACGGCAACGCCGATATCGGTGGCATCGACGCTGGGCTCCCAATCCAGTTCGGCGATCACGTCATGCTGCAATTGATTATCGGTCTTATACATGATCCGTCTCCTCGAAGTGGTTCGCGGCCAGGAAAGCGGGCTGCGACGCGTGGGGGAGGAATGGGCTGCACGACCGTTTCATTCTATTCGGATGTTTACGGATCTGCGAGACAGAACCAGCCGGCGGTTTGCCGCGCGGAGATGAACCATCTCGATCTTCACATCTGTTCTTCTGGCAGATCCGGGGCACCGGATGGCGGAGCAGCCTAGCGCATGGCGCATGCTTCCATCCGGTTTTCACCCATATGGGAGCCTGATCCCGTCCAAGGCACTGGTCAGGAATTGCGCTGCTCATTATCGGTTCCCGATAACGGAAGTCGGTTCGATTGCGGGCGGATATGACTTGTCCGGAGCGTTCATCGAGAAGGAGGCGGGGTGAACAGCACCGGAAGCGGGCGGGGCACGGCAACTGAGGTCTTCCACGCGTTTTTGAAGCTCGGCCTCACTTCATTCGGCGGCCCAATTGCACATCTTGGCTATTTTCGCGACGAACTGGTGACACGCCGCCGCTGGCTGGATGATGCGGGCTATGCCGAATTGGTGGGGCTGTGCCAGTTCCTGCCAGGACCGGCATCGAGTCAGGTCGGCTTCGCGCTGGGACTAATGCGCGCGGGCCCATTGGGCGGCCTCGCTGCGTGGACAGCCTTTACCTTGCCTTCCGCGCTTCTGATGATGGGTTTCGCTGTTGTTGCCGGATCGCGCTCCGGCCCGGCTGTCGATAGTGTTGTTCACGGCCTCAAGCTGGCGGCGGTGGCGATTGTCGCGCAGGCGCTGCTCGGCATGGCGCGAACGCTCACCCCGGATATCCGTCGCGCCATGATCGCCATTTCGGCGGGAGCGACGATGCTTTTTCTGGCGTACCCGCTGGCGCAGGTCGCGTTGATTGCGGCTGGAGCATGCGCGGGGATGTTGCTCTGCCGTGGCTCGCCGGCGCCTCGCGCGGATATTATGGGCTGGCATCCTTCGCGCCGAAGCGGTGCCTTGCTGCTCGCTATTTTTGCGATTCTACTGGTTTCCCTTCCGTTTCTGGCGGCGATCGGAGCCTGGGCGGCGCTTGTTGGGATCTTTTACCGGGCAGGTGCGCTGGTATTTGGTGGCGGTCATGTCGTGCTACCGTTGTTGCAGGCGAGCCTCGTCCCTGGCTGGATGAGTAACGACACATTCCTTGCGGGTTACGGTGCCGCGCAAGCGGTTCCCGGCCCCTTGTTTACGCTCGCCTCCTATCTCGGAGCGGTGGCCATGCCGCAAGCAACGGCTGTTGGGGCATCGCTCGCGCTTGTCGCGATTTTCGCACCGGGGCTCCTGCTCATCGCGGGTCTGATGCCGTTCCGCCGCGCTATCGCTTCGAACCGTCGCGTGAGCGCGGCGATCGCGGGCATCAACGCCGCCGTTGTCGGGTTATTGGGTGCGGCGCTTTATAATCCTGTCACGATTAGTGCACTTGGCTCCGGGCTTGACATCGTAATAGTTGTGGTGGGGTTTCTGGCGCTACAATTGAGATTGGCACCGGTCGCGATCGTCTTTTGGTCCGTGGGGGCCGCTTTATTGTTTTCTCATTGAGAGGCTCTGGCACGCACAGGACGGTGATCGTGGTGGTGCAGATGAAAGGCGCGCGGCTCTTCGGGCAGTTGGGCCGCCTCCTCATCGACTGCGAGCGCATTCAAGTCGTCGCGGAAGGACAGGACGCCGGTGGTGAGTAAGCAACAGCCAGGGCCGAACTCGCCAAACGCCGATTGGAGCAACGCGCATTGCCGGCGATAAAATTCGCCATGCTCTTGCATGGTCCGCCCTCGTTTACGCTTGGGGCTCGGCTTCGGCCCTTCCGGAGCAGCCCCCCGTCTTCAGCTTACCCCGGGGGGCGGGCCACAGACAGAGGCTGATCATACGGTCTAAGCTGCGAGCTTTGGGATTTGACATTCGATCAGCGCGGAGAACGCGCTAGAAGATGACTGCAAGCATCGTTGGTTGTGTGTCCCCGCAACCACCGCTGTAGAACTCGATACGCCGCCCCTCGGGGCGGCGTTGTCGTTTGTGGCAAACCGCAGCAGCGTCCCCGTCGAAGCTTCGACTTCCGCCTCAGGCCCTCGTTCGCCATCAGGATGAATCGTCACTCGCTCGATCAGCCGCGCGATGATGGTTGCAGCCTCCGTGCGATGCTCATCCTGGTTCAGATTGCGATAGAGATCGGCGATCTTCTCCTGAAAGCGTTTCATCAACTCGTCGGCCGAGGGCATGTGAACCGGCAATTCCGCTACCGGTGCCCCAGCTAGCTTCGCCTCAAGATCGGCTTTCTCAGCTTCACGTTCACCGAGCAACTGTGTCAGCGTTGGGCTGAGAACGCCGGCGAGCATGTTACGGACCAGATTATCGAGCTCGCGCTGAACCTGCTTCAGGCGCGTTGCGATGTTCTCATTGTCGTTACTGCGTTCAGCGGACAGCCGCTTCATCTCGAGCTGGAACTCCTGCAGGTACACGCGAGCATGCTCGTCGGTCAGCAAATGCTGGCGCAATGACGCGAGCGCTGCCGATTCAAGCGGCTCCTTGCGGACCGAAACCTTATTGCCGCAGGTCCCGCTGAGCCTGCCCCATTCTCTGGTCCGGTCTTTGCGAGAAAAGCCGGCTCTTTTTGCATCAGGGCAGGCATGCCTGCCCTGATGCAAAAGCGCGCTCCATCGGGGTCTGGTTGCCGAGGGAGCTGTGCGGACGGACCTCATTATAATTGACCCGCCACGCCTCACATTTTACCCGAGCGTCGTCCAAGCTCAAGAACCAGAATGCGTTGAGGCATTCGGCCCGGACGCGGCCGTTGAAGGATTCGGCAAAGGCGTTGTCCGTCGGCTTGCCGGGCCGGCTGAAGTCGAGCACGACACCGTGGGTCCACGCCCAAAGGTCGAGATCCTTCGAGATGAACTCGGGCCCATTATCCAGACGAATCCGCTTCGGCCGACCGTATACCGCCGTGAGCCGCTCCAGGGTCTGCACGACGTCGGCACCGCGGTAGCTCATACGCACATCGAGCGCCGGCGATACCCGGCTGAAGTTGTCGATGATCGAGAGCACACGGATCTTGCGGCCGTCAAAGAGCTGGTCCGACAGAAAATCCATCGACCAACATTCGTTAGGCGCTGACGCCGGCGCGCGGTCATCGCGCAGCTTGGCCTTCACCTTCCGCTTGGGCGTTTTGTTGCGCAATTGCAGGCCCATCTCGCGATACAGCCGATGCGTCCGCTTGTGATTTATCTCCCATCCTTCCCTCCGCAGCAGGACGTGGATCCGCCGATACCCGTAGCGAACACGGGTCGCAGCCAGCTCCTTGATCTTCATCTTGAGACCGGCCTGATCGAGGCGGCGGGACTGATAGCGCTGGGTCGATCGGTTGATCGGAAACGCGCCGCAGGCCCGCCGTTCGCTCACTTGGTAGCTCGCCCGCAGATAGCCGACGATCTCCCGAGCTCGATCAGGCCTTACATTTTTCGGCGGATGACGTCCTGCAGCATCTCCTTGTCGAGGCTGAGGTTCGCCACGAGCCGCTTGAGGCGAACATTCTCTTCCTCAAGCTGCTTCAGCCGCTTCATCTCCGACGGCATCAAACCGCCATACTTGCTCCGCCATCGGTAGTACGTCTGAATCGAGATGCCGGCCTTCCGGCACACCTCCTCGACAGTCGTCCTGGACTTGCTTCGAAAAAGTGGAGAGTTTTCCTGAGGTGAAAGGCGAACTCGATGACGAAGCAACGACGGTTTACAAAGGAATTCGAGGACGAGGCGGTCCGGCTGGTAGCGACCAGCGGGCGCACGCAGCGTGAGGTTGCGGAAGATTTGGGGGTCGGCCTGTCGACGCTGGTTCGGTGGATCGGCCGTCGTCGTGATTGGCTGACGGAGATGCCCGACCAGGCGCCGCAGGCAGATATGGCATCCGAGTTGAAGCGGCTCCGCCGGGAGAATGAGATCCTTCGGCAGGAGCGCGACATACTGAAGCGGGCGACCGCTTTTTTCGCCCGGGAGGGAAGTCGATGAGGTTTGCGCTCGTCGATCAGGCGAAGAAGGATTTCCCCGTACACCGCCTCTGCCAGGTGCTCGGCGTCAGCCAGAGCGGCTATTTCGCCTGGAAGGATCGTCCGGCCAGTCGGCGGCAACGTGATGACATGGTGATGCTGGCGCATGTCCGCTCGGCATTCGCGCTGTCGAACGGCACGTATGGCAGTCCGCGCATGACGCGCGAGTTGCAGGATGATGGCTTCGCCATCGGGCGACGGCGCACGGCGCGGCTGATGCGCGAGAACGGCCTGCGCGGTCGGCAGAAGCGTCGGTTCAAACGGACGACCGACAGCGAGCACAGCTGGCCGATCGCGCCGAACATCATCGACCAGGATTTTACGGCGACGACGCCCAACCAGAAATGGGGCGTGGACATCTCGTATGTCTGGACGCGGGAGGGATGGCTCTATCTGGCGGTGGTCATCGATCTCTTCTCCCGCCGCGTGATCGGCTGGGCCGTCGGCGACCGCCTGCATCGCGATCTGGCGCTGGCCGCGCTGCGCAAGGCCCTCGTTATGCGGCGTCCGCCCGAAGGGCTCATTCATCATTCGGACCGCGGCAGCCAATACTGCTCCGTGGACTACCAGACCGAGCTGCGCCGCCACGGCATCCGTATCTCCATGTCTGGAAAGGGAAATTGCTACGACAACGCGATGGTCGAGACGTTCTTCAAGACGATCAAATCCGAGCTCGTCTGGCGCACCGTCTTCTATACCCGTGACCAAGCCGCGCAGGCCATTGCCCGCTATATCGACGGCTTCTACAACCCGGTCCGGCGCCACTCCGCGCTCGACTACATCAGCCCCGCGCAGTTCGAACGAACCGCGTCACGCTGAGCAAATGCCTCTCCACTTAAGCGGGGCAAGTCCATCCCATCATCCGCCTGCTTGAGAATGAAAGCGATCTGCTGCTCGCTGAACCTCGACGTCTTCATCCACGAATTCCCTCGTTCGGCACCAGCCAAACCTAACCGGGAATTTCTCACCAAATTCGGACCAGTTTCCGGGGTTCAGGTCACGGATACCCTACGCAACATTGTTGGCGAGATTGGTTGTCAGGCAGCATTTGTAACGGAAGCGCCTGCGTCCAGTGACATTGCGGTGCTGACGGTGCCTCTCACGGCGGCGTTCGCACTTCCGCCACGTCTTTTGGATGGCCGTGTCGTTGTCGATGCAAACAACTACTATCCTGATCGTGATGGTAGGATCGATGCGCTGGAACAGCGTGAAACGACAACCGCTCAGATGATAGCAAGCCACTTTGTCGATCGCGGGTGACGACGCGCCAGCCAAGACACTCGTGACGAAGCTCCAATCCGAATTCGGATATGATACGGTAGATGCCGGGCCACTCGCTGATAGCTGGCGCTTTGAGCGTGCCAAGCCTGCCTACTGTATCCCACTCGATCGAACAGGTCTGATTTCCGCACTTACTGCAGCCGAGAGGGACAAAGAACTGCCGGAAGGATCGTGGAGACGTTAGGACTCGCTAATTCAAAACCAAGTGCGACCGGCCTGCTCCAGAGGTCAACGGGACGACCCGCTTGCAAGATGTCGGAAAACACATGTTTTCCGTACAGGAGGCACGCAATTAGGCCAGAAAAGCGTCGCACGGAGCGATTCTTGCCGCTAATGCGGAGCCGAACGCACGACAAACCCTGTCGAATTGGCAAAATGTCGAAAACCACGCCAGATGAGGTTTCCCGGAATGCCTTATCGGCAGCAAATTTACGTCACAAACCCCGAAAACTGCCAGCCCGCAACCAGCCAAGGTCGGTCAATCGACGATAGCACCCATCAAGGCTGGAGCGTCCGCTCTTGCCGAAAGCCGTCATTCAAGTGGCGAGCCGGGAACGGCAGCAAAGTCCCAGACGCGGTTTTCGCTTCCGTCGCCTGACGACCAACAATCGGTCGCTCCGGCGTCCTGTCGCGGTTCCCCACAGCCGCCCGGCAACTTTTCCCTCGTTCGGCGCGACCCCCGTCAACGTTGAATGCCTTGGCTTGGCGGATTGCCGTCCCTCAGCTCATGGTCGCACGAGGAAATGAACTGTTGCTTGCAGGGAGATTGTTGCAACACACCGTCGACCGTATTAGTCAAACAACACGCATCAGGGGCTAAGGGACGGTATGCAAGGGTATAGAGCGCCTTCGTCAGTCGCGCGTATTGCCGGTGCATTGTATCTTGGCACGATCGTCGGTGGCTTGTTCGCGGAACTCGGATCGCGCGGATCGTTAATCGTTAGAGGCGACGCCACTGCGACGGCAACGTCGATTCTGGCCAACCAGCCGCTGTTTCGCGCCGGTCTGGTCGCCGATCTGGTGATGCTCGCCTGTTATATTGGGGTAACGGCTCTTTTCCATGTCATGTTCGCACCGGTCTCGCGTCGCGTGTCGCTGATGGCAGCGATATTCAGCGTGATTGGCATCGCGGTGCTGGCGGTGGACAGCTTCTTCCTGGTCGCTACGCTACGGCTGCTAGTCCCGCAGCCGTATCTCGCATCCGTCCTGGACGTGCCACAACGAGAGGCGATGGCGCTACTTTCCCTCAAATTGCACGGGGACGGCTATGATTTTAGCCTCGTCTTTTTTGGCGTCTACTGCCTGATGCTGGGTTGGCTGGTGTGGCGGAGCAGCTTCATACCAAAGATCATCGGAGGCCTGATGGCGCTAGCGGGCATCTGCTACCTCATCAACAGCGTGGCTGATCTGGCTCTGCCGGCTTTTGCCAGATCTTTGTCGCCGCACATCATGGACCCAACTTTGATAGGGGAGGCAGCGCTCGGGATTTGGTTACTGATTTTCGGAACAAATGGCTGGCCTAGGATTCACCGCGCGGATCGTTGAACCTCGCAGGCTGAGCGCTTGTCGCCGGCCCACGCTGGCGAGGGGTTTGGCCCCGTGAATGGCTTGAGGTGGTGGCTTGCGGAAAGGCGGCTCTCGGCAGCGAGGACAAGATTGCCAACATTGCGCCTTAACCTGATTTGAAGCACTCAGTTGCCGCGCAGGCCGGGGCGGCAGGTCGATCGCCTGCCGGTTCCGGTCAACCTTCGATGGACAATCCGCGACAATGGTCAAACGCCACTTCCGGTCCAATACGTCATTGACGTACAGTTTACCTTGACGGTTATCCGGCATTGACGTATAGAATGTGCATGCAGTCGGTGATCGAGACCAATGCTTACCTTGCCGCTGCGAAGAATGCCGGCATGTCGGCCGAGGAGCAGGTGGGGGTCGTCGATCTCATTGCGGCAAACCCTGAGGCGGGCGAGATCATGCCGGGCTGCGGTGGCGCGAGGAAACTGCGCGTCGCCAAGCCGGGCAAGGGCAAGTCCGGCGGGTATCGGGTCATCACCTATTTCGGTGGCGACGACGTGCCCGTGTTCCTGCTCACGGTGTTCCCGAAGAATATGAAGAGCAATCTCACGAAGGCCGAGCAAAACGCGTTCGCCAAGGCGACGAAGACACTGGTCGACGGTCTAGGAGGCAAGCATGGCTAAGCGAGCGTTCGATATGATGATGGAGGGTATGAGCGACGCGATCGCCTATGCCCAGGGCGACGAGACGCGCGGGCGCGTGGCCACACCGCTCGACGTGCAGGCGATCCGCAAGGCGACGAAGAAGTCGCAGACGGCTTTCGCCGAAGCATATCACCTGCCCGTGCGAACGGTGCAGGAATGGGAGCAGCACCGTCGCCAGCCGGATGCGCCGGCGCGTGTGCTGCTGTCCATGATCGAGGCAGATCCGGTGGCGGTGGAGAAGCTGATCGCGCGCTCGGCGGTGGCCTGATCTTTCGCCAGATCGATCGATCTAACTCTCGAGCATGCGACTTTCTAACGAGGATCCTTCCACGCCAGGGACCCGATCGGCGGCTTTCGGGGCATTCGATCACCGCAAGCAACGTCCACAAATGCGGTAAGAACTGCCCGGCGGCTTCGGTCTGGCGCCGATCGACGGCGTGAGCGGTTTGAGGTGGCAGGAAGGAGAAAGGTAGGTTTCGGGTGAATAAATAGCGATAGTTGCCGCATGATCGTGTTCCAGAGCAAGAAGCGGGACGCTGCGGATACGCATTTTTCCGATACGATTCCGGTGAGATCGGAGGAAATTATCGTGAGTCTTGAGTCTGCCGTATTGGTCCGCGCGTGCGAGCACGCAACCGCATATCTTCAAGGGTTGGATACCCGATCGGTTGGGGCGACTGTTGGCTTGGCCGAACTCCGAAAACGCCTGAATGTCAGCCTCGGGGCGGAAGGCACGCCGCCTGAAACCGTCATAGATGAACTGGTGGCCGCCACCGCCGGTGGACAGCTCGGCTCAGCGAGCGGACGGTTTTTTTGCCTGGGTGATCGGCGGCGCACTGCCTTCCGCACTCGCTGCCGACTGGCTCGCCTCCACATGGGACGTGAACGCCACAATGTACGCCTGCGGTCCCGCCGCTGCGGTCACCGAAGAGATCGCCGGCGAATGGATCAAGGACGTACTTGATCTGCCGCGCGACGCTTCGTTCGCGTTCACGACGGGATGTCAGCTTGCCCATATGACATGCCTTGCTGCGGCGCGTCATGCCGTTCTCAAGCGTGTGGGCTGGGACGTGGAACTGGATGGTCTGATCGGCGGCGCCCCGATCCGCATACTTGCAACAGCAGAGCGTCACGGCTCGATCGAACGCGCGCTACGCTTCCTGGGCCTTGGTACGCGGTCGCTCATTCCACTGACGACAGGAGATGACGGCCGCCTCCGTGCCGATGTGCTGAGCGACGCCCTCGCAGCCGGGACCGGGCCGACGATCGTCGTGCTGGACGCTGCGGATCTCAATATCGGCGCCTGCGACCCGTTCGCCGAGTTGATCCCACTGGCGCGTAAAGCCGGAGCTTGGGTACATGTCGATGGCGCATTCGGCCTGTGGGCGCGCGCGAGCGGCGAACATCGACATTTGGTCGATGGGGTCGAATTGGCCGACAGTTGGGCAACGGATGCCCGCAAGTGGCTCAACACGCCGCAGGATAATGGCATCGCGATCGTCCGCGATCACACCGCGCATCGCGCTGCGATGACGCTAACCGCGGACTATCTGGTTGCTGGAGGTGAGGCACGAGACGCGATCGACTGGACGCCGGACTGGACGCGCCGTGCCCGTGGCTACGCCGTTTATGCGGCGCTGCGTGAGTTAGGGCGCAGCGGACTCGCCGCTATGATCGATGGATGCTGCCGTCATGCCAAGGCTCTCGCACGGGGAATCGGCGACCTCCATGGTGTCGAACTGGTTGCAGCTCCCACCCTGAATCAAGGACTGGTCCGGTTCCTCGATCCGCATGGTCGTTTGGATGAGGATCATGACCGTTACACGGATGCTGTGATCTCCGCGATTAATGCCGAAGGAACCGCATTTTTCAGCGGAACTCTCTGGCGGGGCCAGCGCGCCATGCGGATCAGCGTGGTTAACTGGCGTACCTCGGATGATGACGTTCGCGCGACAGTGGCTGCGGTCAGGCGGGTACTCTCGCAGATCAACTCCACATTATAGCATGGGCCCGCCGGGTCATAGAATAGGGGGACGAGAAAGGGAGGGTGGCCAAGCGACTGTTTTTGAAAACGCAAACGGGCTGATTTTGCGGCGATAACTGAGCTGCGGCCGTCGGGCATGCAATCGAAATGCAGCCGGGCAGCTATCCGCCACTCGCCTCCCAATAGCTGCCCAAGCACTTTGTCCCCAAGGGCGGCCGGCAGCAGTCGACCAACGCCAGCCGTTCCACAGCCGACGCTTGAACGTCCGCTCTTGCGACAACCGGCCCCCGCATACCATCTAGCTACCGGATCACCACGCGCCCACTTCGGACGTTCCGAGATACTTGTATGATACCCAGAAGCGGACAGCCGTCATGGACCGCTGGGCGCGGTAGCCTGCCTTCACGCGAGAGCGATCATGCCGCAGCCGAGGGTTCGCCTTCAGTCCTTCCGATTGTTGCGGCGAGTGCTTCCATTTGATCCACGTTGACGCTGTTCACGTAATTCAGGATTCCCATGATGCGCTCGGGGTGGGCATCGCGAATTGCCACCTCGAATTCTCCCATGCGCTTCTCTGTGATTTCCATGCGACCGCTGCCCAGGTGAATGTTGAAGGCCGTAATCTCACTTGCCGGCCCCTCGCTTTTCTTCTCGTTGATCGCGAAGCCAGCCACGCCAGCCGCGGCGCGGAGCTGATCGAGGGCGGTGTTCACGGCGTCCGCATTGTCCGCCGACACGATGATGTCATCTACGTACGCGGACACTAGGCACCCGCCGGTGTTGAGCTGTGTGAGGGCGGTGCCCAAAGCCGAATAGTCCAGGGCGATCGACGCCAGGATCGGGGACTGCACGTAGCCGAAAGGCAGACTGAAATTTCGCTGCCCTGGATCGCGCTCGACGGTGCTGTCACAAGCCGCTTCCCATGCATCCTTCTGTGGCGTGCCGATCAGCTTCAAGGCGCGGTGGACCTTGGAACGACCGACTTGATGGTAGAACTTCGCTAGGTCGAGCTTGGCGATCACGGTCGAGGTGTGGTGCCGGCGCGCGGCAGCGACGTGCCCGCCTTCTAGCTGGTGGAAATAGTTGCTCTTCGGGGTCCAGCGGTCGGAAACGTCCTGGGCAATTTCTTTGCCGCGCCCACGCCCTTTTTCAGATGGAATGCAGATCGTAACGCCGTTCGGCAAGGTAAAGCGGTGCGAATACAAATCGCGCATAGTTGGCGACCTCGTCCCAAAGCTTGTAGAAGTAGTAAATAGCCTTCGCTACGCTACCACAGTGCTTTAGGACGAGGCCACAGATTTTGCGCATTTTTTTACGCATAGCCGTGGTTCCTTCGCTTCAACCCCGGCTGCCTTGCACTTTCGTGCGAGTCACCAACCAAACTGCAACATGGCTACACAGCTGCACTGCAACCGCGCATCAAGTCGCCTAAATGCCGCTACTCAGGATTAGCCGAATAGCCGCTGCGAAAGAACTTCCGCCGAGGCCAAGCCAATCTGGCGCAGCCCGATCGCATTTTCAATAGGACTGCGTTCACTAGGGCATTTTTGCGCCTCCCTTCTACCTCTATCAATCTGCGAGTCGGCTTTCGTCCGAAGCTGACGTTCACCCTTACCGTCGGGAATGGCGGGAAAGTCCCATGGGCTTCCGGCGGCAGTCGACCCAACTGTTGCCGTTCCGATCAGGTCGCAGGTCCGACCGCTATTGCCGAAAGCGGCCATAGGTCGAGAAAACCACGCTCCCCATGCAACCGCCTGAACGCGCCACATTCGCTGTCTCGCAACACGTTCCCTATCGGAATGCTCAACGGCACGCTGACAGAAGGAGGCGCTAGCGTACAACGGGGCCCATTATATGGAACGCCGGAGAAATACCTTAGTAAACAAAATCCGTCAGCACGAACTCGAAGCCCCGCGCCGCGCGGAGGGCGGACCGAAGCACCTCCCGATAGCGCTCATGGCAATCGAAGAGAAACTCGCTCTCAGCCATGTCAAGCGGAGCAGCGCCGAGACTGAACTCCTCGCAGGCGCTGTCACCGACGAGCGGCGCGGGAAGGTCGCCCGAAGGGCATAGCTCGGCGACCTGCGCATCAAAATCTGGCTCGCGATGTAAGCGCCGTCCCGCATCGATCAATTTGCCCCGTATCTCCGCCAGCTTAGGTTGAACGGCGCAACGGCCCGGTTCTCGAGCGATCGCCTGTCGCGCGTCGCGATAGACCTTCGACAACGTCGGGAGGCCAGCCATCTTCATCGCGACCTCGATCTCCTTGCGCCCCAGGTCGCCAAAGCCAGCAACAGGACGAAGGCCGAATGCGAGGCAGCAGAAGGCAAAGCCTCTGCTTCTGCTTTTTCGAAAGCCGCGCAGACGGGATTGCGTCGGATTGCCCAGGCCGGTCGGTGGGCGGAGACCGGCGAAGCAGCAGTCAGTCAGGTTGAGCACGATGTCCGCGAGCTTGCTCGACAACGCCAAGTTCTGTCGGATCTGATTTACACCCGTTGCATAAGCGACGACGTGCGCGGCGACCGAATAGGTCGTGAGTTCAGGATTGTAGAAGGCAGCACGCTGCTCCGGTTCCCGCAGCTGCCACGTTACCACGTCCTCTCCGACCGGTCGCTGCCGCAACCACTCCGTGGTCGCCGCGACCTCGGCCGCGAGCGCGCGCGTTTCCAACAGCGAACCATCCGATACGGGCTGGCGCGCGAAGTGCGTGCTTCCGGCGTCGAAGCGCACGAAGATGAACGGCCGTCTGTCGTCGAGCTGCCCATCGGTGCCGACCGTGATCCCAGTGCTGAAGCCCATCGACCAGCGATCGTCGGGCTTGAGACCGCGTGCCTCGGGAAGGACGTACTTGTAGTAAGAGGGGAACAGGATCGAACGGTCCCGGTCGAAAAGCTCGAGAACGGTCTGAACCGTCCGATCCATCTGCCTCTCAGGCGTCGTCAGAATGGCGTCGTAGGTCCTGAACAATAGGTCTAGGTCAAGGTAGCCTCGCCCCCAGACGGTGGAAACAAGATCTAGCCAGTGGCGCGCTTCGTGTTCGTAGATCTCCCAGCCCTGCGGCGCTCCCGCCCCGCCCCGAGCCGCAACGATCTCGGATCTGCTGGCGCGATTGAGATCGACGAAAAGCGTGTGTGGGTTGATGCTTCCGAGGGTGTGCATCTCAGGAATGATCTCGACCATGCGCACATGCCTACAACAATCTGAAAGTCACCGTCATCCCGCCGTTCGCCGCCGCATGTGCCCAGGCGTGGCCGAGCATCGCCTAGGAGCGCGACCTGCCGAGATGCGAACCGTGAGCGCCTGGGCACACTGAAGGCGGCTGGTCTTGTCGAGGGATTAGACAGCCTGTATCGTGTATCGCGCGCGATGCAGTTGAGGCTATCATGTCGATATCGAAGTTCATCCGCGAGCAGGTGATACCGGTCGGGATGTCCGTCACCGCTGCCGCGAAGGAGCTCGGCGTAGGCCGGGTGGCGCTATCCAACCTGTTGAACGGCAACTCGACGCTCTCACAGTCGATGGCGCTAAAGCTCGAGCGGAGCTTCGGCGCGGATGCGAGCGACCTCATGCGTCGGCAGGCGCGGGAGGACGACGTCTCGCGATCCAACCTCCAAAGCGCAACTAGGCAGCCCGGCGGATCGATCCTCAAGATAACCTCCACCGACATCGCGCACTGGGCCGACACGATCGCCGCGCGCGTAACCCTTCCGGTGCTGCTGCGGCGGCTGGTGCACGCAGACATCGGAAGCGCAGGACGGATCGACTTCCCCGGCAACGATGCTGGCCAACGCAAGGGTTGGGACGGCTTCAGCGATGTCACGGACGGAGGGATCTGGGTGCCCGGCGGGAGGGTCGGTTGGGAGCTATCTTCCGGAGACAGGCTGCCGGCCAAACCGGAGAGCGACATCAAGGAGCGCTCGAAGCTCTCCGCCAGCGAGCGGGCCGAGACCACGTTCGTCTTCGTGACGGCGCGGGCCTGGGAGGGGCGCCACGAGTGGGCAAGGAAGCACCGCGTCTCTGGCGGATGGCGCGACGTGCGCGCATACGACGCCTCGGACCTCGAGCAGTGGCTCGAGGTGTCGCCTACGGCCCAGATATGGTTTGCGGGCGAGATCGGGCGGACCGTCGATGGTGCCGTCCCGATCGGCGAATGCTGGAGACACTGGTCGCAGTCCACCTCGCCCGAGATGTCGCCTATCCTGTTTGAGGAGACCGTGTCCGAGCGGCGTGCCTCGCTTCACAGCTGGATTGACGGCGATAGCGAGCGTCCGTTTGTCGTATCCGCCGACTCCGCCGACGAGGCGCTCGCGTTCCTCGCCGTCGCGCTCAAGGAGGAAGACGGGACCGAAGGGGAGCATCACGACCGCGCGGTCTTCGCCGCGACGCCGGACGCTCTCGCCAAGGTCGCGGCAGCCTCGCGCGCGGCGATCCTCGTGGTCGCCGGACAAGAAACGGAGATCGCCGCGGCCAGCCTAACGCGCAGGAATCGCGTGATCGTCGTGCGCCCAAAGACCAGCGTCGAGCGAGACGCCAACATCGAGGTCGGGACACCCAGCTACGAAGCCTTCGGAAGGGCCCTCACCGACATGGAGATCGAGCAGACCCGCCAGGACCAGCTCCGTAAGGACACCGGGCTCTCGCCGACCATCCTCCGCCGGCAGCTCGCGCTTACCGCCGAGCTCCGCCGGCCGCGCTGGGCCACCGACCGCAGCCTGGTCCGCAAGCTCATGCCGATGCTGCTAGCCGGCGCGTGGAACCGCACAGTTGAGGCGGACCGCATGCTGGTCGCGGACCTCGCGGGCACCGACTTCTCGAGTGTCGAGGCCGACCTGACGGAGTTGCTGCAGCTTCCGGAGGCGCCCGTCTGGGCGATCGGCAACTTCCGCGGCCTGGTCTCCCGGAAGGATGCGCTCTTCACCGCTGGCGCTGAACTCGGCACGGAGGAGATCGATCGCTTCTTCGAGGTCGCACACTTCGTCCTCACCGAGGACGATCCCGCCCTCGACCTCGAACCGAACGAGCGCTGGAGCGCCGGCATCTATGGAAGGAAGCGCGAGATATCCGGCGCGATGCGGGCTGCCGTAGGCGAACTACTCGTCCTTCTCGCCGTCTACGGAGATCGCGTCCTCGGCTCCCAGGTCGAGCCCGTGGCCAACCGTATTGACCGGCTCGTCGCCAGCCTGCTGACCTCGGTCGAGACCAGGGCGTGGCTGTCGAGGCAATCCGACCTCCCGCTGCTGGCAGAGGCCGCGCCGGAGGCCTTCCTCGCCGCGGTCGAACAGGATCTCCGCTCGTCGGCCCCGCAGATCCTCGCGATGCTGCGTCCAGTCGAAGCCGGGAGCTTCGACAGTCCCGACCGGACCGGCCTCCTCTGGGGACTGGAGGCGATCGCCTGGAACGAGGACTATGTATTCCGCGTCGCACGCATCCTCGCACGTTTGAGCGAGGTGCCCATCACGGACAACTGGGTGAACAAGCCCGAGGGTAGCCTGGAGTCGCTGGTTCGCTCATGGCTGCCGCAGACCGCCGCCCCGATCGAGCGGCGCATTGCGCTGCTCGACATGCTCGTCCGCGAGTTTCCCGAGGTCGCCTGGAGGGCGTGCTCCGCGCAGGTGGGCGATGGTCACCGGTCGGCATCGCCGAACAACACGCCGCGCTGGCGCACCGACGCCGCAGGTGTGGGGGGCGTGACGTGGGAGGAGAACGACCGGATGCGGCAGCACGCGCTCACGCACATGCTCTCATGGCCCAACTACGACGTGGCAAAGCTCGGTGACCTGATCTCCATCTCCGCCGACCTCTCGGAGAACGAACAGCAAACCGTCTGGTGCCTGGTCAGCACCTGGATCGGGAACGACCCAACCGACGCCGATCGGGCCGCCCTGCGGGAACGCATGCGCGGATCGGTGCTCTCGCGGCGCCAGCGCGGACGGCGCGGCCGGAGCGATCGACTGGCAACATTGCGGCGGGAGGTGTTCGAGATGCTCGCTCCCCGTGACCCGGTCGCACGTCATAAGTGGCTCTTCGCCGATCACTGGATCGGCGAGTCCGGCGACGAGTTCTGGAACGACGACTTCGACTACGACCGTCATGAGCGGCGCATCGATGAGCTTCGGAAATCCACCATAAAGGAGATTTACGATGGCCTCGGGCTGAACGGGCTTGGCAAGCTGCTGGAGGAGAGCAACGCCTGGCACACGGTGGGCCACTACCTAGCGATCGTCGCCGACCCGACTGAGCGCGAAGCGTTGGTAGGCGGGCTCGTCGATCGCACTGGCGGCGGGGAGCGGTGGTGGCCCGCCGCGCTCGGAGGAGCGATCCATGCGTTCGAACCGGAGGAGCGCGCCGAGGTGATTACGTCGCTACTTCGTAGCCTCGCGCCCGAATCGGCGCTCGTTCTCCTCCGCGCTGCGCCGTTCGAGATCGCGACATGGAGGATCATCGGTAACGAAACGCCGGAACTGAAGGACGAATACTGGCGAACGGTGCAGCCGGCGGGCTGGGGACGTTCGGGCGAGGAGCTTGGGACGCTGATCGACGAGATGCTCGCCGCGGATCGCCCCATTTCCGCGTTCAACGCGACCTCCCACGAGTTCAAGATGATGGAGGGCGAGACGCTGGCCCGCCTCATGAAGGCGCTGGTCACGCCGACGGCCGAGGCCAGTGCCGACGTGCAACTCCACGCAGGCCGGATAGGGGATGCCTTGGAGGCGCTCGAGGCTAGCGGCGTATGCTCCCTGCAGGAGCTGGCCCACATGGAATACGTATTCATCAAGGCGCTGGACCACACTCGCCATGGTATCCGCAACCTGGAGAAGCAGATCGGCACGTCACCGGCGGACTTCGTTCAGCTCGTCACGCTGATGTATAACCGTGACGACGGTACGGTCGATCCGGATGACCCGAAGCTCCCCGAGGAGCACGGCAAGCTCGTATTCGAGAGGGTATACAGCGCCCTTCACAACCTACGCCGCACACCCGGCACGACCGACGGAGACAGGATCGATCCGACCGCGCTCCTGTCGTGGCTGGTCGATGTCCGCGAGCGGTTGCGGCAGGCGGGTCGCCTCGGGGCGGGGGACAGTGAGATCGGCCAGATGCTCGGCAGGTCCAAACCTGGACCGGACGGAGTGTGGCCGGCTCCGGAGATCCGCGACGCCCTTGAGGCGTGCAATAGCGAGCGCATGCTGCGCGGAATGGAGATCGGGCTGTTCAACAACCGCGGTGCGACATGGCGGGGAACCGGTGGGTCGGAGGAGCGGACCCTCGCGAACCGCTATCGGGGTTTCGCACGGCAGGTGCAGGACGAGCATCCCGTGACCGCGCGCCTGCTCGAACGTGTCGCGCGGATGTGGGACGATCACGCCGAGTGGCATGACACCGACGACGCCGTTCGGCAACGTCTCGGCCGCTGGTAGCTCATAGACTTTGCAGGGAGCCGACCTGGTCTGTCGGCCTGCGAGATTCGCGGGGCAACGCTGAACGTCGGCATTTGGCAGCATCTGTCGTTCAACTGGTCGACAGGAATGGCAGAAAAAGTCCCACGACGCGGCGTTCGCCGTCGTCAGCAGTCGACCCACTTTGCGCCGTTCCGGCGCTTTCTCGCAGATCCCGATAGCCGCCCGGCAGCTTCGCCTTCGTTGAGCATCGCGCCCGCGATCGTTGAATGCCTTGGGCTGGGTGGGAAACGGACAGGCGGCCTTTGGAAAGCGGTCTCGTTCAATCGGACGTTTTCTCAGGGTCGTTCCGGAGTCGATTCACCGGCCTCAGCATCTTTGACGTAACGATCGAACCAAGCGATCATCTCGCTGAAGATGTCGCGAATGTTGGCGGGAGACTGAGCAAGGCTGTGGCTTTCGCCGCCATAGCGTAGGAGACGTGCCGTCTTCCCCTGGTCGTAAAGTGCGTAGAAGAACTCCTCGGCCTCTGCGCCAGAACCGCGAGTGTCGGCGGAACCATGGACCATCAGCAGCGGCGTCGTTACCCGACCGGCAAAATTGATCGGCGAGTTGCGCGCATAGCGCGCTTCATCGCCCGTAGGGGGGGCATCAAGATTGAATTGCCGGATAATGACCCAGTTGTCGCTCTTCTCGTGCTCGATGCCAGGATAGCCATAAGCCGTGGGATCGAAGAGTTGGTAGAACGTGGATAGGTTGCTGATGCCCGCCATCGCCACGGCCGCTTTGAACCGACTGGTCCGGGTTACCAGTGAATAGACGCTATAGCCGCCGCGACTTTGCCCCATCACCCCGAGCCGCGCCGGGTCCGCGATACCCAGCTCGACCAGCCGATCGATTGCCGGCGTAACCGACGGCAGCATCGCGGCCTGCGCCTCCAAGGAACTGGCGCCACCCTGTTGGAACGGCATTGAAGGCATCAAAATTACGTAGCCCTTCGCCGCGTAAAGGTAGAGATTGTAAAGGCCCGGCATGAAGGGATCGGTGGAATAGTCGCCCTCCAGCCCCTGAACGCGATAGCCTTGATAGACCCATAGCAACGTCGGATAGCGCTGCCCGGCTCGATAATCGGGCGGCAGGATGACAGCGGCTTTCAGCGGAGTACCCGCACTGTCCTGATAGTCGATGAGCCGGGTTTCTCCCCAATTCACGTGCGCCAGATGAGCGTCGAGCGCGAGCAATGTGCGGGCGCTCGCATCCCTTAAGTTGAGATCACGAAGCTGCAGCCCGGATCGACCGCTCTGGCTGGTAAGGAAGCGTCCCGATTCCAGATGGACATCCAGCAGATCGCCGGCGTGAGGTGCAGGCTCGCCCTCGAATTTGCCGGTTGATGACGAGACGCGCTGGAACGCGCGAGTGCGCTCGTCTGCGCCGACGCGCAAAAGCAGAGTCGCCGTCGGAACTCGCGGATCGCGCGGCCAGGCGATCGATGCGCCGGTCGGCAGCGTCGCAATCGGCGCAAGCTTGGCGCGCGCCGTGTCCAGGCGCAGCAACTCGCTTCCGCTGACAGTTACCAACCCGCCCGTCCCATCGCGGCGGAAACCAGCCGGCTGATTGGTACCGCCGTTCGTCAGATCGATTTGCTTTCCAGCGAGCGCGAGCAGCCACCAATTGCGCGGGTTGGGCGCCGTGTCGTCGGAAAGGCGGACGACGAGATGGCGATCGTCCGCCCACACCACCGGGCTTTCCTGTGCCGGCGAGGTGCGCCCGGCCCCGGCGCCGACGGACAATTGCGTCAGTCGCCTGACGGCTCCATCAGACGGCGAGGCGATGAACAAAGGCGCTGTCGTGGCAAATGGGTCCGCGCGGCCGCGAAGCGCAATATGACCGCCTTCGGGGGACCAGTCGTACAATTCCAGCGGATACGCTGTTCCAGGGGGCATCGTTACCCAGCGCACCGGCGTATCGGGCGTCAGGCTGACGAAGCCGAATTTTCGCTCGACCGTCCAATAGTCTCCCCAGCGCGCAAGCGGCAGCCTCCCCTCGGCCGGCTGAAGCGCGCCGAGCGTCGCCAGGACCGCCGCCTGTCGTCCGTCCGGCGCGACAACCAGGCTCAGGCCGCCGCGAAATGGATAGGCCGGTACTTCGGCGATGACCCGGTTTTCCCCCGTCGCAACATCCACGATACGAAGGATCGCCACGCTATCACCGGGGCCGTCCGGCCTGCGTGCCGCACCACTGCTAACCGCATGAACGGTAGAGACTTTTCCGTCGTGTAAGCGACTGGCCTCCTCGGCGAGCGTGCGGAAAGGCCGCGCATGATTGTCGATCAGGCCGGATATCTGTCCGTTGGGTAGCGCCACGACGAGCAACCGATGATCATCGAGCCAAAGGAATGGCGCATTTTCATTGTCATTGTTGCAGGTGTGCGGGACGCTGCCCTTATCGCCGCCGCCACGCAGGTCGAGTTGATAAAGCGGGCTGCTGTAGCGGGTCTGGGTCATCACGGCGTGGCTCGCCATACGGCGAACCTTGCCGGTCTGGCGTTCCCAGAGATAAAGGCGGACATTGTCGCCACCGCGCGGCTCCGCGCCTTCTGGTTGCGTGGAGAGCATCGCCAGCCGTTGCCCGTCCGGCGACCAGGTTGCACACCAATAGCCCGCTGCCTGCGCGACACCTGATGTAATCGCCTTGCGTTCGCCGGTGCGGGTCGAGATCAGCCAGATATCGCTGCGGGACGGATCGATCTCATAGGCGGTGCGGCCATAAACCTCGCCATAGCGCGCCGACCGCTGAACGGCTGCCGCAACCCAAGCGCCGTCGGGGGAGTAGGATGCGCCTTCGAGGTGCTCGACGTCGAGGATGTCGTCGAGCGTCAGGAGATGCTTCGTCGCCGCGGCCGTTGCTTGTGCTTGCGCCGCAGGCGATGCTGCGGTTGCAAGCAAAACAATCATCGCGAGCGCATGATGAACGCAACCCAAGCCTGATCGCACAAAGACCTCCCGCAGGATAATGGATTACGGCATCCATTGCTTTTGCGGCCTGATTGAGGCGCGCAGCGATCAGCATCGCTTCCGCAACTGTGATACAACCAATTTGGTTTCAAAATTTGTCGCCGATTGACGATTTTGCCAAGCAAGGTGGCGCATGTGGATAGGTCATCAATGCCGGCCAGCGAGCGCTCTCCCACGACAACCTGGGCGACGCGACCGAAAGTCGTCTCGCCCATCGTCCCCATAGGAATAATCGCTTTCCGCCAACTCAGGCGGAACTGGTTCTATGTTCTCATACAGTAGCGGTTGGCGGTGCTTTGCCCGAACCCCGTACGTGTTGCGCTGATCGAGCTCGCTAACGAGGGAGCGAGAAACGAGGGTCTCCTTCCGGACTCCATAAGGAGATCGGGAGATGAACAGGATCGGCGAACTGCTGCCCTGGAACCAGTCCGCGCCATATCCGTAAGCGTCCGGCCTCCGACGTGTTGCGGCATTTCAGCTCGGCGCTGATGGATCTCCGCTAAGCCGCGCCGCGACCCTCGTGATCGAATGGCCGGTTTCGGGGAATGATCGATCGGTCTCGAACGACCGCAATTAGGGCGCATTGCCGTCCTGTCGAAAGTGGCCCATCCACTAGCGGACAGGCCACCCCCAAGTCAGATTTCGGTTCTTTCAGCCAAGAGCAGGGCATCTTCGATATCAACGCCAAGATACCTGACTGTGTTTTCAATCTTGGTGTGGCCAAGCAAAATCTGGATTGCCCGGATATTGCCTGTTGCTTTGTAGATCATCGCTGCCTTCGTCCGGCGCATCGAATGCGTGCCATACTCGGCGCGCCGGAGGCCGATCGCCGTGACCCACTCATCGACTATCGCTGCCGTCTCGCCCGAGACTGACATCGAGATGCGACTGCTCGATTTCCGCGATCCGTGGGACTTCGAAGAGGTTTACGGCAAGCTGCTCGACTTTGCGCGCGCGCAGCCGTTCGCCCCGGAAACCGAGGATTACCTCGTCCACATCACCACCGGCACCCACGTCGCCCAGATCTGCCTCTTCCTGCTGACGGAGGCGCGCTATCTTCCAGGCAAGCTGCTCCAGACTCAGCCAGAACGAGGCACCGCCAATCCGGCCGGCATTTGGAACACGATCGACCTCGATCTGTCGCGCTATGACAGCATCGCCACGCGCTTCGCGGCCGCGAGTGCGGAGAGCACGTCATTCCTCAAGTCCGGCATCGATACGCGCAACGACGCCTTCAACCGCATGATCGACGAGATCGAACGGGTTGCGTTACGGTCGAAGGCGCCGATCCTGTTGATGGGGCCTACCGGCGCGGGCAAGAGTTTGCTGGCGCGGCGCATCTACGAACTCAAGAAGCTCAAACATCAGATTGCCGGCCCGTTCGTCGAGGTGAATTGCGCGACACTTAAGGGCGACGGCGCGATGTCGGCGCTGTTCGGGCACCGCAAGGGCGCCTTCACTGGCGCGGTCGCCGACCGCCCAGGTCTGCTGCGAGCGGCCGACAAGGGTAATCGCGCTCGTGATCGACCACCATCCGTACCGCTCGCTCGCGGACTTCCGGCGAAAACCTATTCGTTGTCTTGCTCATACAGGCTCCACCTTCTCAGGAGTTGGAGCCTCCGACAAACCCGGCGCGGTTCAGAGAGCCTGTCCATCGCTTCGGCAAGGACGACGTCGAGGCGAGCCTTTTGAGCATCGCTGAGAAGAGCTTGTATTCCAGGACGCAGAAGAGACGCGCCCGATATCGCGTGATCGGTATATTCTTCTACGATTTGCCAGCCTTGCTTTTCTGCGTCACGTGGGTCAGTCGCGATGCGATCCAAGATGAGAAGCTGGGGCCTGTGTATCAAGCGCGAGTAACGATTCTCGATAATCGTCCGACCGCGGCGGGGCGCCTTTGGATGTCTCCCCGGGATTGCAGGCTAGCGCCGAGATCAGAACAGACGAGCGGCGCGTGATCGACTTTTTGTTGAGCCCGATTGAACGCCGCATGCGGGAGGCCGGAAGGGAACGGTAATGAAGCTTCGTCGACGCATGAATCTCCCGATTGCGAAATTAGCTATTGCTGTCGGAATAGGAGCCTTCGGAGCAGCCGAATCCACCGCAAAATTCATCTACAACAAGAACGAGATCTGCGGAACTTCAACAGTTGTCCAGGAAGATCCAAAAATCTGCGAAGCTATAGCGCCAAGCTGGCAGAGCGAAAGTGCGATGAACATAAAATCATGCACCGCCGTTCCACTAATGATAAAATCGGGTGTTAAGCGCGTTGTCGTATACGATCTTCAAATAATTGTAGACCTTAAAGACAATGGGGACAACATCGGGAATCTTGCTGACCCTCTCACCAACGCTGGTGTCGAAGATGTTGGAGCGGCTGTCGAAGGTTGCTTTTCGACCTATCAAGTCAGAGTCAAAGGAAGAAGAGTGACTATAGTTCGTGACTTCAGGAAGTCTGGCGGAGCGTGATATGACTCAGAATATAACCCAAAAGTCGACGATCCGCGCTGTCGATTTGGCAGCTCGCCTAGGTTGTAGATTTTCACTGAGAGTTGCCCCGGGATTTTCATCGAGATTTGACCCAGGTGGGGATATGTCCCGCGTTGCGGGGTTTGGGTCAAGCGGGTGATTTTTCCTTTCGAGATTTGGGAGCGGCAGAGCTGGCGCGGAAGCGGAAGCTGTCGTTTCCGGTTTCGATAATGTGGCAGTGGTGCGTGAGCCGGTCGAGCAGAGCGGTGGTCATCTTGGCATCGCCGAACACTTCGGCCCATTCGCTGAAGCTGAGGTTGGTGGTGATGACGACGCTGGTGCGCTCGTAGAGTTTGCTGAACAGATGAAACAGCAGCGCCCCGCCCGAAGGGCTGAAGGGTAGATAGCCCAGTTCATCGAGGATGATGAGGTCGAGGCGCAGCAGGCGCTCGGCGAGTTGCCCGGCCTTGTTCATGGCCTTTTCCTGCTCGAGCGCGTTGACGAGATCGACGGTCGCGAAGAAACGGACCTTCCTGCGATGATGCTCGACGGCCTGCACACCAAGCGCGGTGGCGATATGGCTTTTGCCGGTGCCGGGTCCGCCGATCAGGACGACGTTATCCGCGCCGTCTATGAACGCGCCGCCATGCAGGGTGCGGATCAGCGCTTCGTTGGCCTCGCTGGCGGCGAAGTCGAACGCGGCGAGATCCTTGTAGGCGGGGAACCGGGCGGCCTTGATCTGATAGGCGATCGAGCGCATCTCGCGCTCGGCCATCTCCGCCTTGAGCAACTGGGAGAGGATCGGCACGGCGGTAGCGAAGGCTGGAGCGCCCTGCTCGATCAGATCGCCGACCGCGTCTGCCATGCCATACATTTTGAGGGCCTTGAGCATGACGACGACGGCGGCGCTGGCAGGATCATGACGCATGGCGCAGGCCTCCGTCACGCAGGGCGTCATAGCGCCCGACATTGGCCAGGGGCTCCTGCGTCAGGCACAGGGCCTGAGGCGCATCGATCGGCGACGCCGGCGGGGCCTTGCCGTCGATCAGCCGGTGCAGGATATTGAGCACGTGGGTCTTGGAGGCGACGCCCGCCTCCAGCGCCAGTTCGACGGCGCAAAGCACGGCCTGTTCGTCGTGCTGCAGCACGAGCGCCAGGATCTCGGCCATCTCGCGATCGCCGCCGGGGCGCCGCAGAAGCTGGCTTTGAAGGTGCTGGAAGGCATCGGGCAACTGCATGAAGGGGGTGCCATTGCGCAGCGCCCCTGGCTTGCGCTGGATTACCGCCAGATAATGCCGCCAGTCATAGATGGTCCGTCCGCCGGTGTTGTGGGATCGATCGATGATCCGGGCATGTTCGCAAAGGATTTGCCCTTCGGCGGCTACGACGATGCGCTCGGGATATACCCTGAGACTGACTGGCCGATTGGCGAACGAGGCGGGCACGCTGTAGCGGTTGCGCTCAAAGTGCACGAGACAGATCGGCGATACCCGCTTGGTGTGTTCGACGAAGCCATCGAAGGGCCGGCCCAGCGGCATCAGGCTGCCGACCTCATCGGCGTGGACATCGGCGACGGTGCCGGGCAAGCCACCGTGCCGGATCTCGCGCCATTGCGCGATGCATTGCTCCTCGAGCCAGATATTGAGCGCGTGGATATCCGCAAAGCCGGGCATCCGTTGCCACAACCGGCGGCGGGCATCCTGCACGTTCTTCTCGACCTGGCCTTTCTCCCATCCCGAGGCCGGGTTGCAGAACTCGAGCTCGAACAGATAATGGCTGGCCATCGCCGCGAACCGGGCATTGATCTGCCGGACCTTGCCCTTGCCAATCTTGTCGACCGCAGTCCGCATATTGTCGAAGATCCCGCGTTGCGGCACGCCGCCCAGGACACGGAACGCGTGGCCCAGCGCGTCGAACAGCATCTCGTGGGTCTGGAGAGGGTAAGCGCGGACCGTGAAGGCTTTACTGTGCGACAACTTCGTGTGGGCCGCCTGCAGCTTCACCCGCTCGCCGCCGATCACCGCCCAGTCCTCGCTCCAGTCGAACTGGAAGGCCTCGCCTGGCCGGAACGCCAGCGGCACGAACGTCCCGCGCTCGCTGGTCTGGGCATCGCGCTGGCGCTCTGCCTTCCACCGGCGTGCAAAGGCGGCAACGCGACCATAGGAACCGTCATAGCCCAATGCGGCCAGATCGGCGTGCATCTGCTTCGCCGTGCGCTTCTGCTTGCGCGACTTGCCTGCCTCGATCCGCAACCAACCAGACAGCTTCTCCGCAAACGGGTCGAGCATGCTCGGTCGTTCCGGGACCTTGAATCGCGGCGTCACCGTATCTGCGCGCAGGTATTTGCGGATCGTGTTGCGCGACAGACCTGTGCGCCGTTCAATCTCTCGCAGCGGCATCTCTTCGCGCAAATGCCAGCGCCGTATCACACTCAACAGATCCATGTTGATCACTCCAATGACCCCAGACCATCAGCCAGGGGCGGGTTCAAACATGGGTCAAATCTCAGTGGAAATTTATGCCTCTCCCGGGGCAACTCTCAGTGAAAATCTACAGATATCGGGCTCCGCCTCGACCTTGAACTCGTGGCTGAACTTCCGTCGTTGCATTGTCACCCTCTGGTTCCAAAAACACCTTATCTTGGTGCCCACGAAACCGGCAGCAGTTCAGGATGGCGATCGGAGGATGAAGCGATATTGCTCGCCTTAATCGCTTAGATCTTCGTCTGCCGCTCTGGGCAATCAAGATTTGGCTTTACGTGAACAAGTTCACTTCGCGGAGTACCAATGAATATAGGCTGAGCTAGGCGAACCGTTCCATCGCAGAACTTTACCTTCACCCTATCGCCAATTTTGCAGACATCGAAACCATGCGGGTTTACACCTTCAAAAAACTTGGTTTCATTACCGTTGTAGCGGTAAGACACTTGATAGCTTTCATCTCCAAGCGCTCCACCCGGGCCACTTATGCTGGTCACGATTACGATATCGCGATCGTAGCGCAAGGTTTTAACCTCGCTTGGCGCAGAGTTGCATCCCACTACGAACATTGCGAGCAGAGGCGCAATGTGAATCGGATTCCAATTTTGACCCTCAACGATCATTGAATTCGTTGAATTATTCGTGCCGATCGGCGCCCAATGCCGAGGCCGATTCACACCGGATCACGTCCGCAAGGTAGGGCTCAAGCTCCGCTTATTTTGAAGCGACTATCGGTTGTGAATCAGCGCCGAAACGGAACCTCCTCGCATTCTGCGTCAAGCAACTATAACAGAACGAAATTGTTCATTTAAGGTAGGGTCTCGATCGGTACTATCTGGACCCACTCTAAACCATTGTTCGGTATTGAATCAGTAGCTTGGCCACTGGTGGGGTGGCCCCGTTTCAACACTGATCGACATTTTCTGGTTCAGATCTGATTCTGGGGCGGCCCGTGATATTGCGGGTGTGGCGAAATCCGATCTGTTATCCCTTCACATATCCCATGCCCTCAACGATCTTTCCGTCGCGGACGCGCATGATGTTGACGCCTCGAACCCGATCGGCCTCGTGCCCGCTCCAGCGGAGTTGCCAGCGCATGATGCCGCGATCTTCGCTGGCCCAGATCTCCTCCACCTTGAAGACAAGGTCGGCGTTAGATGCGATTCCCTTCCAGAACGAGAGGCAAGCCTCGCGGCCTTCATAGCGTGCTCCATCCGGAGCCGGCGCAGTATTTTCGAGAACGCAACCTTCGCCGATGAGATCATCAAGGTTTTCGGGGAGATGATTCTCAAATGCGTTATTAAAGCGTTCCATGATTTTTTGGGTAACGTTGCTTTCAGTAGACATTTTATTACCTCATTGAACGTTGGATCCGTTGTCACTTCAGGTCGAGTCAATTTTTTAAAAATAAATGAGATTTCTGAATTTCATATTGGCCAACAATATTACGTCGTTGAACTATCCGATTTTCAAAGGACCGGCGACATTGTAAGTACTGAGGACGATGCCAGACGGCATTGCTTTCGTGCTGACGAGCTCGAATGAACGGGCTGGGGTTCCCTTCGCAAAGAAGCGCTTTCCCGTGCCCAACAGGACTGGGTAGACGACCAGCAGGACTTCATCCGCAATCCCATATTCGAGAAGCATTGATGTCAGCGTGGAGCTGCCCCAGAGGATAAGGTCTGGGCCGTCTTGCGACTTAATGCGCCGAACGCCCTCGACGATGTCCGGTCCAAGGCTCTCGAACGGGCCCCATTCAAGACTTTCCGGACGGTGGGTGGCGACATATTTCGTTGCCGCGTTGATGCCGTCCGCCATCGGACTGCCCGACGCCTTTGCCCAGGAACCCGACCAAATGTCGTAGGTGCGGCGGCCAAGTAGCAGATCGAAGCTCTCGCCATGCGCGGCGAGGATTGCGGCCAGGCCCGCGGGGGTCCGATAGGGCGCAATCCAGTCGCTATAGGGGAAATCGCCGCCATCGGCGGAGTGTTGGATCACGCCGTCCAGCGAGATGTGTTCGATAATTTTGAGCTTTCTCATTTTTAGTCTCCGTGTTCTGGCAGTTAAGTTCCTATTCTGTTGGCATTGTGAGGAGCTTGCGCGCCTCGACCGAGCCACATGCAACGGTCATTCAGGCAAGGGCGCCGACTCGTCGGGTGTTTTGGCATAAGCCAGCGCTTCGGCGATCCGACCGTCGCGGACACGGATCAGGCTGCCCCCTCGCAATGAGCCACCGTCGCCGAAATGGAGGCGTCAGCGGATGTCGGCGCGATCGCCCATGACAACCGTGTCTTCCACCTCGAAGCGGTGGGCCCGGTCGGCGGCCATGGCCTGGCGGAACGCCATTTACGGCGTAGGCTTTGTATCGTACGCCGTTCGGCGCCGGCTGGATTGACTCCATGACGCAATTCGGTGCGATCAGGCGTTCGGAAATCGCCGGATCGTGTTCCTGGAACTCTTGGTTGAGTCGGCGAGTGACCTCCGTTGCCTCCTTCGGCTGCATGATATTCATCAGACAGAACGGTCTGTCTATTAATTGCAATGTACAGACCTGTCTGTTATGGTCAAGCGACGATGACGAAAAATTTCCTGCCGGCCTGAAATGAGTTCCGCCCGTCGTCGTTTGCTCGACACCGCGACCCGCCTTTTCTACGAAGGGGGTATCCACGCTGTCGGCATCGACCGCATCATCGCGGAAGCCGGCGTGGCCAAGGCGACCTTCTACAAACACTTTCCCTCGAAAGATGATCTCGTCGTCGCCTATCTCGAAGAGATAGATCGGCTCGGCCGCGCGGTAGTGGCGGCGCTTCCGAAGCAACCTCCTCGGAAAATGATCTCGGCTATCATGGAGCGTATTAGCGAAGCTGTGACCGCCGGAGGCTGGCGGGGATGTCCGTTCCTCAACGCGGCGGCCGAATATCCCGATCCTGCCAGCCCCGTGCGGCAGGCGATCAATGCGCGCCGCGTCTGGTATCACGACGTCCTCCAGAACCTTCTCGCACAGGAAGGCGATCCAACTCCTTCCGTTACCGCTTCTCTCTTCGTTGCGCTTTCGGATGGCCTGCTGGAAAGCGCCTATCTGGACGATGCCGAAAGCGTCCCCGCACTTGTCCGCGAGGCGGTGGCCAGATTGCTGGGTAGCCGATGAGCGCCGCACGTGCTCCGAACGGGCGAGGTCGCCCTGCAGTTGGGCCTCGTCGAAGCGAACGCGCGACGGTTTCAGTGCGCCTGCGACGAAGGCCATGGAAACAATGACATGGCCGCAGGCTTTGCTGCACGTTGGAAAGGGCAGATTGGTTGGTCATTCGCGATGCAAGCGCGTATCGAAAGATGTAAAGGCCTACCGGATATGCGCCCAATGCGAACGAGGATGATGCCTGGAAGTAGTGCATCTCCTGAAATCGGCGTCGAGCGGCAGATATTGGGGCGCGAAGCCATCGCCCTGGCCGGCGTCGCGACCGCAGCTTGGGCTACGGTCGCGGTGGTCTTCGCAGCGCAAGGCTATGCGATCAGCGTCTACCGGCAGGCGCCGCAACCATGGTGGCCCTCTTTGGGCTATTCGGCAGCGATCTTCTCGGTTTGGCTCGTGATGACGGTGCCGATTATCGCCATTGTCCGGCGGCTGGAACATTCGCGGCGGAACTGGCGACGTAAATCAGCCTTCTACATCTCGGGGCTGCCGATCGCTGCAATCGTGCATGTCGGCTTGTTCGCGCTGCTCTACTGGCCCGTCTACAACGACGGTGGTCGTATACCGAACCGGTGGGCGATGGGGGAGCGGATGTTCCTGTCGAACCTCGATACGAACACATTGTTTTACGCCATGCTTGTTGGCCTCACCGTGATGTGGACGGCAAGGATGCGCCGCGCCGCAATTGCTCCGGCACCGGGTCCGAACCGATCAGAGGGAAGTATTCGCGTAAGGACGAGAGGCCAAATTCGCGTGATCCGCCTCAATGACATCGAATGGATTGGCGCAGCCGGGAATTACGTCGAGATCCATGAGAGCGGCTCAATTCTTCTCGTGGAGGAATCGCTGTCCTCGATGATGGGGCGGCTGCCCCCAGGCTCGTATGCCCGCATCCATCGCGGTGTCATCGTGCCTGTCGCTGGGATCGTGCAGGTGAGCAGTCTTGGTCGCGGCGACGCGATGGTTAGGCTCGCCGGCGGGGAACAGCTTCGGCTCAGCCGTCGCTACCGGAAAAATCTCGAAGCGTGGTTCGAAGGGGCCCGCAATCGCGATCCCGGTTAGCAGGCAAGAAGTCCCGCTTGCGTGTTTGCGGTTTCCGTATCGCTACGGTGAGCCATAGCGGGAACTTCGCCGGCCGGGCCGAGCGCCATGCGGAGACCAATGAATGGAATTCACAAAGACCGCGGCTGTCGTTGCCGCCGTCATCCTTCTGAGCCTTGCCGTGGCACACGGACAGGCCGGCGCCGAAACGCCGGAAACCACCGCTCCCTTGCGGCAATCTTTCGACATTCACGTCCCGTTCGCGCCGGCGGTGCTCCATCTGGAGAACGGACGAAGCCTGACGTACGAGCTGCAATTGATGAACTTTTCGGCTCAGCCGCTGACGTTGGCAGGGCTCGAGGTGTTGGATGCGCAAACCGGTACCGTGTTGCTGAGCCTGTACGGCGATCTTCTGAACGGGGTGTTGGCGCGGCCCGGTCTGCCGGCCGGCGCCGATCCGCTTCGCGTGGGGCAGGGCGCGACGGCGCTCGCTTATCTCGCGGTCCCCTTGGGGGAGGGGGCGCCACCGAGAGAGGTTCGGCATCGCATCATATATGCGGCCGACGACGACCGGCTCCATCAAAGTACGACCGGTGGGGTCGCTACCGTCGATCGACGACCAATGCTGTCTCTAAGCCCGCCGCTTCGCGGCGGCCCATGGGCCGCGGTATACGACCCGGCACTGGAACGCGGTCATCGACGCGTCGTGTACGCCGTCGCGGGGCGCGCCGTCATTCCTGGCCGGTTCGCGATCGATTGGATGCACGCGCCGGCGCGTGCTGATGTTCGTGCCAGCCACGACGATGGAACGGGATTGGGGGAAGATGTGCTCGCGGTCGCCGATGGCGTCGTTGTCGGACTGTCGGATGGCGTGCCTGAGCCGTCTGCCAATTCGCTTAGGCCGCGCGTCAGCCTTGCAGAAGCAACTGGCAATCATGTCATTCTTGACCTGGGCGATGGTCGCTACGCATTTTACGAACATCTGATGCCCGGGCTTAAGGTGCGAGTAGGGGACAATGTTCGCCGCGGACAGGTGATTGGAGGGGTTGGATCCACCGGCTCCGCCAGCCGGCCCCATCTGCATTTCCACATTGCGGATAGCCTCTCGCCTCTAGGGGCGGAGGGGCTTCCTTATGTTCTTTCCGGATTTCAGTTGGTGGGGGCCTACGAATCTATCGGTGCATTTGATCAAGGCGAGCCGTGGCGCCGTCGCGAGAAAAACCGCCAGGTGATCGGGGCGACCTTTCCGGGCGCGAACGTGGTGGTGATGTTTCCCTAGACGAAAGCAGACGTGATCCACGTGAGTCCGGCGGGGGTGATGAACCAGCAGGTCCCGGAAATCGAACCGCGCCCGAACTGCTCCGGGCCCGGCGTTGCGCCAACTTCACTCGCCGTTGCAGCGCATGGGGCGGGACCAGGTTAGACTGAAGCGTTCGCCTTCCTCGTCATCGAAGAGGTTGGCATATATCGAAGCGTGAAGCTGGGCGCCGCGCTCATCATCGAATTGAGAAAAGGTGTGTTTTACCGAATTGTAGCCGCTGTCGCTCCGATCTCAGCCTGCACTCCGCTCGCGAACTGGATGCCGTTGCTCACGCCATGAACACGCGGCCGCGCAAGACGCTCGGGTGGAAGACACCCGCGGAAGTGCTCGACCAGTTCCTCGTCCAGCAATATGAAGCCGGTGTTGCGACGACCGGTTGAATCCGCCCAATATGTGTCCATCAAGTACACCAAGCGCCTCGCCGAAGCCGGGGTCGAGCCATCAGTCGGCAGCGTCGGCGATAGCTACGACAACGCTTTGGCCGAGACGATCAACGGCCTTTACAAGGCCGAGGTGATCCACCGGCGCGGGCCGTGGCGCAACTTTGAAGCTGTCGAATACGCCACGCTCGAATGGGTCGACTGGTTCAACCATCGTCGGCTGCTGGAGCCCATCGGCAACATCCCGCCTGCTGAAGCCGAAGATCTATATTATGCTGCCGCAAGCAACCTCGATATGGCAGCGTGACTCACAACCCAACGCCTCCGGCAGACCCGGCGCGGTTCAATGAGCAGATCGCGTTTGCGTTGAAGCAGGCAGAGACGGGCACTCCGGTGGCGGAGGCGATCCGCCGGATGGGCGTGTCGGAGCAGACCTTTTACCGATGGAAGAAGGTGTACGGCGGGCTCGGCGTTGGCGAGTTGCGGCAGGTGAATCAGTCATGGCGCTGCGCTGCGCCCGCAAGAGTTTTGGGGAAAGATGCAAGAGACAAAGCGGCCACCGCCACCTTCTTCCATTGAGGCAACAAGTCAATCCTGAAGGTCGCTTCGAGAGCAAGATAAGGCATCGGATTACTAATTAGGTGGCAGGATTTTGCCGGCCGACCTTGGATGCCATTGCACTCAATCTGGACTTGCCCCGCTTAAGTGGAGAGGCATTTGCTCAGCGTGACGCGGTTCGTTCGAACTGCGCGGGGCTGATGTAGTCGAGCGCGGAGTGGCGCCGGACCGGGTTGTAGAAGCCGTCGATATAGCGGGCAATGGCCTGCGCGGCTTGGTCACGGGTATAGAAGACGGTGCGCCAGACGAGCTCGGATTTGATCGTCTTGAAGAACGTCTCGACCATCGCGTTGTCGTAGCAATTTCCCTTTCCAGACATGGAGATACGGATGCCGTGGCGGCGCAGCTCGGTCTGGTAGTCCACGGAGCAGTATTGGCTGCCGCGGTCCGAATGATGAATGAGCCCTTCGGGCGGACGCCGCATAACGAGGGCCTTGCGCAGCGCGGCCAGCGCCAGATCGCGATGCAGGCGGTCGCCGACGGCCCAGCCGATCACGCGGCGGGAGAAGAGATCGATGACCACCGCCAGATAGAGCCATCCCTCCCGCGTCCAGACATACGAGATGTCCACGCCCCATTTCTGGTTGGGCGTCGTCGCCGTAAAATCCTGGTCGATGATGTTCGGCGCGATCGGCCAGCTGTGCTCGCTGTCGGTCGTCCGTTTGAACCGACGCTTCTGCCGACCGCGCAGGCCGTTCTCGCGCATCAGCCGCGCCGTGCGCCGTCGCCCGATGGCGAAGCCATCATCCTGCAACTCGCGCGTCATGCGCGGACTGCCATACGTGCCGTTCGACAGCGCGAATGCCGAGCGGACATGCGCCAGCATCACCATGTCATCACGTTGCCGCCGACTGGCCGGACGATCCTTCCAGGCGAAATAGCCGCTCTGGCTGACGCCGAGCACCTGGCAGAGGCGGTGTACGGGGAAATCCTTCTTCGCCTGATCGACGAGCGCAAACCTCATCGACTTCCCTCCCGGGCGAAAAAAGCGGTCGCCCGCTTCAGTATGTCGCGCTCCTGCCGAAGGATCTCATTCTCCCGGCGGAGCCGCTTCAACTCGGATGCCATATCTGCCTGCGGCGCCTGGTCGGGCATCTCCGTCAGCCAATCACGACGACGGCCGATCCACCGAACCAGCGTCGACAGGCCGACCCCCAAATCTTCCGCAACCTCACGCTGCGTGCGCCCGCTGGTCGCTACCAGCCGGACCGCCTCGTCCTCGAATTCCTTTGTAAACCGTCGTTGCTTCGTCATCGAGTTCGCCTTTCACCTCAGGAAAACTCTCCACTTTTTCGAAGCAAGTCCAAGAACGCTGTGTTCCGGTTGCGCGGCTGGTCGGCGAACTGAATGCCGTTGTCGGTCAGGATGGTGTGGATCTTATAGGGCACGGCTTTGGCAGGTACTCTAGGAACTCCCAGGCCGTTCGCTGATCGGCTTTCTCGACGAGTTGGGTGACGGCGAACTTACTGGTGCGGTCGATGGCGACGAACAGATAGAGTTTGCCTTCGGCAGTCTGCACCTCGGCGATGTCCATGTGAAAGAAGCCGATAGGGTAGCGCTTGAAGCGCTGTCGCCGGGGCTTGTCGCCCTCGACATCGGGCAAGCGTGAGATGCCGTGCCGCTGGAGGCAGCGATGCAGCGCTGATCGTGTCAGGTGCGGGATCGTCGGCTGCAGGGCGTACAGGCAATCGTCGAGCGGCAGCAGCGTGTGCCGCCGGAATGCGACGACCATTGCCTCCTCGGCTTCGGTCAGGGTCGTTGAATGAGGGGCCTTCGGCCCGGTCTTTAGATCATCGAGCGTCGTCCGCTTACGCCACTTCGCCACCGTCTTCGGGTTGATCCCCAGTTCTCGGCTCAACGTCGCGAGCGAAGCCTGCGATCGCTGTATTGCTGCTCGGACGGCGTGCGTGGTCGTGGCGCTCCCGTGACGTACCTGCCCCATAGTGCTTCCTTCCATTCCAGCGAAAGGATCGCACCATCAAACCATGGGATCAAACACCTAGCGTCTTCTGGCCCTTCACGGCGGCCAATGCCACCTTCGCCTTAAATGCCGGGCTGTGATTCCGGCGCGGTCGTTTGCTCATCTCTACTCCTGTCACGCGGCCATCCTGGCCGCCGGCAGGCGGAAAATACACTTGTCCCGCTGTGCAGTTTTGCCAAGCTATCTCTCCCGCAGGCGCGCCGGGACGTTCATCACTTGACGATGTGTGTTATTGTAGCAATACACACTCATCTGATCCTGGGGGAGAGCCATGCGTCTCGCTATCACGATATTGGCCGCGATGTCCGCACCAGTTTTCGCAGCACCGCTACCGTCGCCAAGACAAGCGGCGGCGGAAATAGCAGATGCGATCGAACAGAATTATTTCGATCCGAGCGCGGCTGGCCATATCGCAGATGACCTGCGGACGGAGGCTACGTCCGGCCGATACGATGGACAAAGTCCGGCTCAGCTGGCGACGACGATCTCCGACCGCCTCGTCCGCTTTGATCGACATTTCCACGTCTCCTGGCGCCCTTCAGCTACAACGTCAGGCGCAACCCAGCCTGCGTCTCGCTATGGCCCAGAGGATCAGGATCGCCGCAGCGGCTATGGCTTCCGTCAGGTATCCATCCTTTCGGGCAACATCGGGTATATGGCGCTCGACTCCTTCGCGCCGATCGATTTCGCGCAACCCGATTGGCCTGCTCGCGCCGCTGCCGACGCTGCGCTCCGGCTTGTCGATCATACCGATGGGGTAATCATTGACCTCAGGAACAATGGCGGCGGCGATCCCAGCATGGTCGGCTACCTAGCGAGCGCTTTCGTTGGGCCAGACCGAGACATCTACAATGTTTTCCGCGGGCGGCAGACGACGGCCAGCGAACGTCCTGCCACTTTCTATGCGACGCCACGTCTGACCGTGCCGCTTTACATCCTCATCAGCGGTCGGACCGGATCGGCAGCGGAATCCTTCGCCTATACACTGCAATCTGCGCACCGCGCGACGATCATCGGAGAGACGAGCGCCGGAGCGGCCAACCCTGGCGACACCGTGGATCTGCCCGGTGGGTATAGTCTCTTCGTATCGACGCTGACGCCGATTAATCCCATCACCCATGCCAATTGGGAGACGATCGGGGTCAAGCCGGATCACGCTGTCGCATCGGTCGATGCGCTCAGCACGGCGCATATCGTGGCGCTGGAAACGGCGGTTCCAAAGGTTCCAGTTGATGAGCGCATCGATGCCGAGCGCGCGCTCGAAGCCGCGAAGGCCGAGAACACCCCCCATTTCCCGGTCCACATTGCCAACTACGCTGGCGACTATGGCTCAATGAAGATTGTGCGAACCCCCGACGGACTGCATGCCATCCGCGACCATCGACCACCGGTGAAGCTTGGCTGGCTTGATGGCGATGTCTTCTTCCCGCTTACCCAGACTTCAACCCGCTACCGATTTGAAAAAGACCCGTCGGGCAGGATCGGCAAGCTGATCATATCCTTTGTCGATGGCACAACCAGCGAACTGGATCGCGCCGATCTTCACGTGGGGGGCGCAAAACGGGCCGGCAGCAATTAAGAACCCGGCCAGCGCCGGCGTATGACCGCATCTGGGGCGACTGCCGCCCGGCCGATTTGGTCCGGCGCCGATCGGCGCCGCGAACGACTTGAGATTGGGACTTTGCTGCCGTTCGCCTGGGGCGTGTCGAACGGCGGCTCTTTTCAGAAGCCGACGTTTAACGTTCGCTCGACCGGCATCTCGGAACGTCAGAAGCTGGGCCGTCAGAAGACAGGCAGGTTCCAGTTGACCGACCCCAGATAGCCGTCATTTCCGATAGCGACGGGGCGTGACGGCAACCGACCACAGCCGGTCGTTTGCATTACTGTCGATGAGCGCCCGGTCTTGCTGAAAGCGGTCGATCACGCTGTCCGAAGCTAATGGTCTGCGATGTTCCCCAACTCCGGTCTTACTTCTGAATAAGTCCACTTCCCAAAACCTGCCATTCCCGGAAAACTCTGCGCCTACGGACCAGATCGGGGATCTCAAACATTATGCATTCAACGATCAGGAGACCGGGCGGCATACCGGCAATGTGATCATCGACTATCGCGCGGCGCGAGAGAGTGACCTGCTTGCCTTCGAGATTGCGGTACGAGACGGCCAGCCCGGGATGGTGATGTGTTCGTACAACCTGTTCGCGGGCAACCATGTCTGTGAAAACGAAGAACTTCTCAATCAGACGTTGAAGAAAGAATGGGCGTTCAAGGGCTGGGTGATTTCCGATTGGGCTGCCACACATTCGACTGAAAAGGCAATTCTTGCGGGCCTGGATCAGGAGCAGCCTGGCTCGAGATATTTCGGAGCCAGCCTGGCGGAGGCCGTCAACGGCGGCCGGGTTCCCGTGAGCGCAGTCGATGCATCTGTCCGTCGTATTCTTAGGACGATGTTCGCTACCCGGGTCGTCGATAATCCGCCCGAGATGCAGGTCGTTGACGTGGCGGCGGGTCTCAAGGCCGCGCAGGACGTGGCCGAAAAAGGCATCGTGTTGCTGCGCAATCAGGATGGGATTCTTCCGCTTGCTTCAACGGTTCGCACTGTCGCCGTGATTGGTGGTCATGCCGATGTAGGCGTGTTGACCGGGGGTGGGTCAGGTCAGGTCGATCCGCCCGGCGGCAATGCGGTCAAGAACGAGCCGAGCGCGGTGCGCTTCACGACCGAGGGTATTTTCTTTCCCAAGATCTGGTGGCCTTCTTCGCCGCTCGCGGCGCTTCGCGCCGCCGCGCCCGGCACGCGCTTCATTTTCGATGATGGTAAGGATTCCGCCCGTGCCGCTGCCTTGGCCAGGTCAGCCGACATGGCGATCGTCTTTGCCTATGCGCCTTCGTCGGAAGAACATGATAACCCTATGCTTGGCCTACCTGAGGGGCAAGACGGGCTGATCGACACGGTCGCAACCGCCAATCCGCGATCAATTGTCGTTCTGGAAACCACCGGCCCGGTAACCATGCCCTGGCTGGATAAGACGGGCGCTGTCGTGGCCGCATGGTTTCCGGGGGCCAGAGGAGGAGAGGCCATCGCCGCTCTTCTAACCGGAAAGGCCAATTTCACGGCCAAGCTCCCGATTACCTTCCCCCGGAGCGAAGCGGATCTCCCCCATCCAAAGGTGCAGGGGGGCGATCTTCCGCTGGTGCCGATGAAAGACCCGTTCATTCCAGGATACAAAACTCAGCCGCCGTTCGATATTCGATATGATGAGGGCGTGCTCGTCGGTTACAAATGGTTCGAGGCGAACGGCAGGAAGCCGCTGTTCGCGTTCGGATACGGGCTTTCCTATACCACTTACACATATGCGAACCTCAAGGTCACGCCGGATGCCGCCACATTTTCGGTGACCAATACCGGATCGCGTGCTGGTATTGAAATCGCGCAGGTCTATGCATCTTTGCCTGCAAGAATCCGATTGGCGCCGCGACAGCTAGTCGGCTGGGCCAAGGTCGCCCTTGCACCGGGGGAAACCCGGACGATCACGGTTAGATTCGAGCCACTGACCATGTCTGCGTTCGACACCAGGCGACGAATCTGGACAAGGCCAAAGGGCGAATATCGCATTTCGGTCGGCGGAAGTTCTGACGACACGCCGCTCGTCGCGACGACGCAGGTAAGATAGATTTACGCATCGAGTGACTGTTGGCCGAACGATTCATGTATAGCTTAACTTTGAAACCGAATAAGATTGCCGAGCCGATGCCCGGCTAATTGGCACGTCAGGCGCCAGCGCGCGCCAGATCATTCAAATAGCGAGCGCCGGCTTGGTGGCGAAGGTCGCGGTTGCCGATAGGCAACTGAGGCGCAGGATGAAAGGCGCTGCAAGGCGCAGCGCCAAGCGGGACCGATTTTGCGATAAATGACACTCGCAAATCGCGCTAAATTAATGGAATAGAGAAATATTATGAGGCCCGCTTTGGACTGTGATCCACAGTTATAACCTCTGAGCCTAAGCTGCGAGCTTTAGGATTCGACATTCGATCAGGGTGGAAAACGCGCTCGGAGATGTCCGCAAGCATCGGGTGTTGCGGGTCCCCGCAACCACCGAACGCATAACAGCCCCCGCCTTACTCACGGCGGGGGCTGTTGCCGTTTTGGGCCCCGCGCCGGCGTCACGACGTTCCATCCATGCCAATATCGTCCCGACGTCGCCGTGGAGCATGGTGTCGACCTCGACGCGCTTGCGGCATATGGTTGGCGCGCCGACTTTGTGGAGGGCGGGAGCCCGGATTCTGCGCGCGGACAGCCCCGAGGCTTGGTAAGCCATCGCAGATGCTGCCGAGATGCGGGGTGATAATCGCCACACCATCGCCGCGTGCGAGGAGGCAGCCGCCAAAACGAAGAAGCCGGCGCGTTGCACAATCAAGATTGCCAGCGCGAAAATCTGACCACATTCACCCGATCATCTGTCGAGCGGATGGCGCAGGCTCTATTAACTTAGAAGCAGGAGCCTCCGGCAAACCCTGCGCGGTTCAGCTCCTATAATCGAATTGCCATACGGGCGATTGCAGAGAGGTATTTTCTTCGACGCCAGCCAGCCGCTAGCCGTGATTGAGAGATAGTGCGCTGGAGGGGTGATGAACGGCGAAACAGTTGCACGCAGAGTGGTGCGGAAATTGCGTGACATGGGCGTTCGCCATGTCTTCGGCGTGCCCAGCGGCGGCTGGGTCGACTATATGGAGGCGCTGCGCGAGACGGACGGGATCGATTTCGTCCTGACCAGCCACGAAGGCGGCGCGAGCTTCATGGCCGATGTGTGCGGCCGGCTGACCGGGGTGCCGGGAGTGTGCTTCGGCACGTTCGGGCCGGGCGCGACCAACCTCGCGACCGGCGTGGGCGGCGCTTTGCTCGATCGCTCGCCGATGATCGCGCTTACTGACGAGATGCCGGCGGCGATGCGCGGCCGGGTGACGCAGATGGGGATCGACCATCAGGCGTTATTCGCCCCTATCACCAAGAAAACCGTGCGGCTCGATGCCGCCAACATGGATGCGATCCTTACCGACGCGGCGACGGTCGCGCTGGAGGGGCGGCCCGGCCCGGTCCATGTCGGCCTGCCGAGCGGGCTAAGCGCGGAACAGGCGGGTGAGGGGGATATGGCGGTCGTTGCCGCTTCCCAGCCGGCTCCTGCTGCTGCCCAGCTCGATGCGCTGGCGGCCGCGTTTCGAGGCGCAAGGAAGCCGGTGCTGGCGATTGGCCTCGCCGCGACAGGGCTGGGGATCGAGGCGCGGATCGCGGCACTTGCTGAGCGATTCGCGCTGCCGGTGGTGCTGACGCCGATGGCCAAGGGGATGCTGGCGGAAAGTCATCCCAATTACGCCGGCGTGCTGTTCCACGCGCTGAGCGACGAGGTCGGGAAAACCCACGTCGAGGCCGATCTGGTGATCGCGATCGGTTACGATCCGGTCGAATTCAATTACGAATCGTGGATGCGCGACGGGCTTGCGCTCGCGAGTATCGATACTGCGCCGGTCGATGTGGATCGCGCGCGCCATCCGATTGTCGCGGAGGTGGTAGGCGATATCGCCGCCGGGCTGGCCGCGCTGGAGGCGGTGCAGGCGCCGCGCAAGGATTGGGCGCTGGCCGAGGTTGCTGCGCGCAAGGCCGGAATGTTCGAGCGGATGCGCCCCTCAATCGGCCATATGGGGCCATGTGCCGCGCTGGAGGTGTTGCGGGACGTGTTGCCGCAGGACGGGATCATGACGTGCGACGTCGGCGCGCATACCCATCTGATCGGGCAGAAATGGGAAACCCCCGTACCCGGCTTGCAGATCATGACGAATGGCTGGTCGGCAATGGGCTTTGGCCTGCCTGCCGCGATCGCCGCCAAATTATGCCGCCCGGACAAGGCCGTGTGCGCCGTGGTCGGCGATGGTGGATTCCTGATGACGGTGGGCGAGCTGGCGACCGCAGTGCGCGAGAAATTGCCGATAGTCATCGTCGTGCTGACCGACAACGATCTCGCGCTGATCCGCATCAAGCAACAGCGCAAGCAGAACCCGATCTACGGCACCCCGGTGCGCGAAGAGGGGACGATCGGCGGTCCATCGCTGTTCGGCGTGCCGGTAACGACGGTTTCCACGCCCGAGACGTTGCGTGCCGCACTGGTAGAGGCGTTCGCGGCGGATGGGCCGTGCATCGTCGAGGTGCTGCTCGACAGCCGCGAATATGACGGGCTTGTATTGCGCAAGGACAAGCCGTGACGATGGCCTTGCCCGCCGTCCGCGCGGCCGAGGGGGATCGCACGCTGCTGATCGGCGGGGAGTGGCGCGCGGCGGCGGAGACGATGCCGATCGTCAATCCTTTCACCGGGGAAACGTTGGGCCAGGCTGCCTGCGCCGACGTGGCGGATGCGCTGGCAGCGATCGATAGCGCGACGCGCGGGGCGGCGGCGATGCGCGCGTTGACCAGTGGGGAGCGCTCCGCCTTGTTGCATCGTGCCGCCGATGCGCTGGCGCGCGATACGGCGCGGTTCGCGCGGACGATTACTGCGGAAAGCGGCAAGCCGATCGCCCATGCGACGCGCGAAGTCGGCCGCGCGGTGAACACCTTGCGGCTATCGGCGGAGGAGGCGGTGCGGCTGGCGGGCGAGACGCTCGCGTTCGATAGCGTTGCGGGCGGCGAGGGGCGCAGCGGCTTCTATTGCTACGAACCCGTCGGCGTGATCGCGGCGATCACCCCGTTCAACGATCCGCTTAACCTGATCTGCCACAAGCTCGGCCCAGCCCTCGGGGCGGGCAACGCTGTGATCCTGAAGCCGGCGGAACAGGCCCCGCTGGTGGCGGTGATGCTGGCGGGCCTGCTGCTCGCGAATGGATTGCCGGCCGAAGCGCTCAACTTGCTCACCGGGCGGGGGGAAGTATTTGGTGACACGCTGGTCGGTCATCCCGGCGTGGCAATGGTATCGTTCACCGGCGGAACGCGGACCGGGGAGCGGATCGCGACTGTCGCGGGGGCCAAGCGGCTGGCGATGGAGCTGGGCGCCAATTCTCCGGTAATCGTCGCCGCCGACGCCGATCTCGACAAGGCCGCCGTCGCCTGTGCGTTTGGCGCATTCGCGGCGGCTGGGCAGAATTGCATCGGGGTGCAGCGGATCTACGTGCACGCCGCGCGTTACGCCGATTTCTGCGCGCGCTTCGTTGCTGCGACCGAGGCGCTGGTGGTCGGCGATCCCGCGTTGCCCGAAACGCAGATCGGCCCGATGATCGGTGCTGCGGAGGCGGTGCGGCTCGAACGCCGGATCGACGAGGCGCGGGCGCTGGGCGCACGGGTGCTGGCGGGAGGCAGGCGACGCGGCACATTGTTCCAGCCGACCGTGCTGGAAAACGCGCCGGACGATGCGGCGCTGGTGTGCGAGGAAGCGTTCGGCCCGGTGGTCAGCCTGTTCTCGTTCGACGATCTCGACGAGGCGATCACGCGCGCCAATGCGCCGCGTCATGCGATCCATGCTGCCATCTTCACCGACAGCCTGCGCGACGCGCTCCACGCCGCGCGGCGGCTGGAGGCGGCTGGGGTGATGGTCAACGATTCAACGGACTATCGGCTCGACGCGATGCCGTTCGGCGGGGCGAAGGGCGGGAATATGGGCCGCGAGGGTGTTCGCTTCGCTATTCGTGAAATGTCTCAGACAAAAACGGTGTGTTTCAATGCGGCTTGAAGAACGATCTGGGGCGATCCCGGCGGAGATTTCGCGCGACTGGTGCGTCGCGCAGGATCAGGCCGATCCGCTGGCACGCTTTCGCGATGCTTTTCTGATCCCCGATGGCGTGATCTATCTCGACGGCAATTCGCTCGGCGCGATGGCCAATGACGCCCCGGCGCATGCCGCGCGCGTGATCGAGCGTGAATGGGGCGGTGATCTGATCAAGAGCTGGAACAGCGCGGGCTGGTTCGATCTGCCGGTGACACTCGGCAACAAGCTCGCCCCGCTGATCGGTGCGGACGATGGCGAAGTGGTCGTGACGGATTCGACCAGCGTCAACCTGTTCAAGCTGCTGTGGGCGGCGAGCGCGATGCGTTCCGGCCGGCGCAAGATCATCCTGGAAGGGAGCAACTTCCCGACCGACAATTATGTCGCGCAGGGGATAGCGGCGGCGCGCGGGCTGGAGGTGGTGCTGCGCGAGCGGCACGAGATCGCCGATGCGATCGACGAGGATACCGCCGCGATCTGCATCACGCATGTTCATTACAAGACCGGCCATATCAACGACATGGCGGCGCTCACCGAACGGGCGCAGGCGGCCGGTGCGCTGGCGATCTGGGATCTGTGCCACAGCGCGGGCGCGATGCCGGTCGATCTCAACGGCTGCAACGTCGATTTCGCGGTGGGCTGCACCTACAAATATCTGAACGGCGGCCCCGGCTCGCCGGCATTCCTGTTCGTGGCGAAGCGGCATCTGGGCGCGGCGCGCCAGCCGATCACCGGCTGGTGGGGGCATGAAGCGCCGTTCGCTTTCGATTCCGGCTATGCGCCCGCGCCCGATATCCGGCAGTTCCTCACCGGCACGCAGCCGATCGTGAGCCTGTCGCTGGTCGGGGTCGGGCTCGATCTGATGCGCGCGGCAGACATGGTGGCGATCCGCGCGAAGTCCGTCGCGCTGACCGAATTGTTCATCGCTTTGGTCGAGCAGCGTTGCGCGCGGCACGGCTTCACGCTGGCCTCTCCACGCGACGCGAGCGAGCGCGGCAGTCAGGTCTCGTTCGCGCACGCCGATGGCTACGCGATCATGCGCGCATTGATCGATCGCGGGGTGATCGGCGATTTCCGCGCGCCCGATATCGTCCGCTTCGGCTTCACCCCGCTCTACGTTCGCCATGCCGATGTGTGGGATGCGGCGGACGTGCTCGCCGATGTCATGGAAACCGGCGCATGGCGCGATCCGCGATATAGCGAGCGGGAGGCGGTCACGTGAGCGGGGCGGCATTGGACCCGGTCGCAGGCGCGGCGATCGCGCGCGAGGGTGGATTACACCGAACGCTTGGTAAGCGTCAGATCACGATGATCGGGCTAGGCGGCGCGATCGGCACCGGTCTGTTCATGGGGAGCGGCATCGCGATCGGCTATGCCGGCCCGGCAGTGTTGCTGAGCTATCTCATCGCCGCGCTGATCGCGGTAATCATGGTGTTCAGCCTGTCGGAAATGGCGGTGGTCCATCCGACCGCCGGATCGTTCGGCACCTATGCCGGAATCTATCTCGGCCCGTTCGCCGGCTTCCTGGTTCGCTACACCTATTGGATTCAGCAGGTGCTGCTGATCGGCAGCGAGGCGATCGCGATCGGCACTTATATGCGCTTCTGGTTCCCCGAAGTGCCGATATGGCTGTCGGCGCTGGGGTTCTCGGGCGCACTGATCTGGCTCAATTCCCGGCCGGTGCGCAATTTCGCATCGGTGGAATATTGGCTGACCGTGATCAAGGTGACGGCGATCATGCTGTTCATCGTGGTTGGCGGTAGCCGCATCCTAGGCCTCTCCGGCCCCTCGACCGGGCTGCACAACGTTATCGGACTGCCGGGCGGTTTCATGCCCAACGGCTTTTCGGGGGTGTGGATGGGTGTGCTGATGGCGTTGTTTTCCTTCCTCGGGCTGGAGTTCGTGGTGGCGACGGCGGGGGAGGCGGAGAATCCGCGCGAAGCGATTCCCGCCGCGCTGCGCACGATGGCGGCGCGGCTGTTCCTGTTTTACATCCTCGCGCTGTTCATCATCATCGCCTTCATGCCGTGGACAGCGGCGGGGGCGAAGCTGGTGACGCAGAGCCCCTTTGTCCGCATGTTCGGCGCGGCGGGCATTCCTTATGCCGCCGATGTGATGAATTTCGTCGTCGCCATCGCCGCGCTGTCGGCGATGAATACCAGCCTGTATCTCGCCTCACGGATGCTGTTTTCGTTGTCGCGCGCCGGCCACGCGCCGCGCGTGTTCGGCACGCTCAACGCTGGTGGCGTGCCGCTGCCGGCGACCTTGCTTTCGGGGGTATGCGTGCTGCTGGCGGGATCGCTCGCGATGCTGACGCCGCTTGCCTATAACTATCTGTTCGGGGTCGCGCTGTTCGGCGGCATCCTGACCTGGGCCAGCATTCTGGCGAGCCATATGGTGTTCCGTCGTCGGCACGCCGCCGCCGAATTGCCGGTGCGGATGCCCTTCTTCCCGGCCGCGCAGATCGTGGGGCTGGCCCTGCTCGGCGCGATCACCGTGACGATGGCGTTCGATCGCGAATTCTGGGACGTGGCAGTGTTGGCGGGGGTGCCGTGGTGCGTGTTCGTCGCGTTGGTCTATTGGCTGTGGTCGGCGCGGCGCGGGCGTGTAGTGGCGTCAGCCTCCAGCGTCGGTTGAGGGCATATCGGCGCGGATCGTCGTCGCCACCTCGCGCACCACTTCCATGAAACAGGAGACGGCGGCCGATTGGGCGATGTTCGCCCGTGTCGTTGCGCCGATGCGCGAGGCGGTCGCCTCCATACTGATCGGCAGGATCGCCAACCCCGGCTGCACCGTCGCCACCTGATAGGGGATGGCGGCAAGCAGATCTGTTTCGAGCAGCAGCGAATGGTTGGTGAGGATCGAGACGGATTCGATCGCGTCAACCGGCGGCTCGATCCCGGCACGGCGGAAGGCGAACATCAACTGACGGCGTAGCGACGTTTCCGATGGTGGAAGTATCCACGACTGATCGGCGATGTCGGCTAGCCCGATGTCGGTTTTGCTTGCAAGCGGGTGCCCCTGCCGCGCGACGATCGCGATTGGCTCGTCGTAGAGCAGTTCCTGCTCCAGCCCTTCGCGCTCACGAAAGTCCGGTAGGCGGCCGAGCACCACGTCGAGATCGCCCGTGCGCAGCGCGGGCATCAGCTTGTCGATCGTCCCCTCCATCACCGTGACCGCGATGCCCGGACGACGCGCGCGCAACAGCGCCAGGCTGCGCGGGAGCAGCGTTGGTGAAGCGGCGAGCAAGGTGCCGACGAATACGCGCCCGGACAGCCCGGATTCGATCGATTGCAATTCCTCGCCCGCATGGCGCAACTGGGTGAGGATCAGCTTGGCGTGCTTGATGATGACATCGCCATAAAGCGTCGGCGTCACCCCGCGCGAGGAGCGTTCGAAAAGCTGGACGCCGAGCGCCTCTTCCAGTTCCTTGATGCTCTTGGTCGCGGCGGGCTGGGCGATGTTGAGGATTTGCGATCCGCGCAGGATATTCCCCTCCTGCGCCACCGCCGCCAGCAGCTTCAATTGGCGCAGCTTCAGCCGGCTCAACAGGAAATTCTCGTGAAAACGCGACAAGGGCCGGTGTTCCTTCCGATTGGTACGGCCGAATCTACTATAATTTTTTTGTAATAACAGCAGGGCGCATCGGAATTATTCCGCAATATCGACGATGCTTATTGATGTAGGCGCCGTTGATCCCGGCGCGCGTTCGGCGTCGCACGGGAAAGACGACGGGGGACGTTTGCAGGAGCGCGCCGGGCGTGACCATTATCGACATGCACAGTCATTTTTTCCCGATGTCGGACGCGGGTTATGCCGCGGTCGCGGAACGGGACGGCCTGCCCTGGCTAAAGGAAACAGGGCGGGGCGAAGGCATGATCATGGTCGGCTCGCGCGAGTTCCGCCCGGTACGCGAGGCGCTGTGGAACCCGGCGCAGCGGATCGAGGATCTCGATCGCAACGGAATCGATATGCAGGTGATCTGCGCCACCCCGGTGATGTTCGGTTATTCCCGGCCGGCCGCCGACGCGGCGGAGACGGCGCGCCGCTTCAACGATCAGGCGATTGAGATGTGCGCGCACGATGCCAAACGGCTGAAGGCGTTGGCGCAGGTGCCGTTGCAGGATGTCGACCTTGCTTGCGCGGAGGCCAGTCGCGCGATCGCCAACGGCCATCTCGGAGTGCAGATCGGCAACCATCTGGGCAACAGCTATCTCGACGACGAAAATCTGATCACCTTCCTCACGCATTGTGCGGAGATCGGTGCGGCGGTGCTGGTCCACCCATGGGACATGATGGGGCGCGAACGGATGCCGAAATATATGCTGCCATGGCTGGTGGCGATGCCCGCCGAAACCCAGCTTTCGATCTTGTCGCTGATTTTGTCCGGCGCGTTCGAGCGGTTGCCGAAATCGCTGCGGCTGTGTTTCGCGCATGGCGGCGGCAGCTTTGCATTCTTGCTCGGCCGGGTCGAGAACGCCTGGGCGCAGCGCGATATCGTGCGCGTCGATTGCCCCAATCCGCCGTCATCCTATCTCGATCGCTTCTATGTCGATTCCGCGGTGTTTAGCCCGGATTCGCTGCAACTGGTGGTCGATGTGATGGGCGAGGATCAGGTGATGCTCGGTTCGGATCATCCCTTCCCGTTGGGTGAGGAGGCGATCGGTCAGCTTGTCGGTACCCATGGCCGACTGAGCGCGAATTCCAAGGCCAAGATCCTCGGCGGAAACGCCGCGCGCTGGCTCGCGCTGGAGGATGTCGCAGTTGGCTGACACGCCGAGCGAATGAGAAAACAAAAGGGCGGGCCGCGGTCGTGCGGCTCGCCCTTTTGTTTGGCGCATGAAAAATCCGCATCGCCATCCGGGAAAAGAGGGAAACCGGATGACGATGCGGAGGCGCGGCCCGGATCAGCTCGCGCTGGCAGGCTTGCGATAACTTTCGGTGCCGACCCAACCGCGCTCGGACACGTCGACCATCACGTTCTCCGGCCCGGTCATTTTATATTCGGCATTATCCTTCGCCGGATTCTTGCCCAGCCCCTGCGCGAGATTGACGTCATGGCGCGGGGCGAAGCCGCTTTGCTCGAACCGCTCGACGATCTCGTTGATGTCGTCGCATTGGAAGCCGACGTGGTGGAGGCCGGCATAGCCCTCGGGGAATTCCATTCCGGCGGCTGGTCGGTTCTTGAACGCGAGCAGCGCGATATTGATGTGGCCGTCGGTGACGTAATAGCCATGCGCGTTGCGGCTATCGACGCGGCCGGCCATCTCCCAACCGAGTACCTCTGTAAAGAAGCGCACCGAATTGTCGGGGTCGGCGGCGGCGATGGCGACGTGGCGTAGGCGAACGGGCATGGATGGGCCTTCCTTCAGGTTCCAATGTGAAGCGGTGTGACGAGCGCGCGCAGCGCGGCGATGACGCTGAGCGCGGTGATCCGGCCGGTGCCGGGGTTCTCGTCGGTGGGTACGTTCTCGATGCGCAGTTCCAGCCGGGCGCTGTCCGCATCGACCGTGATGAAATGGGTGTTTCGCTCCAGCGCGGGATCGGCCCATATCTCCAGCCGTGTCCGATCCGCTCCGATACCGGCCAGGCCGAGCGCGGCGGCGACGTTGACATTGGCGGGGAAGGCGGCGGCGCCTTCGCGTGCGCTGCCCTCGAATATCTTGAGCGGCGCGTCGAGCGCGGTGAGGTCGATGCGGTGGCGCACGACATGCTCGGCCTTGACCAGCGATTTGGGCGGCTTGCGCGTCACCATCGTCACCGAATGGATCGTGCCGAGGGCGGCCGCGCGTACCGCGTCCAGCCCGAGCAGCGCACCAGTAGCGAGGATGATCCGACCGCCCCCCTTGGCAACCCGCGCGACGAGATCGTCGGCGTCGAGCAACGCCGCGCCGCTGACGGTCACCAGTATCTTGCCGTTATCCGCAACCGCCGTCGTGATGGCGCGGAACGCGGAGGAGGGCGCGCAATCGACGATCACGTCAACGCGCCGCGCCATCTCCGCGATATCGACGACGGGCAGCGCCCAGCCGGCCTCTGCGAGATAGCGGCGTGCCTTATCGGCATCTCCGGCCGCGACGCAATCGAGCGTCAGGTCCGTTTCTTTCTCGACCAGACGACGCGCGACGACGCGCCCGATCGTTCCCAGCCCCGCAATTCCTATCTTCATAGGGCATTGGTAGGATCGCGAGGGCCAGCCCGGAAATATCGTTTGGCCCCTCCGATATAGTCGCACCGCTATAATTGGCCGGCTCGCCCAGGCATGCGGGTTATAATGAAATCGGCCCCGCCTATGCGGAAGCCATATTGGACCTGGCCGACGCCGCCGTTCACCTTTCCGCTCGAAAAGACGAACGGGAGGATGTGATGATCTGGCACGCGCTGGCGACCTATCGACACGATGAGGTGGACCGCGCCGCGATCGTGGTGGGTGATGCCATCCATGATCTCGACACCGTTGCGGCGCGTCATGCCCCGGCTTTGGCCGGCCGCAGCGTCAACGATCTGATCGGTGATTGGGCGGCAGCGGCACCTGTGGTCGCCAAGCTGGCGGATGCACTGGCCAGTCAATGGGAAACCGCCGCAGTGGCGCACGGCGATCTCGCGCCGCCGTTCGTTCCGCGCCGCGTGTTCGGCGCAGCATCCAATTATATCGAACACGCGGAGGAGATGCAGACCAAGCTGGCGGCCAAGGCCGATAGCCAGCCCTATATCTTCCTCAAGACGGTCGAGAGCGTGATCGGCCCGGACGAGACGGTGGTGATCCCGCCGCAGGTCGAGCGGCCGGACTGGGAGGTTGAACTCGGCGTGGTGATTGGCCGCGCCGGCCGCAATATCGCTCCCGCCGACGCGTTCGATCACATCGCGGGCTATACCGTGGTCAACGACGTCTCCGCGCGTGACAAGACGCGGCGGAGTGACTTCCCGTTCTCGCACGACTGGTTCCGAGGGAAGAGCTTCGATACCTTCACGCCGGTTGGCCCGTGGTTCGTGCCGCGTGATTGCCTCGGCGATCCGCACGACATCCGGCTCGGCCTCAACGTCAACGACGAGGCGATGCAGGACGGCAATACGGCCGAGATGATCTTCGATTGCTTCGAACAGATCGCGTATCTTTCGACGATCCTTGAATTGAAGCCGGCCGACCTGATCGCCACCGGCACGCCAGCCGGCGTCGGCATGGGGCGCGGGGTGTTCCTGAAGGACGGGGACGTGATGACCGCCTGGGTCGACGGGATCGGTGAGCTTCGCAACCCCGTTCGCGCCGGATGAAACGCGCGACGCTCATACGGATGATGCCGGGGCTGGCGGTGATCGCGGCGATTGCGATCGTCACGCTGTTCTCCGCGCTGCGGCCTGAGCCGGTGGCGCGCGCGGCCGGCGGCGGCGCCCTCACGCCGGTGCGTTTCAACATGAGCTGGCTGCCGCAGGGCAGCATGGCGGGCGTGTTCGTAGCGATGGACCGGGGCTATTATGCCGACGCGGGGTTGCGGGTGGACGCGATGCGCGGGTTCGGCGGCACGCGGACCGTGAACGAGCTTGATCGCGGGATGTTCGAGTTCGGTTATGTCGATCCGCTGACGGTCGCGATCAATCGCGCGGCGGGCGGCCATGCGCGGATGGTGGGTGGCATCAACATGCGTTTCCCGGCCGGCGCCTGCTTCGTGCGCGAGCGGCATCGGATCGCGGCGCCCGCCGATCTCGCCGGGCTGACGTTCGGCGCGGGGCTGAACAGCGCGGTGCAAACCTTGTTGCCGGCGTGGCTGGCAAAGAACGGTGTCGATCCCGCGCGTGTGCGCCAAATCCAGCTCGATCCGGCGGTGGTCGTCGCCGCGTTGATCGAGGGGAAGGTCGATGCGGCGGAATGCTGGCTCGGCAATTCGATGGCGTTGTTCCAGAAACGCGCGAACGCGGCCGGCGTGACGATCGGGCGCATCGGCTACGCCGATTTCGGCTTCGACGTGTACGGCAGCGGCATCGCCACGCGTGACACGCTGATCGCGCGCGATCCGGCACTGGTGCGACGTTTCCTCGCGGCGACCTATCGCGGTTATGCCGATGCGGCGCGCGATCCCGATGCGGCGCTGGTCATCATGCGGCAGCATTTCCCGCTGCTCGACGCCGCCGTGACGCGGCAGCAGATCACCGAGACGACGCAATTGATGGCGGCCGACGGCGGCGCGCATCGCTTCGATCCCGCGCGGATCGAACGGACGATCCAGTTCCTCAAGGCGGCCGGGCGACCCGGCGGCGCGCTGCCGGCCGGCGCATTGTTCACCAACGACTTTCTAGCTGAAAAGGCGATGCAATGACGGGCGATACAATCCATTACCGGCCGCGCCCCACCAAGCTGGGGCATCTGGTGCTCAAGGTGCGCGACATCCAGCGTTCGCTGGCTTTCTATACCGAGGTGGTGGGGCTCCGGGAGTCCGACTGGATTGGCGATCATATGGTGTTTCTGCGCTGCGGGGTGGACCACCACGATCTTGCGCTGCTGCAATTGCCGCCGGGCCATAAGGCGATCCCCGACGGCATGTATCCGTCGGTCGAGCATTTCTCCTACCACGTTGAATCGATCGCGGAGATGGAAAAGATCACCGCGATGCTGGTAGCGCGCGGGATCGAAATCGATCGCGGGCTGGGGCGGCACGGGCCGGGGGCGAACACCTTCATCGTGTTCAAGGATCCGGACGGCAACAATGTAGAATTCTATTCGGACATGACGCAAATCACACCTGACGCTCCTTATGAGCCATCGGTGTGGGATGGCGGCGAACTGGAGACGTTCGATCGTTGGCGGCTGGAGAAGTTCGTCGTGCCGCCGCCCGCGCGCATCCTCCCGCTGCTGGAGCAGGGCGGAGACAAGGAGTGAGTGCTCCCGTCGTGCGTCGCGCGCGCGACATTGCGGTGACGATCCTGTTCTTCGCATTGCTGCTTGCGATGTGGGAGGTCGGCGTGCGCTGGTCTGGGGCGAAATCCTATCTGCTCGCGCCGCCGAGCGCGATCGTCGAGGAATTATGGCGTTCGCGCGTGCCGCTCGCGGAGGGAACGCTCAAGACGCTGACCGAAGTATTCTGGGGGTTCGTCATCGCGCTGGCGGTGGGGGTGCCGGTCTCGGCGCTGGTGTTCTTCTCGAACGGCGCGCGGCGGACGGTCTATCCCCTGCTCGTTGCGTTGCAGAGCATCCCGAAGGTCGGTCTGGCGCCGATCCTGGTCGCGTGGCTCGGCTATGGCCTGTCGTCGAAATTGACGATGGCGTTCCTGTTCGCCTTCTTCCCGATCGTCGTCGCGGGGATGGGCGGTCTGGCGAGCACACCGGCGCATCTGGAGGAGCATTTCCGCGCGCTGCGCGCGACGCGGTGGCAAACCTTCTGGCGGCTGCGCCTGCCGTGCGCGCTTCCGGCCTTTATCGACGGCTGCAAGGTGGCGATGCCGCTCGCGGTGATCGGGGCGATCGTTGGTGAATTCGTCGGGTCGAACGACGGTCTCGGCAATCTGATCCTCACCGCGTCGGGCTCGGGCAACACCGCGCTCACCTTTGCCGCGCTGCTGACGGTGACATTGCTGTCGCTCCTGCTGTTTTACGGGGTCGAATATTGGGAAAAATTCGTCTGGTGGCGGGCGGCATGACGGCGATCACGATCGAGGGTGTCGCCAAGCGGTTCGGAGACCGCATTGTGATCGCGGACGTCGGCGCAATTGTGCGCGATCACGAGTTCGTCTCGGTGCTTGGGCCGTCGGGATGCGGGAAGAGCACGCTGCTCCGCCTCATCGCGGGGCTGGAGCCGATCGACGGGGGCGAGGTGCGATTGTTCAACGTTCCCGTCAGCGCGCCAGCGGCCGATGTGGGGTTCGTGTTTCAAACGTCGAACCTGCTACCTTGGCTTGATGTGCGCGGCAATTTGTTGCTCGGCGTCGATCTCGATCGATCCGCGCGACGACCGTCGGAGGAGGATCTTGCCGCGCTGATCGATACGCTTGGGCTTTTCGGGTTCGAGGCGAGCTTCCCGCACGAGCTATCCGGCGGAATGCGGCATCGCGTCGCGATCGGGCAGGCGCTGATCCGCAACCCGCGCATCCTGCTGATGGACGAGCCGTTCGGCGCGCTCGACGCGCTGACGCGCGATCGGCTCAACATGGAATTGCTGCGGATCTGGCAGCGCGATCGCAAGACGGTGATGCTGGTCACCCACAGCATCGCGGAGGCGGTGCTGTTGTCCGATCGCGTGATAGTGATGTCCGAACGACCGAGCCGCGTACTGGAGGAGGTGACGATCGATCTGCCGCGCCCACGCGATCCGTCGCGCACCCGCGAAGATCCGGCGTTCGGCGATTATGTCGTGCGTCTCAGCCGGTTGATGGGAGTGGAATGATGCAGTCCAACATCCTCGCCGTCGACGGCGCCGACATCTATTGGGAGACGCACGGCGAAGGGCCGGCGATCGTGCTGGCGCATGGCGTCGGCGGCAATCATGCGATCTGGTTTCGCCAGATCGGGCCGCTTTCGCGTGCGAACCGGGTGATCACTTTCGACCATCGCGGGTTCGGCCGCTCGGTCGATCGAGATGGGCGCGGGCGGGCCGCATTCGCCGAAGATCTGCGCGCGTTGCTCGATCATCTGAACGTCGAGCGTGCCTTGCTGGTCGGTCAGTCGATGGGCGGAGGCACCTGCATCGATTTCGCCTGTCGCTGGCCTGAGCGCGTGGCCGGACTGGCTATCGCCGACAGCCTCCACGCGATTGCGGAGCCGGAAGACGTCCGCCCGCTAATGGACGCAGCACGCGCGGCGACGCGCGATCTCGGCCAGATCGAACGCGTGCTAGGCGAGAAGGCACGCGCCGAAGACCCGACGCTGGCGGTCCTCTACGCCCAGATCAACAGCTTCAACGCGACGGACCGGCACAATCTGCTCGGCGCCTTTCCGCTCCATGCGCCAGGGGAGATTGGCGGCGGGCGCTTCCCGATCTTGTTCATCGCCGGCGTGGAGGATGCATTGTTTCCAATCGAGGCGATCCGCCGGGTGCAGGCACGAGTGCCGGGATCGTTCCTGGTCGAGGTGGTCGATGCCGGCCATTCCGCCTTCCTCGAGCGCCCGACTGAATTCAACGATACGTTGCTCACGCTGGCGCAGATGGCGGGCCATGCCGGGTGCGTTGCGGCGCATTCGAACAGCGCGGGTTACACGCCGGCCTGATGTGCGGCGGCCTATAACGAAGCGGCCATAGGAAAGGCGGCAGATGATATTTTCCGCCACCGTCCCCGCTCGATAGTCCCGCATGAGCAGGATGCGCATCGGCGCGTCGTTAATCAGTCTGGGAGAGACATGGCTCGGCACCCTTATCCCTTGTCCGGCGGCAATCCGCTGCCCAACTTCATTGACGGACGCTTCGTCGAGGGGCCGGGACGTTTTCCCAATTTTGATCCGGTAACCGGGCAGAAGCTTGCGGATGTGTCAGCCGCCGATCAGTCAATGGTCGACCAGGCGGTCGTCGCCGCGCGTCGCGCCCTGAAGGGTGAATGGGGCGGCATGGCGCAGGCCGAGCGTTGTCGCCTGCTCGTGCGCGTGGCGGAGGGTATCGAGGCTCGGTTCGACGATTTCGTCGCGGCCGAGGTGGCCGACACCGGCAAGCCGATCGCCCATGCTCGCGCGGTCGATATCCCGCGTGGTGCGGCGAATTTCCGCAGCTTCGCCGCGCTGGCGGAGGCGCGCGCGATGCCGAGCTTCCAGACCCGCACCGCCGACGGGCGGACCGCGATCAACTACAGCATTCCGCGTCCGCTGGGGGTGGTGGCGGTGATCTCGCCGTGGAATTTGCCGTTGCTGCTGATGAGCTGGAAGGTCGCGCCCGCGCTTGCCTGTGGCAATGCGATCGTCGCCAAACCGTCGGAGGAAACCCCGTCCACAGCGACCTTGCTCGCTGAGGTGATTGACGCGGCGGGCGTGCCGCCGGGGGTGTTCAATCTCGTCCATGGTGCCGGAGCGGGATCGACGGGTGAGTGGCTGGTGTCGCATCCCGATGTCGATGCGATCACCTTCACCGGCGAATCCTCGACCGGCTCGACGATCATGCGCGGCGCGGCGGCGGGGGTGAAGCCGATCTCATTCGAGCTTGGCGGCAAGAACCCGTCGCTGATCTTCGCCGATTGCGATTTCGAAGCCGCGCTGGCCGGGACTGTGCGATCGGTCTTCTCCAATTGCGGTCAGGTGTGCCTGTGTACGGAGCGCGTCTATGTCGAGCGCCCGATTTTTGAACGGTTCGTCGCGGCATTGGCGGATAAGGCGCGTGAACTGACGATCGGCGATCCGTGGACGGGCGCGCAGATGGGCCCGGTTATCTCCGCGCAGCAACGCGACAAGGTGCTCGGCTATTACAAATTGGCGGCGGAAGAGGGCGCGCGTTTCCATGCCGGCGGCGGCGTGCCGGTGATGGATGGCGCGCTGGCCGGGGGCTATTTTGTTGAGCCAACGGTGATGACCGGTCTGCCCGAAACCGCGCGCTGCGTGCGGGAGGAGATATTCGGCCCGGTTTGCCACGTCGCACCATTCGATAGCGATGAGCAGGCGGTCGGCTACGCCAACGATTCCGATTACGGGCTGGCAGCGGCGGTGTGGACGCAGAATGTCAGCCGGGCCCATCGTGTCGCCGGTCAGATCGAGGCCGGGATCGTGTGGGTCAACGATTGGTTCCTGCGTGATCTGCGCACCCCGTTCGGCGGCGTGAAGCTATCCGGCATCGGGCGCGAGGGCGGCGAGCATTCGCTGAACTTCTATTCCGAACCAACCAACATCTGCGTGAGTTTCTGACGATGAGCGATGTGATCGAAACCGTCGCGGCGATGCTGCGCGAGGCGGCCGAGCGAGGCATTCCGATCGCCCCGGTTGCGCCGCTGCTGCCCGTGGGGGACCTCGATGCGGCCTATGCCGTGCAGGAGGTCAACACTGGCATCGCGCTGGCGGCTGGTCGGCGGCTGGTCGGGCGCAAGATCGGGCTGACCTCCGCTGCGGTGCAGAACATGCTGGGTGTGCACCAGCCCGATTACGGGATGCTGTTCGCGGACATGGGCTATGATGATCGCGCCGACATACCGCTCGACGCGGTGTTGCAACCGCGCATCGAGGCCGAGGTGGCGCTGGTGCTCGGTGCCGATCTGGATAACGAGCGCAACAGCGTGGCCGATGTGATCGCCGCCACCGCCTTCGCGTTGCCGTGTCTGGAGATCGTCGGCAGCCGGATCGCTGACTGGAAGATCGGCATCGTCGATACGATCGCCGACAATGCTTCGTCGGGCGCGTTCGTACTGGGGGCGACACCGCGCCCGCTGTCGGCGCTCGATCTGCGCATGTGCGGCATGGTGCTGGAGAAAAACGGCGAGCCGGTTTCGACCGGGGTTGGGCAGGCGTGCCTCGGCAATCCGCTCAACGCGGCGCGCTGGCTGGCCGATGTCATGGCGCGCGCGGGGCGGCCGCTGCGCGCGGGCGATGTGATCCTGTCGGGCGCGCTCGGGCCGATGGTGCCCGTCGTGCGCGGCGATCTGATCGGGGTGCGGATCAACGGGCTCGGCTCGGTCGCGGCGCGGTTCGTCTGAGGGGAATGAGCGTGAGCAAGGTGAAAGCGGCGATCATTGGTTCGGGTAACATTGGGACCGATCTGATGATGAAGATGCTCAAATATCCGCAGAATATGGAGCTGGTCGCGGTGGTCGGGATCGATCCTGCGTCGGAGGGGCTGGCGATGGCGCGCGAGCGTGGCGTCGCGACGACGCATGAGGGGATCGAGGGGCTGAAGAAGCTCGCGTGTTACCCGGAGATCGGCATCGCGTTCGACGCGACCTCGGCCTATGCGCACAAGCTGCATGACGAGGCGTTGCGCGCCGATGGCAAGCAGGTGGTGGATCTGACGCCGGCGGCGATCGGGCCGTTCACGATCCCGACCGTCAACGGCGACGCCAACCTCGATCAGCCCAACGTCAACATGGTGACCTGCGGCGGGCAGGCGACGATCCCGATGGTCGCGGCGGTCGCGCAGGTGGCGACGGTCCATTATGCCGAGATCGTCGCGTCGGTTTCGTCGCGCTCGGCCGGGCCGGGGACACGCGCCAATATCGACGAGTTCACCCGCACCACCGCGCGCGCGATCGAGGCGGTCGGCGGCGCGACGAAGGGCAAGGCGATCATCATTTTGAACCCCGCCGAGCCGCCGATGATCATGCGCGACACGGTGTTCACCTTGTCCGAAGGCGGCGACGAGGATGCGATCCGCGCCTCGGTGGAGGCGATGGTGGCGAAGGTGCAGGGCTATGTGCCGGGCTATCGCCTCAAGCAGGCGGTGCAGTTCGAGCGTTATGGCGACAACAACCGATTGAAGATCCCCGGCATGGGCGATTTCACCGGCATCAAGACCTCGATCTTCCTCGAAGTGGAAGGGGCGGGCGATTATTTGCCGAGCTATTCGGGCAACCTCGACATCATGACCGCGGCGGCCAAGGCGACCGGCGAGCTGCTCGCCCAGCGCATTCTCGATCGGAGGGCGGCGGCATGACCTTCGACGTCAACACGCAGAAGCTCTACATCCAGGATGTGACGCTGCGCGACGGGATGCACGCGATCCGCCACATGTATGGCCTCGATCATGTCCGCAGCATCGCGGCGGCGCTCGATACCGCGGGGGTCGATGCGATCGAGGTGGCGCATGGCGATGGCCTGAGCGGCGCGAGCTTCAACTATGGCTTTGGCGCGCATACCGACTGGGAATGGCTGGAGGCGGTGGCGGAGGTGCTGACGCGTTCGGTGCTGACCACGCTGATCCTGCCCGGCGTCGGCACGGTGGAGGAGTTGCGCCGCGCTTACGATCTAGGCGTGCGATCGGTGCGGGTGGCGACGCATTGCACCGAGGCGGATGTCTCGAAACAGCATATCGGCATCGCGCGCGATCTCGGCATGGACGTGTCGGGCTTCCTGATGATGAGCCACATGATCGACGCCGAGGCGCTGGCGAAGCAGGCGGTGCTGATGGAGAGCTATGGCGCGCAATGCGTCTATGTCACCGATAGCGGCGGCGCGCTCGACATGGACGGGGTGCGCGATCGCTTGCGCGCCTATGACAAGGTGTTGAAGCCCGAGACGCAGCGCGGGATGCACGCGCACCATAACCTGTCGCTCGGTGTGGCGAACTCGATCGTCGCGGCGCAGGAAGGCGCGGTGCGGATCGACGCAAGCCTCGCCGGCATGGGCGCTGGCGCGGGCAATGCGCCGCTCGAAGTGTTCGTCGCCGCCGCCGATCGCAAGGGCTGGAACCACGGCTGCGACGTGATGGCGCTGATGGATGCGGCGGAGGATCTGGTGCGGCCGTTGCAGGATCGCCCGGTCCGCGTCGACCGCGAGACGCTCGCGCTGGGCTATGCCGGGGTCTACTCAAGCTTCCTGCGCCACGCCGAAAAGGCCGCCGAAACCTATGGCCTCGACACCCGCGCGATCCTCGTCGAACTCGGCCGCCGCAAAATGGTCGGCGGACAGGAAGACATGATCGTCGATGTCGCACTCGATATGCTCAGGGAGAGAGGAAAAGCATGAGCGATATCACCGCACTGGCCGTCGCGCTGGATGACGCCGCCGCGCAGGCGAGCGCGATCGGACAGATCTCGCTCGATCACCCCGCACTCGACGTAACAAACGCCTATCGCATCGCGCGCGCCTCGATCGATCGGCGGCTTGCGCGCGGCGAGTGGATCGTCGGCATGAAGATGGGTTTCACCAGCCGGGCCAAGATGGCGCAAATGGGAGTGAGTGATCTCATTTGGGGTTGGCTGACCGATGCGATGATGCTGGCGGATGGCGGGAGCGTGCCCGCCGCGCGCTTCATCCATCCGCGCATTGAGCCGGAGCTGGCGGTGCGGCTGAAGGCGCCGCTCGCCGGCCGCGTCACTGCATTGGAGGCGTGGGCGGCGGTGGAGGCAGTCGCACCCGCGCTGGAGATCATCGACAGCCGCTATCGCGATTTCCGTTTCTCGCTTGCCGATGTGGTGGCGGACAATGCCTCGTCTTCCGCCTTCGTCGTGGGCGGGTGGCAGCGGCCGGATATCGACGTCGCCAATCTCGGCATGGTGATGAGCATCGACGGCGCGCCGGTGCAGTTCGGATCGAGTGCTGCGATCTTCGGGCACCCACAGCGCTCGCTGGTCGCGGCCGCCCGGCTGGCGGGAGAGGCCGGATTCACGCTGGAGGCGGGATGGACGGTGCTGCTCGGCGCGGCCACTCCGGCGGAAGCGATACGTGCCGGCAATCGTGTGCGATTGGAGACGGAGGGCATGGCTACGGTCGATATCGCACTCGAAGGATCGGTGGCATGAGCGGGGAAGGGCGGGTCATCCCCGGCAAGGCGAAGCCGCGCGGACGCTTCCCGCATTTTCGCCGCGCGGGTGATTTCATCTTCGTTTCCGGCACCAGCGCGCGCCGGCCGGATAACAGTATCGCGGGCGCCGCAGCGGACGCGATGGGCACCGTGTCGCTCGATATCCGCGAGCAGACGCGCGCGGTGATCGACAATATCCGCGATATCCTCGCCGATGCGGGCGCGACGCTGGCAGACGTGGTGGAGGTGAGTGCCTTCCTCGTCAATATGAACGATTTCGGCGGGTATAACGAAGTGTACGGCAGCTATTTCGACGAGAGCGGCCCGGCGCGCACCACCGTCGCGGTTCATCAATTGCCGCATCCGCACCTGCTGATCGAGATCAAGGCGGTCGCCTATGCGCCGCAACAGGGAGCATCCGTATGAGTGACGTTCTGCGTTACGGTCGTCCGTTCGATTTCAAGGGCTGGATCGAGGCGCATCGCGATCGGTTGAAACCGCCGGTCGGCAATGCCCAGATCTGGCAGGACAGCGATTTCATCGTCACGGTGGTCGGCGGCCCGAACCAGCGCAGCGATTATCATGTCGATCCGCTGGAGGAGTTTTTCTACCAGTTGCAGGGCGACATGGTGTTGCGGCTATGGGTCGACGGGAAGCCCGAGGACATGCCGATCCGCGAGGGCGAGATATTCTTGTTGCCGCCGTTCGTGCCGCATTCGCCGCAGCGATCGGTGCCGGGCAGCGTCGGGCTGGTGATCGAACGTCAGCGGCCGGAGGGGCTGATCGATGCGTTCCAATGGTATTGCGACGGCTGCGGCGAAGTGGTGCATCGCGTCGAGGTGCAATTGAAGAGCATCGTTGCCGATCTGCCACCGCTATTCGACGCTTTCTATGCGAGCGAAGAATTGCGCACCTGCGGCAAATGCGGAACGGTGCATCCGGGGCGTGTTGCGGTCAAATAGTCCACAAGATCATATAAAGATAAGAAAATATTGGAAAGCGCCGTGTGCGGATTACGCGCGCGGCGCTTTCGCGTTTGCCGCAATCCCCGTTGTCGGGCACCGATCGAATATGACAATTCCGTTATATCAGCAATGCGATCTATTATTTGCTGATCATAGACGTCTCTTCCAGATTTAGCTCAGGCCTTACCAGACGAATACGGGGGCGGGGAGGATGAGCGAAATGAAACATGGGGTGAAATCGTCGTGGCTGGTGTCCACGGCAATCCTTTCCGGGCTTGGTGCTATCGGGGCGACCCCGGCCTTCGCGGAGGAGCAGCCGGCGGCGACACAGAGCCAGCCGGACGAGGCAGCCGCGACGAAGCAGGGCCAGGTCAGCGACATTATCGTGACCGCGACCCGGCGTGAGGAAAGCGCGCAGCGTGTGCCCGTTGCGGTCACCGCGCTTTCCGCCGCCGATCTTCAGGCGCGCGGTATCCAGAACACGGACGACTTGAAATTTCAGGTGCCCGGCCTGCAAATCTATTCGACCCAGGTTGGCATCACCAATTACACGATCCGCGGCCTCGGCAATGCCAACAACCGTTCGGCAACGGCGGACGGATCGGTCGGCGTGTTCGTGAACGAAGCCTATTTCGGCCGTCCGTTCCTCGTGAACACAGATTTCATGGATATCGAGCGCGTCGAGGTGTTGCGCGGCCCGCAGGGCACCTTGTTCGGTCGCAATACGATCGGCGGCGCAATTTCCTTCTACAGCACCAAGCCGGGGCCGGAGACGCGCGCTGGCGGCGAGGTGACGGTCGGCAATTACAATACGCGCGACGCCGGCGGGTACATTTCGGGTGAGATCGCCGACAACGTCTATGCCAAGGTGGCGGTGACGACGCGTAACCATGACGGTTACGACTATAACACCACCACCCACAGCGGCATCGATGATCAGCGGATGACGGGTGTCAGCGCCGCCCTGCGCTTCACGCCCACCAGCAATCTCGACATCACGCTCAACCTTGACACGACGGTCCGGCGCGGAACCGGGTCTTGGTGGGTCACTGCGGTGCGCGGTCCCTATTCCGGTGCGCCATATGCCAATCCACGCGTCGGCAATGGTGCCAACGACAATGGCTTCGGCAATATCAACAATTCGGGCGGTAGTCTGAATGTCGACTGGAATACGCCGATCGGCAATTTCACCTCGGTCACCGCTTATCGTTACGGTACGCTGGCTTCGCGCTCGCCCTCGACGGGCACCCAGCCTGCGCCGATCGGGCCGCCCGCGATCAATTCCGCGCTCAGCAATATCCTGTTTACGCAGGAAGACGACTATCGCACGCGGCAATATTCGCAGGAATTCCGGCTGGCGTCGGACAATGATTCAGCGTTCCGCTGGCTGCTCGGTGCTTACTATTTCCACGAGCGTTCGATCCACACCGCGATCGTCGATTTTCAGTTCAACAACTATTACGGGTTTAACGGGCGGACTCGTTACGACTCAACGGGAACTACGGACGCTTTCGCGCTATTTGGTAACGTCAGCTACAATATCACCGATAAGCTGAAGTTGCAGGCTGGATTGCGCTGGAGCAGCGATCACAAGGAGTTCACGGAAACGCCATCGGGCAAGAGCTATGGCGCGCCATTTACAGTGAACGGTGTTACGGTGCCGACGTTCAATGCCGCCGGTAAGAAAACATTCCAGGCGGCGACGCCGAGCTTCACGATAAACTACCAAGCGACGCCATCGGTGTTCCTCTATGCGACCGTATCGCAAGGGTTCAAGAGCGGTGGTTTCAACGATGTCTCCAACGAAAAACTTTCCGCCGAAACGCCATATATCGAAGAAAAGGTCTGGAACTATGAGGCCGGGTTCAAGGCCGATCTGTTCAATCATCGCGCACGGTTGAACATTTCTGCGTTCAAGCTTGAATATACCAACCTTCAGGTGTCGGAGGTTATTCCATCACCGATCCCGGGCGGTCCGAATATTGTCGTCACGGGCAATGCCGGCAAGACGCACAATCAGGGCGTCGAAATGGAATTCCAAGCTTTCCCGGTACGCAACTTCCAGCTCTATGGTAATTTCAGCTACCAGGATTCGCGGGTCGATACGCTGGTCGTGCAGGGCGTCGACCAGTCCGGGCATAAGCTGCCGCTGGTGCCGTCGACCAAATGGATGGCGGGGGCGGCCTATACGGTTGGTATCAGCGATGCGATGGATGCGACGCTGCGTGGCGCATACAGCCGTACCTCATCCTATTATGGCTATATCACCAACAATCCGCTGGAACTGGTGCCGCCGCAGTCGGATCTGACCGCCTCGCTGTTATTCGAACCGCGCGGCAGCCACTGGAACGTGGAACTGTGGGGCAAGAACCTGCAGAACAAGCTGAACATCTCACAGCTCTTCCAGATCTTCGGTGCATCATACGGTAAGCTCGGCGTGCCGCGCACCTGGGGGCTGACGGTTCGTTACAAATATTGAGCCGGGGCCGACACCCACCGGCGTTAACGACGGTGGGTGTCGTATTTTTTGAACCGTGTGGCTTGGCGATTGATCAGTCCGAGCGCATCGGCTTCGGTAAGAATAGCTTTTGGGAGGAGCGGGGATGACGGGCAGCGGATCCAGCGTGAAATTCATTGGAGCTGCTGTGACGGTGCTTGCCCTTTCGCTGGCTCAGCAAACGGGCGCACGTCCAATGGCGGCGCCCATTACTGCCCAGGGTGCCGGGGCCGAGACCATCATTCATGCGGGCCATCTGATCGACGGTTTATCGAAAACGGTACTCGACAAGGTCTCGGTCGTTATCAGGGACGGGCGGATCGTTTCGGTTCAACCCGGTTTCATCGAGAATCCCGCTGCAACGGTGATCGACCTCGCGAATGAAACGGTTCTGCCCGGCCTGATCGACAGCCATGTCCACATTACGCAAGCGGACGGCGCCGGTAGTCGCATTGCGCGCAGCGTAATGGAGACGCCGCTCGATATCGCGTTCCAATCCGTGCCGGAGGCGCGACGGGAGCTTGAGGCGGGCTTCACGTCGATCCGCAATCTCATGGCACCCGCTGGCACGGACATCGCGCTCAAGCGCGCGATCGAGAAAGGATTGATTCCCGGCCCCCGCATGTGGGTGTCGGGGATGGCGCTCAGCCCGACCGGCGGCCACGCCGATCCTGCAGCTGGCCTGATACCGGAACTGGCGCGGGCCGACATGTCCGGAACGTTCGAGCGCGAAGCGGTGATCGACGGCCCCGAAAGCGCGCGCCGCGCCGTGCGGCTGCAACGTATGCGCGGCGCCGATCTGATCAAACTGATGGTGAGCGGCGGCGTAATTTCGCTGGGCGATGATCCGCAGGCGAAAGCGATGGCGGATGACGAGGTCGCGGCGGCGGTCGCCACCGCGCACGCGCTTGGCATGAAGGTGGCCGCCCATGCTCATGGCAAGAAGGCGATCGATGCGGCCGTGCGGCTTGGCGTGGATTCGATCGAGCACGGGACGTTCGCCGATGCCGAATCCTATGCGCTGATGAAGGCGCATGGCGTGTATCTGGTTCCGACCCTGCTCGCCGGCGTCGCGGGGGTGGAGTTCATGGATACGCATCCCGGCGTCTTCGAAGCCGAAAGCGTTGCTAAGGCGAAGGCGACGGCGCCCGTCATGGTTCGCAATCTCGCGGCGGCTTATCGCGCTGGCGTGAAGATCGCCTTTGGCACCGATATGTCGCCGCACGGCGTCGCGCAGGCGCGCGAGTTCGTCCTGATGGTGGACCGAGCCGGGATGTCCCCGATGGATGCCATATTGGCTGCCACGGGAAATGCCGCCGATCTGCTCGGTGCGGCCGACAAAATAGGGTCGGTCCGGGCGGGAAGATATGCCGATATTATCGCGGTGAGCGGAGATCCGCTCGCGGATATCGGCCGCCTGCAACACGTCAATTTCGTGATGAAGAACGGTGTGGTCGTTGTCGATCGGCGCCAGGGAGGAACAGCAGAATGAACAAGCAGCCGATCCGTGCATCCTTCTCGATACTCGCGGCTGCCGGGTTTATGCTCGCGTTGCCGCAGACGCTTGCCGCCCAGTCCGCCGACAATCCGGTGACGAGCGTGCAGCCTGCGCCGGCCGCTGCCGGGACGCCGGGATCGATTGATGGCAAGATTACCGATCCCTATCTCCGGCGCTGGCTGGAACTGGCACCCGACAGGAAGCCCGCGCCCTTGGTCGCGGGGCGCGATTATGGGATGGACGCGGCGACCGGCCAGTTCGTCTGGCCCAAGGCCACGCCAGAGGTGCATGAGGGGCAGTCTTTCCCCGGCGCGATGAAGACCTGGGACCAGAAAAGCTACGCCAAGAATGTTTCTGTTCTGGGCTTCTATCCCGGCGCGGATTCGCCGTTCCACGCCTGGGCGAACATCGCCGACTTCAAGGGCAAGCGTTATCTGTACGTCCACGATCGCGATTATCTGCGCATCCTCGACGTAACCGATCCGCGCCACGGCAGGACCGTCTATTCGAAGGGCGGCGTGTGGGGGCCCAAGGGATCGAGCGAGAAGTTCGACGCCAATAATGTGCAGGACTATCTCGGCGGCGCGACGATCGTGTGGAGCGCCAAGCTCGGCCAACCAGTAATGGTCGCTTCGTTCGAGATCGGACGCTACGGCCTGATGACCGAGAAGATCGACCAGCCGGGCAAGGTGGCGGCGCAGCGGCATTACAATTCGCTCAAGGGCTTCAAGGTATTCGCGATGGATGGGCCGCTGCCCAGCCAGTGGCGGCTGATTGCGACGCGCACCACGGATTATAAGCATCCCGATGCGCCGGTCGGCCAGCAGCAGGGTTCCGGCTCGCTCGACTCGCCGGAATATTATGGCGGCAAATATATGATCCTGTCCGCTGCGCCGGACGACAGCTATGCGCTGACCGAATATCCCAATTATCTCTATTCGCCGGGTTATCAGGTGTGGGACATGTCTGATCCCGCCGATCCGAAATTCGTGTCGCAGATCGCGGTGCCCGGGCAGATCCTGGGCAACAAGGATCATGAGAACGCCTATCTGATGAATCCGCGCGCGGGCAATCGCACCTCTTGGATGGGCGCGCGCATGCCGATCTTCCTGCCCAAGCCGCTGGAGGACGGGGGCAAGATCGGGTTCGGCGCGATGGGCGGGCTCGGCCTGTGGTCATTCGACCTTAGCGATCCGGCGAAGCCGCGCGCGCTTGGCAACGTCAATTCGCCGCCGAGTTTTGCCGGTACGGAATTCGATAACGCCGACGTCAGCCAATATGAGCGTACCGGTTATGTGCTGACCAGCGGCTATCCGATGAACCGCGACTGCTACGAGCCGTACAAGGATATTTTCGTGGTCGATGCGCGCGATCCGGCGCATCTGAAAGTCGCTGCGAAGCTGCCACAACCCGAAACGCCCGCGGGGGCTCCATTCACCCATTTCTGCCAGCGCGGCGGCAATTTCGGGCCGAAGCGTTCCAACTCGATTGGCCAGCCGGGCACATGGCGGCAGGGGATCATCCCCTATTCCTTCTACAATGCCGGCGTGCAGCTTTTCGATGTCAGCAACCCTGCTGATCCGAAGATCGCGGGCTATTTCATCCCGCGCCTCGCCGATACGTCGGAGCTGCCGGAATATACGCTTGGCAAGGGCGTGTTGGCGATCTTCACCGAATATGATCGCAACATCATCTGGGCATTCACCGAAAATGGTGCGTACGCATTGTCCAGCCCGTTGCTTGGCGCCCCGGTGTTCAAGGCGCCGGCAAAGGCCTGGCCGCCACGGTGAGCCGCGCGCTGCTATCATGGCGGCGTTCGGTTTCGATGATCTTTGTACCGGGAAAACGGTCCCCCGCGCGCGCTGGCATGTCCGGCGCGACGCGTGGCGGGTGCCGGCACGCGTGGGTGGAATGAGACATGAAGATTGACGGCTTCTTGTTGGCGATGCTTGCGGCGGTGGTGCTGGCGCTGGTCGCGCCGCATCTGGGCGCACCGGATGGGCCGCTGCACATGGGGCTGGTGACGACGCTCGGGATCGGTTTGGTCTTCTTCCTCCACGGCGCCAATCTCTCTCCACAGGCGCTGAAAGCCGGCGCGACCAACTGGCGGATCCACGTGGCGGTGCAGGGTGCGACATTCGTGCTGTTCCCGCTGATCGGCTTTGCGCTGTTCTTCGGGCTGCAACCGGTGCTGGGCTATGAAGCGCGGCTGGGCCTGTTCTTCCTCTGCGCGCTCCCCTCCACCATTTCGTCGTCGGTGGCGATGACCAGCCTCGCGCGTGGCAATGTGCCGGCGGCGGTATTCGATGCCTCGCTTTCAGGCATTGTCGGCATGGCGATCACGCCGATGTTGATCGCCACAATCGTCGCGGTGAGCGGCAAGCCGTTCCCGATCCTGCCCGCGATCGCCGATATTGCGATGACATTGCTGCTGCCGTTCGCGGTGGGGCAGGTGATGCGCCCGCTGATCGCGAAGCGGCTGGCCGCGAACAAGCGGATCATCAACCTGCTCGATCGCGGGGTGATCGTCCTGATCGTCTATTCCGCCTTCTGCGAATCGACCGCGTCCGGCTTGTGGTGGCGATATTCGCCGTGGGTGATCGGGGAGATTGCGGTGATCGCGGGGGGGCTGCTCGCACTGGTCCTGTGGCTCACCATGAATGTTTCACGCGCCTGGGGCTTCTCGCTGCCGGACGAGGTGACGACAGTATTCTGCGGATCGAAGAAGAGCCTCGCCAACGGCGCCCCAATCGCCAAGATCCTGTTCGCCGGCAGCTCTGCGCTGGGCATGATCATGCTGCCGATCATCCTTTATCATCAGTTGCAGCTCATCGTCTGCTCGGTCCTCGCCCGGCGCTATGCCGCGCGGGCGGAGGGGCGGCCCGGCGATGCGCAAAAAAGCGCGGAGCGCCTGCGCACCTAACCTCATTGATCGCGAGAGTCGCGCCCTCCCGTCACCCGAAGAAGGACACCCTGAAATGAAACGCTTGCTATCCGCCAGTGCGATTGCCCTTTTCTGCCTGGCTTCGTGCGGGAAGGTGGAAAGGGAGAAGGCGGATCAGGTGCCGGTTCCCCCAGACGAAAACAATATCCTGCACATCACCTGGGGCGGGATCGCAATGGCTGATCCCGGCGAAGAGAAGCGTCATTGGTCAAACTGGACGATCAACCTGCTTGACGGCAGCACGGCCTACGGATGGACGTCGGACAAGAATGCCACCTTTCCACATAATCTCCAGTTCGAATTGGCCGGCATAGGCAAGGTTAAGGCCTTCGTCGTCGACACGCGTTTTACGCCGATATTACGTGAGGACGGCTCTTCCTCCCAAAGTGCCGAAGGTTCGCCTGTTCGCAAATTCGCTATTCTCGGTTCCACCACGGGGCCGGACGGTCCCTATACGACAATCCTTCAGGGTGAGGCCAAGCCCAATACTCGCAGCGAATTTCCGCTGCCCAAGGAAATCTCGACGCGATGGATCAAGTTGCAAATCGACAGTAACTGGGATGGTAAGGGTGCGACCAGACTGGCCGAGTTCGAAGCGCTCGGCACGCTGGCGGAGCGCGGCGTGACCGATACCGCCGATGCGTCGGGCGTCTATGCCCATGAATATGGCCCGATTGCCATCCGTCAGAAAGGAAACGAGATATTCGGCTGCTACAATAGCGGCGTAGGTGCATTGCGTGGGACGATCTATGGTCGGATCATGCGCCTGACGTGGTTCTCAGCCCCAGAAAAGAGCATCGGGGCAGCGACGCTCGTTCCCGCGCATGATCGGCTATACGGGTTCTGGTATCGCTACAGCGACAAGATGGGCAGCCCGTGGAACGCCGCAAAAATCGGCGGTCTGGAAAAAGCCGACCCTGCTTGCAGGAAGGCGTTGTATCCCGAAAGCTAGGCGCTGACCTTTAGGATTGGCGACGTGATCGACCTCAACTGACGGTGGTACGGCGGCGACCGGATCGCCGTCATCGGGACGACCGCCAAGTTGAAGGCACCGTTCTGCCAGTGCGAGGTGTCCTACGTCCGCCGCGAGATCGTGATGCCTGGGCTGATCGGCGGCCGTAGTCACGCCGCCGATCAGCCGGCTTCGACGAGGAGCCTTGCATGATCGAGGATGATCACCTCGCGGCGCGACGGGAGATCGATGACGCCCTCCTTCTTCAGCCGGGTAAATTGGCGACTGACGGTTTCGATTGTCAGCCCGAGCAGGTCAGCAATCTGCTGGCGTGAAAAGGGAAGGCTGAGGTGTTGATGCGCCGCCTCAAAGCCGGCTTTACAGTTCGGAAAAGCAAGCCGTTCCGACATTTCGAGCAAGAGACAGGCGATCTTTTCGGAGGCCGATTTACGGCCCAATAGCAGCATCCAGCGCCGCGTGCGGTCCAGATCGTTCAGTGTGTGCTCCAGCAACTTATGCTCCAGCGCCGGATGTTCCCGCGTGAAGGCATCGAAGTCGCGTCGGTTGAAAACGCAAACACGGGCGTCGGTCAGCGCCGTCACTTCATGATTGGCAGTGTCCGCGAACGGCCGTCCTATGAAGTCCGACGGATAGACGAGGCCAACGATTTGCTCACGGCCGTCCCGGGTGCCCGAGGACAGCTTCAGCGTGCCTTCTATGACATTCGCAACCCGTACTGAATCCTCGCCTTCCCAGATCAGAGGTTCCCCGGCGGCGAGCTGTTGACGGCGCCCGATCGCGTTTAGCGTTTCGATTTCTTTGGCGTCGAGTGCGGAGCATATCGCGCGATTTCGGATAGCGCATAGGTCGCAGCTTGACATGCGATAAGGCTAGCAGGCGGAACGCATGCGAGCAACAAATCTGCCAACGCCGAGCGCTGGTTATCTCCATTCGGCTAATTGATCAGAATCAATGAAGATCACGCCGAATCGCATAATCCACTCGTATGTGGACCTATTATCCCGAGCTGCTGGCGACGCCTGTGCCGCGCTACACGAGCTTTCCGACCGCGGCAGAATTTGGCGAGATCGACGCGCGGGACATGAAGGAAGCGCTCGAAGGCGTTGCCGCAGACGCGCCGGTCTCGCTCTATCTTCATATACCTTATTGCCACGAAATCTGCTGGTATTGCGGATGCAACACCGGCGCTGCCAACCGCACCGCGCGGGTGGCTGCTTATCTCGAGCGACTGACCGAGGAGGTAAGGCTGGTCGCGCGACATTTGGGCGGGCGCGGACGAGTGGGCCGTATCGCGTTCGGTGGCGGCAGCCCCAATGCGTTGTCTCCGCATCAATTCGCGGCCCTATTGCGCGAGGTGCGCACGGCATTCGACTGTGCCAACGCGGCCGTGTCTGTCGAACTGGATCCGCGGCGGTTCGAGGCGCGCTGGGACGAGGCGTTCGCGAGCGCCAGCGTGACGCGGGCCAGCCTTGGCGTCCAGACATTCTCGCCCGAATTGCAGCGGGCAATCGGCCGCGTCCAGCCGACGGAGATGATCGCCGAGGTAACCGCGCGGCTGCGCGCAGCGGGGGTGAGTTCGATCAATTTCGATCTGATGTATGGCCTGCCCGGACAGGATGCGTCGCTATTGCTCGACACGATAGATATCGCGCTCGAGATGCAGCCGGATCGGCTGGCGGTCTTTGGCTATGCCCATGTCCCTCATCTGATCCCCCGTCAGCGTCAGATTGACTCGCGCGCGCTGCCTGGCGCGGAAGCGCGTTTCCGGCAGGCGGAGGCGGCGCACAGCCGACTGGCGGGCGCGGGCTGGCAGTCGATTGGTTTCGATCATTTCGCGCAGCCCCATGATGAACTCGCCCTGGCGGCTCGGTCGGAAACGTTACGGCGCAATTTTCAGGGTTTTACGGACGATACCGCGGACGTGCTCGTTGGTCTTGGAGCATCGGCAATCAGCATGTTTCCCGGCCTGCTGGTTCAGAACGAGAAAAACGTCGGCCGCTACCATCTGCGCATTGCGCATGGTGGATTTGCGAGTGCGCGCGGTGTCCGGCGCGACAGGATCGACCGGCGGCGAGGTTTGGCGATCGAGCAATTGCTCTGCCGGGGCAGTGTCGATCTCACGGGGTTGCCCGATCGTTCAACAATACGCGAACGGATGGCGCCTTTTGCCGCCTGCGGGTTGGTCAGGTGGTTGGGAGAGCGGCTGATTTTGGCACCGGAAGCGATGCCTTATGCGCGCGCCATTGCGGCTACGATCGATCCTTATAGCCAGCATAGCGCGACGCGGTTTAGCAGTGCGGTATAGAGACCGCGCGCCCGCGATCGCTGCCATATGCGCGCTGGCAACGGCTCCGCTACAGGCTGCGATGCCGCCATCGGGGGTGGCGATCGGCATTTGCGGGCAGCCCGGCGCGGGGATCAGGCTTCCTTTGGCGCCACTGCAACAGCCACGGCGCGACGATGGCGCGTGCGGTTGTCATGCATGTAACCCGCGCAAGCGCGCGAATTGTTGCGATGCCGACGACGCAGCCTGAGTCATGCCTTGAAGAAAAAGGGGCAGTATCGGCTAATCGCCTCGATGATGCGCGGGCAGGCATTGGTCGCGCGGGCCCGGCAAGGCAATGCCGGACATGTCCCGTGCGCGACACGTCCCTGTGCGCCGCGCTGGAGGATCGCGAACTGGCGGCGCTCCACGTGAGCCGATCACGGCATATCATGCCCGCCGGTTATCCGATGGGCGACTGTGGCGATCTGTGTGCCAATATAGTGTCCGGCGCGCTCAAATTGTCCCTCCACGCAAAGGACGGGCGCGAGCAGATCGTCGACCTGATGTTTGCCGGCGACTTCCTTGGTACGCCCCGTGTGCGCGAGCAGATCGTGACGGCCACCACCCTGGCCCAGACCGAAATATGCGCATTTTCCCGTCACGATTTCGCGCACGCGCTCGACACCTTTCCGCCCATGCGGAGGATGCTGGTTGAGCGTGCGATTGCCGCCTCCGAACGGGCGCGCGGCCGCTTACGCATGCTTGGTCACAGCAGCGCGCGGGAGCGGGTGGCGGTCTTCATTCTCTATATCACCGCCCATGCGGACGGGAAGCCGGTGCGGATTCCTTTGCGTCGAGAGGAAGTCGCGAATTTCCTGGGCCTTGCCGCTGAGACGGTCAGCCGGCAGCTTGGCCACTTGCGCGCCGAGGGCGTGATCACGCTCGTCAATGCGCGCGACTGCACGGTGCTGGATCATGAACGGCTCTGCGCGATCGCCCGCTCACCGAATTTTTGATCCAGATCAATGAATGTGGCGGCCCGGCGTCGCAACCTCGACGCGCCGGACGCTGGAAAGGGGGGCGTCCGGCACCTTCTCGATCCCCCAAAAAGATGAACGATCGGACTGCCAGCCGGTCAAGCATCCTGCGCAACGAGGTAACCCGAATGGCAAACGATATCAGCGCATCCGCCGGGTGGCTGTTCCTGGCGCTGCTTGCATCGTTCGCCGCTGCAACCGCGGTCGATGGCGGCTTCGCGGTGCATATGGGGATCGCCGCCGCCGCCGCATTCTTCGTCGCGGTGCGTGGGCTGGGCGCCAAGCCGAAGGACGGCATGGGACCGCGCGTCTCTCCGGCCACCGCCGGGCAATATTATGACGATGTGATCCGCTGGGGCGTGATCGCGACGGTGTTCTGGGGCATCGTCGGCTTCCTGGTCGGCGTGTTCATCGCCGCACAATTGACCTTCCCGCAGCTGAACCTTGGCGAATACGTCAATTTCGGACGCATCCGGCCGCTGCATACCTCTGCGGTGATCTTCGCGTTCGGCGGCAACGCGCTGATCGCGACAAGCTTCTATGTCGTACAGCGCACGTGCCGCGCGCGGCTGTTCTGGCCCAACCTCGCGAATTTCGTGTTCTGGGGATATCAGTTGTTCATCGTCCTGGCCGCGACCGGCTATGTCATGGGCATCACCGAAGCGCGCGAATATGCCGAGCCGGAATGGTATGTCGATATCTGGCTGACCATCGTGTGGGTCGCCTATCTCGTGGTGTTCGTCGGCACCATCGTGCGCCGTTCCGAACCGCACATCTATGTCGCGAACTGGTTCTACCTCGCGTTCATCATCACGATCGCGATGCTGCACATCGTCAACAACCTGTCGATGCCGGTCAGCCTTGTCGGATCGAAATCCTATTCCGCTTTCTCGGGCGTGCAGGATGCGCTGACGCAATGGTGGTATGGCCACAATGCCGTCGGCTTCTTCCTGACGGCCGGCTTCCTCGGCATGATGTACTATTTCGTGCCTAAGCAGGCTGAGCGGCCGGTCTATAGTTACCGCCTGTCGATCGTCCATTTCTGGTCGCTGATCTTCCTCTACATCTGGGCCGGGCCGCACCACCTTCATTACACCGCGCTGCCGGATTGGGCGCAGACGCTCGGCATGGTGTTCTCGGTGATGCTGTGGATGCCGAGTTGGGGCGGCATGATCAACGGCCTGATGACGTTGAACGGCGCGTGGGACAAGATCCGCACCGATCCGATCATCCGCATGATGGTGTTCGCGCTCGCCTTTTACGGGATGAGCACGTTCGAGGGGCCGATGATGTCGATCAAGACGGTCAACTCCCTGAGCCATTATACCAACTGGACGATCGGCCATGTTCATTCGGGCGCGCTCGGCTGGAACGGCATGATCACCTTCGGCGCGATCTATTTCATGACGCCGCGCCTGTGGGGACGTGAGCGGCTCTACTCGTTGCGCATGGTCAACTGGCACTTCTGGTGCGCGACGCTGGGGATCGTCCTCTACGCTTCCGCGATGTGGGTGGCCGGGATCATGCAGGGGCTGATGTGGCGCGAATATGGTGACGACGGCTATCTCGTCTATTCGTTCGCTGAGGTCGTCGCGGCGCTTCACCCTTATTATCTGATCCGCACGCTGGGTGGGCTGCTCTACATCACCGGCGCTTTCTTCATGGCCTGGAACGTGTGGATGACGATCCGCGGTCGGCTCCGCGAGGAGGCGCCGATGAGCGATGCCCCATTCGATCCGGCACGCGATCGCCCGCTCGTCTCCGCTCAAGCTCGATAAGGAGGGGCCGACCAATGGCTACCTGGGCAAATCGCCACAAGAAGATCGAACGCAACGTCACGTTGCTCGGGGTATTGTCGCTCGCCGTGGTGGCGATCGGTGGGATCGTCGAGATTGCGCCACTGTTCTGGATCGAATCCACCGTGAAGCATGTCGAGGGCGTGCGGCCTTACACGCCGCTCGAACTGGCGGGGCGCAACATCTACATCCGCGAAGGCTGTTACGGCTGTCACAGCCAGATGATCCGCCCGTTCCGTGACGAAGTGGAGCGTTACGGCCATTACAGCCTCGCGGCCGAGAGCATGTACGACCATCCGTTCCAATGGGGATCAGAGCGCACCGGCCCCGATCTGGCGCGTGTCGGCGGGCGCTATTCGGACGAATGGCATGTCCAGCACATGAAGGACCCGCAGTCCGTCGTGCCGGAATCGATCATGCCGAAATATGCCTTCCTCGCGAAGCGCAACCTCGACACCTCCCGATTGGGCGCGGATCTTATCGCGCTGCGCAAGGTCGGCGTGCCCTATACCGACGAGGATATCGCCAAGGCCGATGAGGACGCGCGGACTCAGGCGTTCGGCGAGGGGGATACGACCGGCCTCGCCAAGCGCTACCCCAAGGTGCAGGCGCGCGATTTCGACGGCGATCCGGGGCGGATCACCGAGATGGATGCGCTGGTCGCCTATCTTCAGGGGCTCGGCACGCAGGTCGATTTCAAATCCGCACAGGCGCGGGAGGCCGCGCGATGAACTACGAAACGCTGCGCCACCTGGCGGATAGCTGGGGGCTGGTAATCATGACCGGCGTGTTCGTCGCCCTGATCGGCTGGGCCTTCCTGCCACGCAATCGCGACGCCAACCGCCGCGCCGCCAACAGCATTTTCGACGAGGCCGACAATGGCTGACGCTGACAACAAACGCATTGACGTTGCCACGGGCACCAGCACGGTCGGGCACGAATGGGATGGTATCGAGGAACTCGATACGCCGATGCCACGCTGGTGGCTGCTAACCTTCTATGCGTCGGTTGCGTTCGCGGTCGGTTATTGCATCCTCTACCCGGCGTGGCCGATGATTCACCGCGCGACGCCGGGCATTTGGGGCTGGTCGAGCCGCGGCGAGCTGGTGCGCGATACAGCGCAGGAGGATGCGCGCCGCGCGCCGATCATGGCGGCGCTGGCGCGCACGCCGATCGAGCAATTGCCGTCCGATCCCAAGCTGCTCGCAGCGGCGGCGGAGGGCGGGCGCTCCGCGTTCAAGGTGCATTGCGTGCAATGCCATGGTTCCGGCGCGGCGGGGAGCAAGGGCTATCCCAATCTGAATGACGACGACTGGCTGTGGGGCGGAGACCTGAAGACGATCCAGCAGACGATCGTCCACGGCATCCGCCAGCCCGGCGACGATGCGACCCGCATGTCGCAGATGCCCGCGTTCGGGCGCGACGGCATCCTCAACGGCGGGGAGATCGACGATCTGGTTTCCCATGTCCGCCACGTTTCGCATCAGGAGGCGGCCAGCCCCTCGGCAAAGCGCGGGGCCGCATTGTTCGCGAACAATTGCGCGGTGTGTCACGGCCCGGATGCCAAGGGCAATCGCACGCTTGGCGCACCGAACCTGACCGATGCGATCTGGCTCTACGGCGGCGATCGGGACTCGCTTGTCCACACCATCGGCAATGCGCGTTACGGGATCATGCCGGCATGGGGGCAGCGGCTCGATCCAGTGACGATCAAGATGCTCGCGGCCTATGTCCATTCGCTTGGCGGGGGGGAAGCCGATCCTGCCGCGACGGGTCAGAATGCCCAGCGTTGACGATATCGGCGGCCCCGCGCCGAGCCTGTTCGAGGCGCGGCGCAAGGTCTTTCCGCGCCGCGTGGATGGCGTCTTCCGTCGCCTGAAATGGGCGATCATGGCGGTGACGCTGGCGATCTATTACGTCACGCCATGGCTGCGATGGAACCGTGGAGCCCATGCGCCGGATCAGGCGGTGCTGGTCGATCTGGCGCATCGCCGTTTCTACATGTTCTCGATCGAGATCTGGCCGAACGAATTCTATTATGTCGTCGGCCTGCTCATCATGGCGGCGGTCGGGCTGTTTCTCGTCACTTCCGCAGTCGGGCGGGCATGGTGCGGCTATGCTTGCCCGCAGACGGTGTGGACCGATCTGTTCGTCCATGTCGAGCGTGCGATCGAGGGCGATCGCAACGCGCAGATCAGGCTCGATCGCGCGCCATGGGGTGCGGAGAAGGTCGCCAAACGCACCACAAAGTTCGCTGCGTGGCTGCTGATCGCGGCGGCGACCGGCGGCGCGTGGATTTTCTACTTCGCCGATGCGCCGACCTTGGCGCGCGAATTTCTCGGCGGCACCGCGCCGTCCGTCGCTTATTCGACCGTCGGCATCCTCACCTTCACCACCTTCACGCTGGGCGGGCTGATGCGCGAGCAGGTGTGCATCTACATGTGCCCCTGGCCGCGCATCCAGTCCGCGGTGATGGATGAGAAGTCGCTTGCGGTCACTTACAAGGATTGGCGCGGCGAACCGCGCACGCACGGGCTGAAACGCGCGCAGGCGCAGGAGGACGCGCCGTCGGTCGTCCGTCTCGCGGCGGGGGACGCGGTTGGCGACTGCATCGATTGCAATGCCTGCGTCGCGGTCTGCCCCACTGGCATCGACATTCGCGAAGGGCCGCAGATCGGCTGCATCACCTGCGGCCTGTGCATCGACGCGTGCGACGAGATCATGGCGAAGGTCGATCGCGCACCGCGCCTCATCGGCTATACGACCGAAGCGGATATAAAGCGCGCGAAGACGGGCGAGGCGCCGCTGCCGCCGCTGAAGCGGCTGCTGCGTCCGCGCACGATCATCTATTTCCTGATCTGGGTCGGCATCGGTTGCGGCATGTTGTTCGCGCTCGGCACGCGCACGCATATGGGGATCAGCGTACTCCAGACCCGCAACCCATTGTGGGTGCGGCTGTCCGACGGTGCGATCCGCAACACGTATACGATCAAGCTCCGCAACATGGAGGGGCGCCCGCGCGATTTCGCGGTGTCGCTGAGCGGGATCGATGCGGTGATGTGGACGGACGGCGGGTCCCGCGAAACCGCCGGCAAATCGGTGACGATCAATGTGCCGGCCGATCGCGTCGCAAAGGCGCAGGTATTCGTGGTCGCACCGGCGCGGGGAGCGCAGCGCAGCGAATTGCGGTTCATCGCCGTCGCGCAGGATGACCATAAATCCGTCGCCAACGACAGCAGCTCTTTCGAGCGACCGGAGGGTAACCAATGACCCGTCCTTTCACCGGCTGGCATATGACCGCGATCCTTGTCGCCTTCTTCGGCGTGGTAATCGCGGTGAACGTAGCGATGGCGACCTTCGCCTCCACCACCTTTGGAGGCGTGGTGGTGGAGAACAGCTATGTCGCGAGCCAGCATTACGATCGCTGGCTGGCCGAGGCGCGCGCGCAGGGCGATGCGGGTTGGCGGGCTGAGCCGGTGGCGGCAGCGGGGCGGCTAGCGGTCGCGCTCACGCAGCGCGGCGCGCCTGTGTCCGATGCGGCACTGACCGTTACCGCGCGCCACCCGCTCGGCCGTCAGCCCGATCAGGTGCTTACCTTGCGCTGGGACGCGGCCAGCGAGCACTATCTCGCCGGTCAGCCGCTGCCGTCAGGACGCTGGTTGATCGAGATCATCGGCACGCGCCGCAACGAGCGGCTTCGCTTTGAGGATGAGGTGCGGATGTGACCGCGCCGGCGCGCCCTTCAGCCGCCCATGCGCTCTCCACCTCCACCTTCGTGGTGGAGGGAATGAGTTGCGCGGGTTGCATCGCCAAGTTGGAGCACGGCCTCGCCGCGCTTCCCGGCGTGGCAGCGGCGCGGGTCAATTTCACCAACCGCCGGGTACGTGTCGATCACCTCGACGAGATCGGCGAGGATCGGCTGATCGACGCGATCGATGGACTGGGCTTCGCCGCCCATGCCTTCGCAGGGGAGGTGGGCGAGGCAGGCGGACGCGAATCCCGTCGGCTTGTGCTGGCCTTGGCGGTCGCCGGCTTCGCAATGATGAACATCATGCTGTTGTCGGTGTCGGTGTGGTCTGGCGCGGACGGTGCGACACGGCAGTTGTTTCACTGGCTTTCGGCGCTGATCGCGCTGCCGACGGTCGCATATTCGGGGCGTATCTTCTTCGCGAACGCGTGGGTCGCGCTCAGGCGCGGGCGAACCAACATGGACGTGCCGATCTCAATCGGGGTGTTCGTAGCCGTCGCGATGAGCCTTTACGAGACCGTGCTTGGCGGCGCGCACGCATATTTCGATGGCGTCGTCATGCTGCTGTTCTTCCTGCTCGGCGGGCGTTTCCTTGACAGCGTTATGCGCGATCGCGCGCGTGGCGGAGTCGATGCCTTGTTGCGGCGCCTTCCGGCCGAGGCGACGGTGATCGCGCGCGACGGTTCGCATCAGCGCCGCGCTATCGCCGAACTGGCGCCGGGGATGCGGCTGCTCGTTGCTGCGGGCGAGCGGATCGCGGCCGATGGCGCGGTCGAGAAAGGCGTGAGTGCGGTCGATCGCTCGCTTGTCACGGGGGAGAGCATGGCCGAGCCGGTGGCTCCCGGCGCAGAGGTGCTCGCGGGCACCGTCAATCTTGCCGCGCCGCTCATCATCAAGGTGGCGCGAGCCGGCGACGCCACCGCGATCGCCGATATCGCGCGACTGATGGAAAGCGCCGGACAAACGAAATCGCATTACATGCGGATCGCCGATCGCGCCTCGCGCCTTTACGCGCCAGCCGTACATACGCTCGCTGCGTTGACACTGGCTGGTTGGCTGATCGCGGGGGCAGGGTGGCACGCCGCGCTTACCAACGCCGTGGCGGTGCTCATCATCACCTGCCCGTGCGCGCTGGGTTTGGCGGTGCCGGTGGCACAGGTCGTCGCCTCTGGCGCGCTGATGCGCGCGGGGGTGCTGGTGAAAGACGGGTCCGCGCTTGAACGGCTCGCGAAGGCCGATCTGGCGCTGCTCGATAAGACCGGGACGATCACACTCGGGCGGCCGGTCGTAGTAAATGGCTTGCCTGAGACCCCGGATGAACGCTCGATTCTTCACGCTGTCGCGCGCGCCAGCCGCCATCCTAGCGCCATGGCGGTGATGGCGGCGGTGGCCAACGAGCCGCCTGCACCGGTTGAGATCCTTGTGGAGGAAGCGGGCTTCGGTGTGCGGGGGCTGGCGCTGGCGCGTGGCGTCGAGGTTCGGCTTGGGAGGCCAGGATGGGCCGGGGAGACGAGCGAGGACGCCTCAATCGTCTTCCGCATCGGTGATGCACAACCGTACGCAATCTGCGTCGCCGATCAGCCACGCGAGGATGCAGCGTCGGCAGTTGCGCGGCTCGGCGTGGAAGGACTGATGCCGGAGATCCTTTCCGGTGATGCTCCGGCAGTTGTTCATGCGCTGGCCACCAGTTTCGATGTTCCTGGCCGAGCAAGACTGACGCCACAGGACAAGTACGCCATCGTCCGGGCCGCCGAAGCGGCAGGACGGCGCGTCCTGATGGTGGGAGACGGGATCAACGACGGGCCGGCTCTCAAGGCCGCTTACGTCTCAATGGCGCCGGCAAGCGCCAGCGACGTGGGGCAGATGGCGGCGGACTTAGTGTTCGTCGGCGGCCGGCTGATGCCGGTTCCAATCGCGGTTGCCGTAGCGCGGCGCACGATGCGCGTCGTCAAGCAGAATTTGGCACTGGCGGTCGGATACAATCTGTTTGCTGTCCCGCTGGCAATCGCGGGCGTCGTCACCCCTCTGATTGCGGCACTTGCCATGTCCGGTTCGTCCCTGATCGTCGTTGCCAATGCAATGCGGCTGAGGAAAGCGGCGCGATGAACAGCGTCGGTATTCTCATCCCGATCGCTCTGCTCCTTGGTCTCTCCGGATTGGGTGGGTTCTTCTGGGCAGTGCGTTCTGGCCAGTATGACGACATGGATGGCGCCGCGATGAGAATTCTCAATGAGGAAAAGCCCGAGGCAGCATCAATCGATCGTGATAATTCTGTCGACGGGTGAGAGGAGCGATCGGCGGCCTATTTCGGCGGATCTATCATTCATTTGATCGTTCGGCCGGAACCCAAAGCGGGCGCGTGAGGTTTCAGACAGGAGCGCGGCTGAGGAAGAGGTTGATGGGTAAAAACATCCGCCTGTTGATCTTTTGGCGTTGAACGCTCTCGCGCGCCCAATTCAGAAAAATGGAGGCCCCGCTTGAGGGGCTTTGGGTGGATGAAGCGCCTTGGGCCGGGTCTGGTCACAGGGGCGGCTGACGACGATCCTAGCGGGATCGCCACCTATTCGCAGGCCGGCGCGCAGTTTGGCACCAGCCTGATGTGGACGATGACGCTGGCCTATCCTCTTATGGTCGCGGTGCAGCTTGCAAGCGCACGCGTCGGGAGGGTCACCGGGCGTGGGTTGGGGCGCAGCTTGAGCAAGGTCATGCCGCAGTGGCTGGTGATCGGATTGATCGGGTTGCTCTTTGTCGCCAACACGATCAACGTGGGAGCAGATTTGGCCGCAATGGGCGAAAGCTCGGCGCTGGTGGTGGGCGGCTGGAGCCATCTTTTCACTGTCGCTTTCGCGATCTTCTCGCTGATCCTCCAATTGTACGTGCCTTACAATCGTTATGCATCGATCCTGAAATGGCTGACGCTGGTGCTGATCGCATATGTCGCCGTGCTGCTGATGGTGCAGGTGGATTGGAGCACCGCGGCAAGAGCACTTGTCATCCCCACCATCGCGGGGGCCGGCGCGATCACGACCATTGTTGCGATCTTCGGCACAACGATCAGCCCATATCTGTTCTTTTGGCAGGCGGCGCAGGAGGTCGAGGAAATTGATCAGGTCGATGAACGAGTGCCGCTCAATCGCGCCCGTGCGCAGGCGCCAGACGCGCTGAGCCGCATCCGCTGGGATACCTTTGCGGGCATGGCTGTATCGAATGTCGTCGCGTTGGCCATTATTCTCGGTACGGCGAGTACGCTCCACGCCGCCGGGAAGATCGATATCCAGAGCGCGGCCGACGCGGCGCAGGTATTGAAACCGATCGCGGGCAAAGTCGCGTTTGTGATCTTCAGTCTCGGCATTGTCGGAACCGGGCTTCTTGCGGTGCCGGTCCTTGTTGGCTCATCCGCCTACGCCGTCTGCGAAATCGGCGGATGGAACGCCAGTCTGGAATATAAGCCGATGCGCGCCAAGGCATTCTATGCGGTGATCGCACTTGGCATGGCATTGGGTGTCGCGATTGACTGGTCGCCCATCAGGCCGATGAAAGCATTATTCTGGAGCGCCGTAATCAACGGCGTTGTTGCGGTGCCCGTTCTCGTCGGCCTGATGATCGTCGTTTCCACGCGCAGCATCATGGGCGATTTTACCGCATCGGCACCGCTGAAATTCTTTGGCTGGCTCGCGACCGTGGTGATGGGGGCAGCCGCAGTGGGGATGGTTGCGTTTCTCGGCTGAACACGAACGGCGGGTGTTCAAAATGAGAGAAGCCCCGACGCACCTGGACGAGGCGTCAGGGGATCGCGGATCCTTCGTCGAGATGGTTTGGGCAATGCTACCCCAACCCGCGAAGACCTGCTGCGGCGCTGCAAATGTGCGGCGAGGATCATATCGCGATCGGCCCCGACGGGGTGATCTCCAAGACTATGATCGATGATGCGGCTCGTGCGGCGCAGTGCAAATTCTACGAAGAGCGCACGAAAAAGGGTATCGGCGCGCCCGGCGAAGGGGCGGGGATCTTCAATATCGTAGCGGAGTACAACAGCAATTTGCGCTTCCGTATGCTTGCGGACGACCTTTCCGCGCGCGGTTGGCCTGGGGCGCGGATCGAGAAATTGCTCGGCGGCAATTTGACGCGACTCTAGGCCGAGGTCTGGGGTGGCTGAGTGCTTCCGTCAGGTGATCCGAACGCGGGTTGTGACGCCTCACGGATGCCCCGGGGGGACCGCCGCAAGTCGCCCGTTGCGCGGATCAGCACACGGATCGCATCGTCATTTGGGCATGCCGCTCAATCCGCTCGCCTTTCGCAAAGCCGCTCCGTTGAGCCGATAGCCATCCAGGAAAACCGTATCGACCTGACGCAGATTGGATAGATTCTGCGACACATCGCCATCGACGAGAATGATATCCGCTGTCTTGCCGCGCGCAATCGATCCCGTGCGGTCGTCCATACCGGTCATGCGTGCGGGAATGATCGTCGCAGTTTGCAGCGCTTCCGCATTTGAGAGCCCGGCACTCTGATAGAGTTCGAGTTCACGCACCAATTCTAGGCCGTACCCATCGGTACCCGCAACGATCCGCACGCCAGCCTGATGCAGTCGACTGACGGCCCGACCATTTTGCCGAAGCTTTTGCGGAAATCATCCCGCGTAAGGCCGCCGAACAACGGATAGCCGGCAATCTTCCATCCGCGAGCCACCGCTGGCGGGGCGATGTCAGCGAAGGGCGCATATTCCGGCGAAATGGCGCTCCCGTCCGAGGTCAGCAGCGGTTCCCAAACGGTTAGTGTTGGGTCAATAATCGTGTTTCGTTTCGCAAGCTCGGCGTAAAAGGCTTTCATCGCGGGGGAGTCGAGATCGACGTCTTTCCCGTATTTCGCCGGCCCTTCGAGCCGCGCGGCGGTATTGGCTTTGTCGACAACATCCTGCGGCATCGCCTGCATCATGATGAAGTTGATGTGGGTAACTTCGTCATAGCCAGCGCGCACCGCATCAAGCGGACGCATGCCCGCCGGCACATGTCCGTGGACGTGAAGGCCCAGCCGATGCGCTTCAGCGGCGGCCGGAGCGATCCATGCGGGGTCCATCGAGGTGTAGAATTTGACGCCCCACAGCCCGGCCGCCTTGATCTTGTCGACCGCCGCTACCGCTTCGTTCGCCGAGGAAACGGTTAGCGCACCCTGCGCCGCGAGCGGATCCTTGCGATCGATGATCACGGAGATTTTGCCATCGGGCGCGAGCAGGTCGCCGGCCGCGCGACGTTTGTAGATGCTGTGCGCCTCATCGATCATCGAGCCGGGGCTGCGATAATTGGTCATACCGGTCGCAACGTTCTGTAGCAAATTCCAGTCGTCGCCGACGTGCTGGTGCGAGTCCCACAGACCGGGGAGAAGCGTCTTGCCGCGGCCGTCTATCACCGTCGCGCCGGCCGGCGTTTTGATTGATCCTCCCGCGCCGACGGCCGCCACCTTTCCGTCGGCGATCAGAACCGCGCGATCAGGCAGATAACTTCCGGCAACGGAATCGAACATCAGTACATGATCGATCAGCGTGGGCGTATGATTGGCTGGGCTAAGGAAGCGATGGGCAACATCGCGCACCATGGCGGCAGTGGCCTTGTCCTGTATATCTTTGAGTTTCGGACCGTTTTTTTCGTAGCCTTCAGGTAGCAGCGAGATGACGCCGGCGTTGCCGAAATAACGATTGTCCTTGTCGAGCCAAACCGGCGTAGGTGCGAAGCCGTAGCCCTGAATGAATGCCAGTTTGACCGTCGCATTTCCCTGTGGCCCGTCAATCTGAACGGCTTGCCCGATGGTGATGCTGGCGTGGCCGGTCGGCAGGAGATCAATGCCCTTGTCGCCCGCCGCGACCAGCGCTTCGATATCGCGTTCACCGGCAAGCCACGGGCCGCCATAGCTATTGTAGCGCTTGTCACCAAATGGGGCGGAGCCGGAATCAACCGCCGTCTTCCAGCGCGCGACACCGCCAGTATCGACGCTGAAGTCTTCAGTGGCGTCGCCTTGATCGGTGTAGCCGCGAATGGCTATCGTCGTTGGCCGGCCATCGGGTCCGGTCGCCATCGTCTCATCGGTTTCGGTGACCCAGCCGCGCAACGACATCGACATGCGATAAGCCGTGCGCCCATCCGGCATTTTCCATGACCAAATGTCGCCATGTTTTCCGGCCGTCGAACTAATCGTGAAGTGACGTGCGCCCGATGGGGGCACCATCAACTGTTCCTTTGACGCCGGCTCGGCGGCGGCAATCGATGCGGTAGCGGCGAGCAGCGAGGCAAACAGTATCCGGCGCATGGTTTTCCCCCAAGCAAGAATGCCTGAAGACTGGCAAGCTGTGGCTGGGAGCGCAATGCTTGATTGGTGGGGGATCGCCGAACGAGATTGGGCTTGAACGCCGGGGCCGCGACGCGCCTCAATATCGTCATGGATATCGGGTGGCTCGCGGCCAGAGGCGGCTATTTGGCTTCTCCAGATCGTATCCTCAAAGAACGTCTGGAATCTGGAAGGCGATTTTCGCGGCTACACTACCGACAAGCGGGCATTAAAAGACTTTCGGCAGCATTCTTGCCCGAAATTGTCGAAGGCGCGTCGACTTTTTCAACATCGGGTAAATCACGGCCAGTTTGCTGGCGAACAGCCTTGGCTGTGGCTCACGGGCAGCCCGCCGCAGCACCGCCCGAAGCCTCCGTCAGTCCATCCGGGCACGATCACATGGACTTGATTTGGTTTCGGCCATTCTGCTTTGCGGCATAGAGCAGCCTGTCAACCATCTCGCAAAAGTCTCTCGACCTCGCTTCTGCGGATGGAATGATGGTGCCGACACCGACGCAGGCTGTCACGAACGGGCTGCAATCCGATTTTTCATGCGGTATGGCGAGAGCCTCGATGGCTTGCTTGCATTGCCTCGCCAGTTCCAGCGCGGTGCTTTCATCCGTTTCCGGAAGCAGCAAGACAAATTCTTCGCCGCCATAACGGGCAACCACATCCTTTGCCCGGCATCCGATCTGCCGTAGCGCCATCGCAACCGCAATGAGGCATTCGTCACCCCGAATATGGCCGTAGCGGTCGTTGAACTGCTTGAAGTGATCGATATCCAGCAGGATCATTGAAAGAGGTGACGAGCTGTCGCGAGCGTTTTCCCACTCTGCGTTCAGGCGCTCGTCGAACCGGCGCCGGTTCGACGTTCGCGTCAGCCCGTCCTCAAAGGAGAGCGCTTCCAGCTTCTGCTGCATCTTGATCAATTCCTGTTCGATGCGTTTTCGCTCGCTGATATCGAACATGAAACCGATCAGGCTTTCGACCTCGCCCTGTTCGTTGCGCACGACATGGACGACATCGCGGATCCAGACAAAGCCCTTATCCTTGGTCAGCGCTCGATAATCCGCTTCGTGATCGATCCCCGCAATTGACTGCGAGACACAGAAATTCACGACATTGTCCCTATCGTCTGGATGGATACGCGACGCCCAATCCTCCACAGACACCCAGCTATCCTGCTTCCAGCCCAGCAGAGGCTCGATCTGCGGGCCGATATAAGCGAAGCGCATGGTGGCCCAGTCGATCTTCCACGGGATCGCCATCGTCGATTCCAGCAGGGTCTTATAAACCGCGAAGTCGCAATCCATGCCCGTGTTGGTGCTGCCGGGAAGGTAATCCCTCATCGTCGAAATCATGTTCATGGTAGGCTGTATCCGGCAGGGTTGTGGGAGCCACGGGCATCGTGTTCCAATTGGCGCCAATTGGCGCCAATTGGCGCCAATTGGCGCCAGTTGGCCGCTCGCTCGTTGAATTGTAGTTAATTGGCCACGATTGTCGGTGCGTTCCGGGAGTTTCGATTCTTGTAGCGCTTTCCCGCGCAAGACCTGCAGGTCGGATTAGCTCAACGCCCTGTTTAGGAAGCAGCTTGGGCCTCAGCCAGACGAATCCGCAATCGCATGCCGCTGATCAGAAAGTCACGATGGCTGCACTCCCTGAACCAGGCCCGGTTTGTGGGAGGCGTTGGGTTGTGAGTCAGGTTATCCTATCGATGTTGTCCGTGGCAGCATAATATTGGTCTTCGGCTTCGGCGGGTGTGATGTTGCCGTATAGCTCCGCAGTCTGAAACAGCGGCTTGCTATGCTCCACCGCGACAGCACGCCAGCGATTCTCGATAGGTTCGCAGCGAAGGACCGCGCGATGGGAATTCCGCGCTGCGAGAGGCATATGCACGGCCATTGGTCGATGAAATCGTCGTGACGCCCGAATCGGTCTTGATACGCGGGAGTCTGCAAGCGCAGGAGCATGCCGTTTTCGGCGGCGCCGACGCCAATGCCGGGGTTCTTGCTTTTATACAGAACTGGCGCACCCGACAGGATTCGAACCTGTGACCTCTGCCTTCGGAGGGCAGCGCTCTATCCAGCTGAGCTACGGGTGCGTGGTTCGGGGCGACTAGCAGCGGTTTCCGCCGAACGCCAGAGGCTTCATCGCTTTGCGATCTTTACCGGCTGAAATTGCCCCAAGCCGCAACTCGCGCCACGCATCGGCGGGCTTTGGTAAAGCACCGTGATGATATCCGTGGAGCACAATTGGCTGAGCGAGGTGGAATAAGCAAAACGCCGCTCAGACCCGAGGCCAGAGCAGGATTGCGGCAGGGTGACGCGATAATAGCGATCGCCGGAAATGTGGAAATCGATCACGCTGTCGCTCCGCACCAGGCTTTCGCGCAGGCTCATGATCGGGACACAGCTCTGCGGCTTTCCATCCGGTGTCGCGACAGGGATCTCGTTGTGGTCGCGCGCAGAACCCGGCGCGGAGAGCGCGGCGATGGCGATGGCAGCCGGTAACAGGATTCGCATGATGCAGCTCCTACTCGTCAATCCCCCGCAAAGGCATTCCTGAGCCGGGCGAAAAAGCCCTGCGCCGCCGGACATTCCTCTCCGGTTTCGGTCTCACGGAACATCTCTAGCAGTTCCCGCTGGCGCGTGGAAAGCCGGGTAGGGGTCTCCACGTCGATCTGAAGCACGAGATCGCCGTGGCCACGCCCCTGCAGCACCGGCATGCCCGCGCCGCGCTGACGCAATTGCTTGCCGGACTGGATGCCTGCCGGGATCTTCACTTCATGAGTCCGCCCATCGAGGCCCGGGATCGACAGCATGCCGCCGAGCGTCGCGGTGGTGAAGCTGATCGGCGCGCGCGCGAAAAGGGTGGTGCCCTCGCGCTCGAAGATCGCATGCCGCTTGAGGTGGAGGAAGATGTAGAGATCGCCCGCCGCCGCGCCACGCGGGCCGGCTTCGCCTTCGCCGGACATGCGGACGCGCGTTCCCTCATCGACACCGGCGGGAATGTTGACGCTGAGCGTCTTGGTCTGCTCGACCCGCCCGTCGCCGCGACAATCGCGGCACGGATCGTCGATCACCTGCCCCGAGCCGCTGCACACCGGGCAGGCGCGCTCGACCACGAAAAAGCCCTGTTGTGCCCGAACCTTGCCGTGGCCGGCGCAGGTGGAACAGGTATGCGCATGCGTGCCGGGTTTCGCGCCGGAGCCGTGGCAGCTCTCGCATGATGCGGTGACGTCGATCGTGATCTCGGCGGTCTTGCCGTGATAGGCTTCCTCGAATGTGATCTCCATGTCGTAGCGGAGATCGGCGCCACGCCGAGGCTGGTTATGCCCCCCGCGACCGCCACCCATGAATTCGCCGAACACGCTTTCGAAAATGTCGGAGAAGCCCGCGAAATCCTGTGCTCCGCCGCCGCCACCGCCGCCATTCTGGAACGCGGCATGGCCGAAGCGATCATAGGCGGCGCGCTTCTGCGGATCCTTGAGGCAATCATAAGCCTCGCTGACCGCCTTGAACTTCGCCTCGTTGTCCTTGCACCCGCCGTTCTTGTCCGGATGATGCTTCATCGCGAGCTTGCGATAGGCCGATTTTATCGTTGCGGAGTCGGCGCCACGCTCGACCTCCAGCAGCTCGTAATAATCTATTTCGGTCATTTAGGGCCCCCGCCCAGCGTTCCGGCGACCGTCACCCCGGCAAATGCCGGGGTCTCGGGCAAGGCGCTTTGTTGCCTGAGATGCTGGCCGAAGCCGGCATGACGATCGCGGATCACGCTACTTACGCCTTGTTCTCGTCCACTTCCGAGAATTCGGCATCGACTACGTCTTCGCCACCGGCTTGCGCACCCGCGGCTTCACCAGCGCCCGAGGGCGATGCTTCGGCCTGCTGCTGCTTCTCGTAGATCGCCTGACCAAGCTTCATCGCGACCTGCGCGAGCGCCTGGCTCTTTTCGTTCATCGCCTCGGGGTCGCCGCCTTCGACCGCTGCCTTGGCGGCATCGACGGCAGCCTGGATCTCGGACTTGAGGCTCTCGTCGACCTTGTCGCCATTGTCGGCAAGCTGGCGCTCGGTGGTGTGGATCAGGCTTTCGGCGTTGTTCTTCGCCTCGGCCGCCGCCTTGCGCTTCTTGTCTTCCTCGGCGAACTGCTCGGCGTCGCGCACCATCTGGTCGATGTCGCTGTCCGAAAGGCCGCCCGAGGCTTGGATGCGGATCTGCTGCTCCTTGCCGGTGCCCTTGTCCTTCGCGGAGACGTTGACGATGCCGTTGGCATCGATGTCGAACGTCACCTCGATCTGCGGCACGCCACGCGGGGCAGGGGGAATGCCCACCAGATCGAACTGGCCGAGCATCTTGTTGTCCGCCGCCATTTCGCGCTCGCCCTGGAAGACGCGGATCGTCACCGCCTGCTGATTGTCGTCAGCGGTGGAATAGGTCTGCGACTTCTTGGTCGGGATCGTGGTGTTGCGATCGATCATGCGGGTGAACACGCCGCCCAGCGTCTCGATGCCCAGCGACAGCGGGGTCACGTCGAGCAGCAGCACGTCCTTCACGTCGCCCTGCAGCACGCCGGCCTGAATGGCGGCGCCCATCGCGACGACCTCATCCGGGTTGACGCCGGTGTGCGGCTCCTTGCCGAAGAACTGCTTCACCACTTCGCGCACGCGCGGCATGCGGGTCATGCCGCCGACGAGCACGACGTCGGCGATCTCGTCCGCCTTCATGCCGGCATCGGCCAGCGCCTTGCGGCACGGCTCCAGCGTGCGCTTGATCAGGTCTTCGACCAGCCGCTCCAGATCGGCGCGGGTGATCGTCTTGACGAGATGCTTCGGGCCATTCTGATCGGCGGTGATGAAGGGCAGGTTGACCTCGGTCGTCTGCGCCGACGAGAGTTCGATCTTCGCCTTCTCGGCAGCTTCCTTCAGGCGCTGCAGCGCGAGCTTGTCCTTGGTGAGGTCGATGCCCTCCGCCTTCTGGAACTCGCTGGCGAGATACTGGACGATGGTGGAATCGAAATCCTCGCCGCCCAGGAAGGTGTCGCCGTTGGTGGCCTTCACCTCGAACACGCCGTCGCCGATCTCGAGGATCGAGATGTCGAACGTGCCGCCGCCAAGGTCATAGACCGCGATCGTCTTGCCGTCCTGCTTCTCCAGACCATAAGCCAGCGCGGCCGCAGTCGGCTCGTTGATGATGCGCAGCACCTCAAGGCCCGCGATCTGGCCGGCGTCCTTGGTCGCCTGACGCTGAGCGTCGTTGAAGTAGGCGGGAACGGTGATCACCGCCTGCGTCACGGTTTCGCCGAGGAACGATTCGGCGGTTTCCTTCATCTTCTGCAGGATGAAGGCGGAAATCTGCGACGGGCTGTAATCCTTGCCACCAGCCTGAACCCACGCGTCGCCATTCGTACCCTTCACGATGTGATAGGGGACCAGCTCGGTGTCCTTCTTGGTGACGGGATCGTCAAAGCGGCGGCCGATCAGGCGCTTTACCGCGAAAATCGTATTGTCGCCGTTAGTGACGGCCTGCCGCTTCGCCGGCTGCCCGATCAGGCGCTCGCCGTCCTTGGCGAAGGCGACGATCGACGGCGTGGTGCGCGCGCCTTCGGCATTCTCGATCACCTTGGGCTTGCCGCCCTCCATGACCGAAACGCACGAATTGGTGGTGCCGAGGTCGATACCGATAACTTTTGCCATGAGTGCTCTTCTAGCCCCTACATTTAACTACGTCCGCGTCCCGTGAAGCGGCGACGCGCAAACGGTTGACTGGCGCGATATAGGTGTCGTGCGCCTTGCCGCAAGAAGGTCTGCGCGCTAGCTTTAACTTGCTGTTCCGTTACGGGAGAAACCCGCCTTGCGCATCTTCGCCACTTTCGTCCTCGCCGCTGCGGCCCTCGCTGGGTGTGCGCAGGAGAAAGAGCTTGCGGTGCAGGATGCCTGGGTGCGGCTCGCGGCGGTGCCCGGTCGCCCGGCGGCGGGTTATTTCACGTTGAACGGTGGCCCTGCGGACGCGACGCTGATCAACGTCTCCACCGATGTCGCGGTGCGCACTGAAATGCATGAGATGAAGCCGGCGGCTCCCGGTGGAATGATGTCAATGGATGCGGTGCAGCAGGTGCGGGTGCCGGCGTTGCAGACAGTGCGGTTCGCCCCCGGCGGCCAGCACGCGATGTTGTTCGACGTGAATCCGAGCGTGAAGCCGGGTAGCCAGATCACCTTCACTTTCACTTTCTCGGATGGCCTGCGCATCCAGCAGCAGGCCAATGTCATCGCGGCAGGCGATCCGCCGCCAAAGGCCTGAGGCGCAACAGGATGGGCAAAGGCCGGTGAGCAAACGCGGCCTGACGCCGGGTGAGGTCGCGCTCGCCCGCTCCATCTATGGCGATACGATCGATTATGGCGCGGTGGGCATCGCGCGGCGGCGATGGGCGTTTTTTCAGCCGCGCAACGTGGTGATGGCGCCGCGCGGGACGATCCATTTCCATCCGGCCGGTGCCAGCTATCGCGACGATTTCGCCGAGGCGCCGCTCGATCTCCAGGGGCTGTTCATCCACGAGATGTGCCACATCTGGCAGCATCAGCGCGGGGTGTGCCTGCCGCTCGCCCGGCATCCCTTCTGCCGCTATCACTACAGCTTCGTCCCCGGCTGGCCCCTCGCGCGTTACGGCATCGAACAGCAGGCGGAGATCGCGCGCCATGCCTTCCTGCTGCGCGCCGGCTTCACCGTTTTGGGCGCGCCGGGGCTAGAAAGTTATGAGACGTTGTTGCGGATATTCGCGAGATAACCGCGCCCGCCAGTCCGCCCCTTGTGAAAAGGGGCGGCGGCGGATGCGTCAGAACGCGGTAGAAACCACGCCGACCACCAGCGCCTGAGCCGCGATCACCAGCGCGAAGCTGGCGGCGGTTTCAAACATGCGCATTTCATGGTCTCCTCGCCGGGAAAGTCCGGCGGGATTTCATGTGCAGTTCATTTTGCTGCACTGCAACATAGGACTATGCACCCATCGTTGCAGATTTTGCAATCACTCCGCACCGAACACCCGATCGAAGATCGTGTCAACGTGCTTCAGATGGTAGCCGAGGTCGAAGCGAGCGTCGATTTCGGCCGGCGACAGCGCTGCGGTGACTTCCGCGTCGCCCTTCAGCAATTCAGCCAGCGATAGCGTCCCGTCCGATTCCCAGACCTTCATCGCGTTGCGCTGCACAAGGCGATAGGAATCCTCACGGCTCACACCAGCCTGCGTGAGCGCGAGCAATACGCGCTGCGAATGGACCAGCCCGCCCATCCGATCGAGGTTCTTCTGCATCCTGTCTGGATACACTAGCAGCTTGTCGATCACCCCGGTCAGCCGCGCGAGCGCGAAATCGAGCGTGATGGTCGCATCCGGCCCGATATAACGTTCGACCGACGAATGGCTGATGTCGCGCTCATGCCATAGCGCGACATTCTCCAGCGCCGGGGTGACATAGCCGCGCACCATGCGGGCGAGCCCGGTGAGGTTTTCGGTCAGCACCGGATTGCGCTTGTGCGGCATGGCCGACGAGCCCTTCTGTCCCGGCGAGAAATATTCCTCCGCCTCCAGCACCTCGGTACGCTGAAGGTGACGAACTTCGACCGAGAGCCGCTCGATCGAGCTGGCGATCACGCCCAGCGTCGCGAAGAACATCGCGTGGCGATCGCGCGGGATCACCTGTGTCGATACCGGCTCGACCGACAGGCCCAGCTTCGCCGCGACATGTGCTTCGACCGCTGGCTCGATATTGGCGAAGGTGCCGACCGCACCGGAAATCGCGCAGGTCGCGATATCCGCGCGTGCGAAGGCGAGACGCTCGCGGTTGCGGCTGAATTCGGCATAGGCCTCGGCGAGTTTGAGGCCGAAGGTCACCGGCTCGGCATGGATGCCGTGGCTGCGCCCGATCGTCGGCGTCATCTTGTGCTCATACGCACGGCGCTTGAGCACAGCGAGCAACGCATCGAGATCGGCGAGCAGAATATCCGCCGCGCGGGTCATTTGCACGGCAAGGCATGTGTCGAGCACGTCCGAACTGGTCATGCCCTGATGCATGAAGCGCGCCTCGTCGCCGACATGCTCGGCCACCCATGTAAGGAAGGCAATCACGTCATGCTTGGTCACCGCCTCGATCGCGTCGATAGCGGGCACGTCGATCGCGGGCTTGGTATCCCACCAGCGCCACAATGCTGCGGCGGCATCCTTTGGCACTACGCGGAGATCGGCGAGCGCGTCGGTGGCGTGCGCCTCGATCTCGAACCAAATGCTGTAACGTGTTTCGGCCGACCAAATCGCGGTCATCTCCGGGCGGGAATAGCGCGGGATCATGTCTCTTCCTCGGTTCGTGGCGGTGCGCCGGATTCGGCGGTCCGCCGCCGCCTAGCAGTGCGGGCGCGGCACGCCAACCGCCGGTCTTTTTGTGCGCGGGGGTGGACAGCGCGGGGAGGGGATCGCATTTCCTCCTCGAAACGAGCTTCCAGCAAGGTGACCAGTATGAGCCAGATCGACCGCCCCGCACGTGGACTCTATATCGCCGGCGAATGGCGCACGGGTGGCGGGCGCGAGGAACAGGATGTCCTCAACCCCGCCACCGGCGCGGTGATCGGCACTGTTCCTCACGCATCGGCGGCGGATCTGGGGGAGGCGCTGGAAGTCGCGGCGCGCGGGTTCAAGATGTGGCGGGACACACCGGGCGAACAGCGCGCAGCCGTGCTGATGCGCACTGCCGTGCTGATCCGCGAACGCGCCGACGAACTCGCCGCGATCGCTACCGAAGAGCAGGGCAAGCCGCTGATCGAGGCGCGCGGGGAAGCGCTTGGCGCGGCTGGCATCCTCGATTTCCATGCTGGCGAAGCGACGCGCATTTATGGCCGCGTTCTGCCGCGCGCCACCGGTTTGCGCAGCCTCGTCCTGAAGCAGCCGGTCGGCCCGGTCGCGGCGTTTTGCGCGTGGAATTTCCCGCTGCTCAACGTGGTGCGGAAACTTTCGCCCGCGATTGCATCGGGTTGCTCGGTGATCCTCAAACCCAGCGAAGAGACCCCGGCGAGTGCAGCGGCGATCCTGCGCTGTTTCCAGGACGCGGGCTTGCCGGGTGAGGTGGCGCAGATCGTGTTCGGCGTACCGGACGAGGTATCGCGCACACTGCTCGCTTCGCCGGTCACACGGAAGCTGAGCTTCACCGGCTCGGTGCCCGTCGGCAAGCATCTGATGCGGCTCGCCGCCGATACGATGATGAAGATGACCATGGAGCTGGGCGGTCACGCGCCCGTCCTCGTGTTCGACGATTGCGATCTGGAAAAGACGCTCGACATGCTGGTGGCGCACAAATTCCGCAACGCCGGGCAGGTGTGCGTCGCTCCGACGCGCTTCCATGTGCAGGATGGCATCTATGACCGTTTCGTCGCTGGTTTCGCGGAACGCACGCGCCAGCTTCCGGTGGGAGACGGCAGCGTGGCGGGAAACAAGATGGGGCCGCTCGCCAATCCGCGGCGCCCCGCCGCGCTCGACGAGATGATCGCCAATGCGCGCGAGATCGGCGCGCGGGTGCTGGTCGGTGGCGAGCGCGGGGAGGGCGACGGCTTCTTCTATCGCCCGACAGTGCTGGCGGATGTGCCGCTCGAAGCAAAGGCGATGAACGACGAGCCCTTCGGCCCGGTCGCGCTCATGCGTCGCTTCGGCACGCTGGAAGAGGCGATCGAGCAGGCCAACCGGCTACCTTATGGCCTCGCTTCATATTGCTTCACGGAAAACGGCCGTCGTCAGGCGATCCTTGGCGACGCCGTCGAATCCGGGATGGTATGCATCAACAATGTTCGCGCCTCATGGCCCGATGCGCCGTTTGGCGGCGTGAAGGATTCGGGCTTCGGCTCGGAAGATGGCCCCGAGGGGATCGAGGCGCATATGATCACCAAATCCGTCCACGTCTCCTGAACCCCTAGGCGCGGGCTGGGGGTCAGCGCACCCCCAGCCCGCGCGCTATGATGCGGCGCAAAATTTCGCGCGTGCCGCCGCGCAGAGAGAATGACGGTGCGTTGAGCATCGTATGTGCCAGCACCGCGACGAAATCCCGGGTCGACGCGCGATCGGGCTCCGCATCGACCAGGCTACGGGCGATCTCCGGCATGTCCTGTTCGAACGTCGCGCCCAGATCCTTGACGATCGCGGCGTGGATCGCGGGATTTTCGCCGGCCTCCAGCAACGCCGCAACACCGCGCGAAAGCCGGCGCAGCACCACGAGATGCGCGGTCAGCCGCCCGAGCGCGAGCCTCGCCGCGTCACCTGGCGCCTCCACCAGCACGCCGATCAGTTCGAGCAGCAATTGCATCGAGGACAGGAAACGCTCCGGCCCGCTTCGCTCGAACGCCAGTTCGCTCATCACCTGATTCCAGCCGCCGCCCTCCGTGCCGATCAGTGCGGAGGTGGGGAGGAACGCATCCTCGAAATGTACTTCGTTGAAATGATGCTGCCCGGCGAGATCGATGATCGGCCGGATCGTCACGCCTTCGGTCGCGTGAAGATCGACGAGCAACTGGCTGGTGCCCGCCTGCCGATCGGTAGCCGAGCCGCTCGTGCGGCAGAACAGGATCATGTAATCGGCATGGTGCGCGCCGGTGGTCCACAGCTTGGTGCCCGTCACGCGCCAGCCGCCGTCGACCGGCACGGCGCGAGTGCGCGTGGCGGCGAGATCGGAGCCGGAATCCGGCTCGCTCATCCCGATGCAGAACACCACTTCGCCCGCCGCGACCCTCGGCAGGATCGTCGCCTTTTGCTCCTCCGTGCCGAATTTAAGCAGGGTCGGGCCGCTCTGGCGGTCCGCGATCCAGTGCGCGGCGACCGGTGCCCCGGCAGCGAGAGTCTCTTCCACGACCACGTAACGCTCGAACGCGGAGCGCGCATGGCCGCCGTATTGCTTCGGCCATGTCATCCCGAGCCAACCCTTGGCGCCCATCGCGCGGCTGAAATCGCGATCGAAGCCGCTCCAGCTTTCGGCGCGTGCCACCGGTGGCCGTTTCGCCAACTCGTCGGTGAGAAAGGCGCGAACCTCGCCACGCAATGCTTCTGCAGCGGGCGAATGGGGTGGGGTGGGGAAACGGAAGCCGCTCATGCCGCCGTCACCATCGGCCAATAGCCGTTGCGCCCGGCGTTTAGCGCGTGGTCGCCGAGTTGGCTCGCCCAATGCACCGCGCCGCCGAATTCGTCGCGCCATGCCCATAAGCTGGTGGTGAACAGATGCAGCTGGTGCTCAGCGGTGAAGCCGATCGCGCCGTGAAGCTGGTGTGCGATGCCATTGGCGCGGCCGACCGCTTCACCAATCCGCACCCGCGCCACCGAGATCGCGAAGCGCGCCTCTGCCGGATCATCGAGGAAAGCGTCTGCGGCGAGGTCCGCCGCGGCGGATGCCGCCGCGACCTCCCCGGCGAGCTTCGCCAGTTCCTGCTGAATTGCCTGAAACTTAGCGAGCGGGCGGCCGAACTGCACCCGCTCCGAAACATGCGCGACCGTTAGCTCGAGCACCCGTTCCAGGGCGCCCGCGCATTGCAACGCGCGGACCAGAGCACCGCGTTCGATCAAGCGGCCCGAGACCGGCACCGCGTCGCCGGGGAGGGGAAAACGCATAGCGTCGCGCGGCAAACCTGCGAGATTTGCGCTCTCATGTTCAATGACCGCGCCACCGTCGATACGCACTACGCCGCCCTGCGCCTCCACGACGAAGGTGCGGCAATGCCGCCCCCAGGCGATCCGCGCGGTATCTTCGGCCGGCACCAGCGCCGCCGGCCCGTCAGCCATCGGCAGGCCGGCCTCCGCCAGCGTGGCATTGACGAGCATCGTTTCGCCCAGCGGCAATGGCACGGCATGCCGGCCGAACAACCGGATCAGTTCCAGCGCGTCGCGAGGATCGAGCCCGAAGCCACCGGCACTTTCCGGCACCAGCGCCAGCGGCACGCCCTGTTCTTCCAGCGCCTGCCACAGCTCGCCCGGCCATTCGCCGGCGCGCGCGGCGCGCATCGTTCGTTCGTCCAGCCGCGCATCGAGCAATCGCTCAATCGATTCGGTAAGGATCGTTGCGATCTCGCTCACTGCCTCTCCATCGTATTATTGCTATCGTTCCAAACCGGTCTAAGCCGTTTCGATTACGACGCAACAGAGGAGCGAGCGTGACGACGAGGCTGTTTCACGTCAGCGATATCCATTTCGGGGCGGAAGATCCGGCCGCGCTGGCGTGGTTCGAAGAGCGCGTGGCTGCGGAAAAGCCTGATGCCGTCATCATGACCGGCGACCTGACGATGCGCGCGCGCGCATCGGAATTTGATGCCGGGGGCCGCTGGCTGCGCTCACTCGGCGTGCCGGTGACGCTCGAGGTGGGAAATCACGATATCCCTTATTATTGGGATCCGGTTCGTCGGCTGGTTGCACCCTACCGACGTTACGGTGCGGCAGAGAAATTGATCGAGCGGCCGCTGGAAATCCCCGGCGTGTCGATCATCCCGCTCAAAACGACCGCGCGCGCGCAACTTCGCTGGAATTGGTCGAAGGGGCGAGTGGGCCGGCGCCCGCTGGATGATGCGCTGGCGCTGATCGCGAAGGCGCCGAAAGGCAATTTGATCTTCGTTGCCGGCCATCATCCGTTGATTGAAGGGCCGACCACAGGATCCGGCCGGACGAGGAACGGCGCACGCGCGCTGACCGCGCTTGCGCATGCCGGTGTGCATGCGGTGCTTTCGGGCCATGTCCATGATCCGTTCGATATCCCCTATGATCGCGACGGCTGGCGCGTGCGACTGATCGGGGCTGGCACTTTATCGAAGCGGCTGCGGCAAACTCCGCCGAGCTTCAACGAGATACGGATCACCGGCGATCGCTTCGAAACATTGGTGCGCACGCTTTCGCCACGCCCGGCCATGCCGATCAGCGCGGCGACCGACGCGGGGGCGAGTCGCTGACTCCGCCATTGCGGTCAGGTTTGCCGGCCCCTAAGGCATCGCGCATGGAGCGGCTGGACGGCGGCTCGGCGATCCCGCCGTACCTTGCGGGCGGCATCGTCGCGCTCGGTAATTTCGACGGATTCCACCTGGGGCACCAGGCTGTGATCGGTTGCGCGGTCGATCAGGCGCGGGCTGAGGGGCGGCCGGCGCTCGTCGCGACGTTCGATCCGCATCCCGTGCGCCATTTCCGCCCGGACGCAGCGCCATTTCGTCTCACCACGCTCGATCAGCGCGAGCGATTGTTCGCGGAAGCCGGCGCAGACGGCATGGTCGTATTCCATTTTGACGGCGCACTGGCGGCGCTTTCCGCGGAGGAGTTTGTCCGCGACCGGCTGGTCGGGCTGCTTCGCGTCGGGGGCGTCGTGACCGGCGAGGATTTTACTTTTGGCCATAACAAAAGCGGCAACGCCGTCGCGATGGCCGCGTTGGGAGAGCGTTATGGCTTCACCGATGCGACGGTAGGGGCGGTGATGCTCGATGGCGCGCCGGTTTCCTCGAGCCGCATCCGTGATGCGCTCCACGCCGGTAACCCGCGCGAGGCGGCGCGGTTGCTCACCCGCCCATGGGCGATTGAGGGGCGGGTGCAACATGGCGACAAATTGGGTCGTGAGATCGGTTTCCCCACCGCGAATGTTGACATGGGTAATTATTTGCGTGCCGCTTACGGCATCTACGCGGTACGTGGACGGCTGCCGGATGGACGTATCGTCGATGGTGCGGCGAATCTGGGCGTCCGGCCGAGCTTCGATCCGCCCAAGGAACTGCTCGAGCCGTATTTTTTCGATTTCAGCGGCGATCTCTACGACCAACTGATCGAGGTCGAACTGATCGACTATCTCCGCCCGGAAGCGAAGTTCGAGACGTTGGAGGCCCTTGTGGCGCAGATCGCGGCGGATTGCGATCGGGCGCGGGAAGTTCTCGCCGCGTGATGCAATACGCATGATGGGGCATGACGCGGGCTCAATCCCGCGCTAATGCCGCGCGCACTCATGGCTGACGCATCCGACACCCCGAAGCGCGACTGGCGCGACACCGTCTTCCTGCCGAAGACTGATTTCCCGATGAAAGCCGGGCTGCCCCAGAAGGAGCCCGCTATTCTGGAGCGCTGGCAGAAGCTGGGCCTTTACCAGCGCCTGCGCGAGCAGCGGAACGGCCGCGAGAAGTTCATCCTGCACGATGGCCCGCCCTATGCGAACGGCGACATGCACATCGGCCATGCGCTCAACCATATCCTGAAGGACATGGTGGTCCGCACCCAGACCTTGCTGGGCAAGGACGCGCCTTATGTCCCCGGCTGGGATTGCCACGGCCTGCCGATCGAATGGAAGGTCGAGGAGGAATATCGCAAGAAGAAGCTCAACAAGGACGAGGTACCGCCGCGCGAATTTCGCGCCGAATGCCGCGCCTATGCCCAGCATTGGGTGAACACCCAGCGCGAGCAGCTGAAACGCCTCGGCATCAATGGCGATTGGGATAAACCCTATCTGACGATGGACTTCGCCGCCGAAGCTACCATCGTGTCTGAACTCATGAAGTTCGCGGAAAGCGGCCAGCTCTATCGCGGCGCGAAGCCGGTGATGTGGTCGCCGGTGGAAAAGACCGCCTTGGCCGAGGCCGAGGTGGAATATGAGGATATCACCTCCACCCAGATCGACGTGGCGTTCGAGATCGTCGAAGCGCCGGGCGCGCCGGAACTGGTCGGCGCACATGCGGTGATCTGGACGACGACGCCGTGGACGATCCCGGTCAACCAGGCGTTGGCCTATGGGGAGGATATTCTCTACCATCATTATCGCGCGCACGACGGTCGGCGTTTCCTCGTGGCGAACGAACTGCTCGAAAGGTTTTTCGAACGCACCGGGCTCGGGCCGCTCGCGAACCAGGGGCCGGGCGAACCCGATGCCGACCTTTCCGAATATGCGCTGGGCGAGATCACCGGCTCGCAACTCGCCGGTGCAATCGCACGCCACCCGATGCACCAACTGGGCGGCTTCTTCGCGAAGCCGCGCCCGTTCCTCGCGGGTGATTTCGTCACCACTGACGCGGGTACCGGCCTTGTCCATATGGCGCCCGATCACGGCGAGGACGATTTCGATCTGTGCAAGGCGAATAGCATCGAGCCGGTGTTCGCGGTCGATGCGGGCGGCATGTATCGCGCCGACTGGCTGTGGCTCGGCGGGCAGGGCAGCGTCATCAACAAGAAGTTCGTGGCCAGCGACGGCCCGATCTGTTCGGATTTGCGCGCGGCCGGCGCCTTGCTCGCCGCGTCGGACGATTTTACCCATAGTTACCCGCATTCGTGGCGTTCCAAGGCGAAGGTGATTTTTCGCTGCACGCCGCAATGGTTCATCCCGGTCGACAAGAAGATCGATCGCCAGATGGCGCTTTGCGCGACCGAGGCGGAAATCCGTGCCGAGCAAGGCGAAGGGCAGACGCTGCGCGAAACAGCGGTGGCCGCGATCGCCGCGACCCGCTTCGTGCCGGAAAAGGGCCGCAACCGCATTGGCGCGATGGTTGAGGGGCGCCCCGACTGGGTGATCTCCCGCCAGCGCGCATGGGGCGTGCCGATCACCCTGTTCGTCGATCGCAAATCCGGTCAATATCTCTGTGATCCCGCCGTCAACGCCCGGATCGTGGAAGCGATCGGCCGCGAAGGCGTCGATGCGTGGAGCGAGGAGGCCGCCGCCGCGCTGCTCGGCCCGGATTACGATCTCGCCGATTACGAGCGCGTTACCGACATTCTGGACGTGTGGTTCGATTCAGGCTGCACCCATGCCTTCGTGCTGGCGAGCGGGCGCTGGCCCGAATTGCGCTGGCCGGCGGACCTTTACCTCGAAGGGTCGGATCAGCATCGCGGCTGGTTCCAATCCTCGTTGCTGGAGAGCTGCGGCACGCGCGGACGTGCGCCTTATGATACTGTGCTGACCCACGGTTTCACCATGGACTCCAAGGGCATGAAAATGTCCAAGTCGCTTGGCAACACGGTCAATCCGCTCGACCTGATGAAGGAATATGGCGCGGATATCCTCCGGTTGTGGGCGCTGTCGGTGGATTTCACCGAGGATCACCGTATCGGCAAGGAAATCCTCGCCGGTGTCGCTGATCAGTATCGCAAGCTGCGCAACACCTTCCGCTATCTGCTCGGCGCGCTTGACGGATTCGATGAGGCGGAGCGGTTGCCGGTTGCGGAGTGGCCCGAGCTGGAGCGCTATATGCTTCACCTCGTCCACGCGCTCGATGGGCAGCTTCGGCAGGCGATCGCCGATTTCAATTTCAATGGTTACGTCCGCCTGCTGAGTGATTTCGCCAACGAAGATTTGTCTGCGTTCTTCTTCGATATCCGCAAGGATTCGCTTTATTGCGATGCGCCCTCCGACACGAAGCGCCGCGCCTATCGCACGATGCTGGATGTGTTGTTCCACGCGCTGGTCCGCTGGGCCGCGCCCGTGTTGACCTTCACCGCCGAGGAAGTTTGGCAGACGCGCTTCCCGAGCGAGGACGGATCGGTGCACTTCCTAGATTGGCCCGAACTGCCCGCCGAAACTGGCGAGGATGTCAGCCAGCGCTGGCTCGCGGTGCGCGCGCTGCGTGTCCGTGCGACCGAGGCGATCGAGCCGCTGCGTCGCGAGAAGGTGGTGCGTTCGAGCCTTGAGGCCGATGTGACGGTGCCGGAAATGCCGCTCGACGCGGATGCGCTGGCGGAGGCGTTCATCGTCGCGAAGGTTCTGCCCGGTACCGAGCTGAGCGTGACCCGCACGGACTATCACAAATGCGGCCGCTGCTGGCGACTGCTGCCTGAGGTGGCGGAGGATGACGGCCTGTGCGGCCGCTGCGCCACGGTGGTCGGCGAGGTTGTGGCATGACGCGCGGGCTTCCCCGGATCGGGCTGATCAGCGCGGCGCTGCTGTTCGTCGTCGATCAGCTCGTGAAATGGATCGTCACCGGGCCGCTCGGGATCGATTATCTTGGTGCAGTGCGGGAGATCGTGCCGATCTTCGATCTGCGTTTCGTGCAGAATGTCGGGGTAAGCCTCGGCATGTTGCGCGCCGAGAGCGAGATGGGGCGGTGGCTGCTGGTGGGGATGACCGGCGCGATCGCGACCGGTGTGCTGATCTGGATGTGGCGCGAAAAGAACCGTGCCGATCAGGTCGCGCTCGGGCTGGTGCTGGGCGGCGCGCTCGGCAATATCGTCGATCGGGTGCGGTTCGGTTATGTGGTCGATTTCGCCGATCTGCATTTCGGCGAGTGGCGCCCGTTTTTGGTCTTCAATGTCGCCGACGCGGCGATTACGATTGGTGTGCTTATACTGCTGGTGCGCGCGCTCCTGATGCGCGACAAGCCCGGCAAGCCTGTGGAGAATCGGAATGCGTAAGATCGTCGTCGCCGGAGCCGGCATCGCCGCGCTCGCCCTGCTCGCCGGTTGCGGCAAGCGCGGCTACGATCGGGCTCGCCCCGATGAGTTCGCCGTCGCTCGCCAGCCGTCATTGATGATTCCGCCAGATTTCGCGTTGGTGCCGCCCACCCCGGGCGCGGCGCGCGTTCAGGCCAACAACGCTTCGCAGACGCAGACGCTGGAGGCGCTGTTCGGCACCGCCCAGCGCGATCCGGCGGAAGCGGCAACGATCAGCCAGACCGGCGGCAGCGCCGATGCGGGCATCCGTTCGTCAGTCGGCGATCCCAAGACCAACGTCGTCGATAAGGGGCAGACCACGCGCGATATCGTGGCCGCGCCGGAAGGCGACGGGCAGGACGCCCGCGCGGCGACGCCCGCGACGCCGAAGTAAGCGGGAGTTCGCTCCTCCCGTCCGCCCTGCGCGCGTCGTAGGGCGGCGGCTTGCTCAACGAGCGGCCTTGCCAGGTTAGGGCGCGCGCTTAAGGTAGCGCCGCGCGAAAACGCGCCAATCCGCGCTCCAGGTCCGCGATCAAATCGCCCACATCCTCCAGCCCGATCTGCAAGCGCACGAGCGGCCCGGCGAAATTCGGCTTGGTCGCGGTGCGATATTTCTCCGGATCGACGGGTAGCGCCAGGCTCTCGAAGCCGCCCCACGAATAGCCGATGCCGAAGTGATCGAGCCCGTCGATCAGCGCGGCGCGTTCGCCTTCTCCGCCGCCGTTGAGGACGAACGAGAACAGCCCGCTCGCGCCGGTGAAGTCGCGCGCGAATATCTCATGGCCGGGACAGGAGGGGAGTGCCGGGTGCAACACTCGTGTCACCTCTGGCCGCGTCTCCAGCCAGCGGGCGATAGTGAGCGCGCTTTCCTGATGCCGCTCCAGCCGGAGCTTCATTGTCCGCAGACCCCGGCTGCCGAGCCACGAATCGTCGGGGCTGGCGATCTGCCCGAGCTGAAAACTGGTGTCGCGCAGCTTGGCGAATCGTCCCTGTGCAGCCGTGACCGATCCCAGCATCACATCCGAATGGCCAACGACATATTTGGTGCAGGCGAGGATCGTATAATCCACGCCGCGCTCGATCGCGCGGAAGTGGAGCGGCGTGGCCCATGTATTGTCGAGCAAGGTGATCACGCCGCGCGCCTTCGCCGCCGCGACGATTGCGGGCACATCCTGCACTTCGAACGTGAGGCTACCCGGGCTTTCCATGAAGATCGCGCGCGTCCGCTCGCCGATCAGCCCGGCGATATCGGCGCCGATCAGCGGATCATAGAAGCGCGTGGCGATACCCATTCGCTTGAGCAGCCCGTTCGCCATCGATCGCGTCGGATCATAGGCCGAATCGGGCACCAGCAATTCGTCGCCCGGGCCGAGCACGCTGAGCAGCGCGGCGGCGATCGCCGCGACGCCTGAGGGGTAGAGAAACGTCGCCTCTGCCCCCGGCTCAAGCGAGGTGAGCGCGTCGGCAAGGCTCCACTGGGTCGGCGTACCGCGCCGGCCGTAGAATAGTCGGTGGTGGGTATCGCCATGAGCGGCGGCGCGCAGATCGGCCACGTCATCGTAAAGGATGGTCGAGGCGCGCCAAACGGGCGCGTTGACGACACCTCTGGTCCATTCCTCGCGCCGTCCGGCCGAAACGACGCGCGTGGCGTCGGCGATATCGTCGCGGTCGCCGCTCACCGGCCGGTCTCCTTGGGCGTATCGGGTGCGGCGCCCCATTCTGCCCAGCTTCCGTCATAGACGGCCGCGTCATGCCCCAGCAGATGTGCCGCGAAGGCGATGATCGAGGCGGTGACGCCCGATCCGCAAGTCGCGACCACCGGGCGGTTCAGATCGATGCCATTATCCGCAAACAGGGCGGCGAGGCGCTCGCGCGGTAGCCAAGTGCCGTCCGCGTCGAAAAACCGGCCATAAGGAAGGTTTATCGAGCCGGGGATATGGCCCGGCACTACGCCGGGGCGGGGCTCCGGCTCCTCCCCCGCGAAGCGCGCCGACGAGCGGGCATCGACCACCTGCTCCACCCGGCCGGAGAGATTGGCGCGCATCTCCCCGATATTGCGTACACCCAAGCCGCGCTCGCGCGGGGTCATGTGGCGGGAGCGGGGGGCGGCGTCGCCGTCGGTGAGCGCCCGGCCTTCCGCGCGCCACTTGGCCAGTCCGCCGTCCAGAATCGCCACGTCCGGCACCCCGAAGCTACGCAGCATCATCCACGCCCGCGCGGCGGTGTGGTGTGGCGAATCGTCATAGAGCACGATGCGCGTTCCATCGCCGAGCCCCAGCGCAGCCATGCGGCTGGCAAACTTCTCGGCCGGCGGCAGCATCATCGGCGCGGGGTGGTTGGTGTCGACGATCTCGGCGAGATCGAGAAATACCGCACCGGGAATATGCGCCGCGCGATACTCCTCGGTCGCGTCACGCCCGTCGCCGGGGAGGAACCACGAGCAGTCCGCAATCCGCAGATCGGATGCGCCAAGGGTATCGGCAAGCCATTGGGTGGAAATGAGCGAGTCCATGACTGTCTCTTACCGCTACGGGCGGGTTTGTCGAAGCGCTGGGGTGAGCGCGGGTTTCGCCGCAATAGCGGCCGTTCGCGGACTTTGCTGGCATTCCCGATTGCCGTCATTCGTGCCGAGAGTAGATTGCCGGCATGATGGCAAACGCCCGCACCTTGGCAATCATGCTGTTAGCGCCCCCGCTAATACTCTTGCTCTGGGCGCATCTCATACGTCCGATCGTGTCAGGCTTAGACCTGCTGGTAGTCTTTTCGGCGGGTATCGTAGGGTTAGCCGGTGCCGCGACGGCCCCTTGGTCGGCGAAGGTCAAAACTGTCGTCGCCGTCGCGTACATCGGCTTGGCCGTGGCGGCGCTCCCGTTCATGACGCTGCTGGCCGTCTGCTCGAAGGGTGATTGCTTGTAGCGCCGTGCAGCTTTTCACGCTTGCGGGGTCGAAAGTCGCCAGTCTGTTGACCACCCAAATTCGGCCGCCATTCGGGGGGAGTAGCATCCAGCGCGAACAGCCACTATTTCGCGGCGCATGACACTTCATCTCGGCCAGACCAGCACGCTTCCCGTCTCTCCGGAAGAGGCCGTGCTGGATTATGTTCCCAATCCGCGCCCGGGGCGCGTTTACGCGGTGCGCTTCGTAGCGCCGGAGTTCACCTCGCTCTGCCCGGTGACGGGGCAGCCCGATTTCGCGCATCTGGTGATCGACTACCTTCCCGGGGAAACGATCGTGGAGTCGAAGTCGCTCAAGCTCTTCCTGGCGTCGTTCCGTAATCATGCGGCGTTTCATGAGGATTGCACCGTCGGCATCGGCGAGCGGCTGGCCGAAGAAATGAAGCCGGTGTGGCTGCGCATCGGTGGCTATTGGTATCCGCGCGGCGGCATTCCGATCGACGTGTTCTGGCAGACCGGTGCACCGCCGGCGGCGCTGTGGCTGCCCGATCAGGGCGTTCCGCCGTATCGCGGGCGCGGTTGATCTCGATCAGCACGATTCGTGGGTGCTGCAACGCACAATTTCTGCAACCATCCTGCAAGTTGCCTGTTAGGATAGGGTGCGGCGGAATAACGCCGCCGTCCTGCATTAATTGCAAGTGAGGTGGCGGTGGAAAGGCGCGTTCAAAGCTCGGTCAATCACATAGCGCTGATCGGCAATTTCCTGCCCCGCAAATGCGGTCTGGCGACCTATACCACCGATACGTATGCCGCGCTGCGTGATCGTTTCCCCGATGTGCGCGTCGATGTCTATGCGATGGACGATCATCCCGGACGATATGATTATCCGCCCGAGGTAACCGGAACGATCCCCGAGCAGGATCGCGCGGCCTATATCGAAACGGCACGCCGGATCGAACAGTCAGGCGTGCAGGCGATCTGGCTTCAGCATGAATATGGCATTTTCGGCGGTGCGGCGGGTGAACATATCCTCGCGTTGCTCGATCGCACCACCTTGCCGTTGATCGTGACGTTGCACACCGTGCTCGAGAAGCCGGATGAGCATCAACGCACGGTAATGGAAGGATTGTTGCGCCGCGCCGCCCGCGTGATCGTGATGGCGGACCGTGGGCAGGAAATATTGCGGCGCGTGTATGGCGCGGATCCGCGCATCGTGGTGACGATCCCGCACGGCGTTCCCGATCGCGCGCTTGCCGATCCGGCCGAGTTCAAGTCGCGTTTCGGATGGGAGGGGCATAAGGTGGTGCTCACCTTCGGTCTGCTCGCGCCCGGCAAGGGGATCGAAACGGTGATCGAAGCGATGCCGGAGATCGTCGCGCAGCATCCAGACGCGCTTTATGTCGTGCTCGGCGCGACGCACCCCAATCTGGTCGCGCGCGAGGGGCGAGAACCTATCGCGAGGGCTCGCAGGAACTGGCGCTCGCCCGCGCAGAAGGGCGTGGCGGGAAGCGTGAGTCTTCATCGACGCCTTCGTCGAGCATGACGAACTGATCGATTACCTGCAGGCGGCGGACCTCTACGTCACGCCCTATCTGAATCCCGACGCAGATCACGAGCGGGACGCTGAGCTATGCGGTGGGCGTGGGCAAGGCGGTGATCTCCACGCCATATGTTCATGCCACGGAGATATTGGCGGACGGCCATGGCGTGCTGGTCGATTTCCGCGATTCGGCGGGGATTGGGCGCGAGATCAATCGCCTGCTGGGCATAGCGAGGAGGACCGCGCACGCAGCTTTCGGCGCGCGCCTACGCGCGCGGGCGGACGATGATCTGGCCGCGGCTGGCGGAGCGGGCGATGAGCGGAGATCGAGGCGAGCGATTTCCTCGCAAAGTCCCAAGCGGCTGGGCAAAAGCGGCGCGCCGGCGACAAGCGCGCTGGCGCCGGATCTCGGCGCGGTCGAGCGGATGAGCGATGCAGACCGGGATGTACCAGCACGCGATCTATTCGGTGCCCGATCGCCGCCACGGCTACTGCATCGACGACAACGCGCGCGCGCTGATGCTGATGAGCGCGGTCGACGGGCTGGATCACCGCGGTGCGCGACCGATGGATGACGGTCTATGCGTCGTTCGTCCAATATGCGTGGAACCCGGACAAGCGGCGGTTCCGCAACTTCATGAATTTCGACCGGACGTGGTGCGAGGACGAGGGGTCGGACGATTCGAACGGCCGCGACGCTCGTGGGCGCTGGGCGTCACCGCGCGTGATGCGCGTGAACGCAAGCATCGCGATTGGGCGAGCGCGCTGTTCGCGGATACGGCGAGCCTCGCCTTCGCGCTGGGCAGTCCGCGCGCGCAGGCGTTCGCGATGCTCGGCGCCGCCGCGATACTGGAGGCCGCGCCCGGCAACCATCTCGCTCGAGCGATCCTGGAGCGATTCCCGGACCAGCATCTTGCGCTGCTCGATCGTGTGAGTCGGCCGGATTGGCAGTGGTTTGAGATCGTCCTCGCTTATGACAATGCCCGACTGCCGGAGGCGCTGATCCGTGCGGGCATGGCGCTCCGCCGCGACGATCTGATCGCGTGTGGGATCGAGACGCTCGAATGGATCGTCGCGATGCAGACCGGGCCGGGCGGCCATTTCCGCGCGATCGGCACGGAGAGCTTCGGCCGCGCTTATTCCGATCCGCTCCCGTTCGATCAGCAGCCGCTGGAAGCACAGGCGACGATCGATGCCTGTTATGCGGCTTATGAAGCGACTCGCGACGCCAGATGGATCACGGAAGGCGAGCGCGCTTATCGCTGGTTCCTGGGCGGCAATGATCTCGATCTGCCGCTCGGCCACCGGGGCAGATGGCGGTTGTTTCGACGGATTGATGCCCACCGGGCTCAACCGAAATCAGGGCGCGGAGTCGATTCTCGCGCTGCAACTGGCATCTTGCACGATTTCAAGACTATCAAAATCGGGTGTAGCCGTGGCAGGTCAGGGTCGCGCTGTCGCCTGAGTGGCGGCAAGTGCATCGGCTAGGCGGCACGCGAGGCGGGTCTTGGAAATATTCAACCACCGATTGCGGCTGCACGCTGATCCATCACGAGTCGTGGTGCGGCCGTTCCATCTCGGCTGGCAGTCGAATGGATCGGGGGTCAGTCGCTCACAGCGCCTGATCAGCGAAGTGCTGGAGATGACCGAGACGGAGGCGAGCACGCAGCTCGAAACCGTGCTCAAGGATTTCGAGGCACGGCATTGGCAGACACGGCGCGTGTTCATGACGCGTTATGATCGGATCGCCGCGCAACATGGGCTGGACGGCAGCACGATCAGCGATGTGAAGCGTCAGTTGATCGGCGCTTATTTCTGCCTCGAATACAGCTATGCCGCAGCCGCGCTGATGAACCCCAGCGTAGTGCCGCATTCCGATCAGACCGGGATGCCGCGCGGATCGTTGCGCATCGTGATGTCGCTGCGCGCGGTGGGGGAGGGGCATATCTCCTCGGTTGCCTTCCGCGAGGGGATCATCACCGCCGACCGGCAGCTGAAGTTCGCGCCCGAACCGCCCTTTGCGACCGTCGCCGACGCCATCGGGGTGAATGAGGAGGAAGCGCCGACCGGCCCGGTTACGGTCTATCGCGATCGCGACTCGACGCTTTCGGGCACGGTGATCTTCCCGATTACCGAGGCACAATCGAAAGGGCTGGAGGATCTGCGCCTCGTCAAATTCCGGCATGACGACGGTGAAGCCGAATGGCTAGGCACCTATACCGCCTATAACGGCTCGACCATCCAGTCGGAGTTGTTGCGGACGAGGGATTTCCGTGCCTTCGATCTGGTGCCGATGACCGGTACCGCCGCACGCAACAAGGGCATTGCGTTGTTCCCTCGCAAGGTGGAGGGCAACTATCTGGCGATTGGTCGGCAGGATGGAGAAAACCTCTATCTGCTAAAGACCGACGACCTGACCCACTGGGATGACGGCGAACTGATTCTGAAGCCGGAGCAGCCGTGGGAGTTCGTCCAGATCGGTAATTGCGGTGCGCCGATCGAGCTGGACGAGGGCTGGTTGCTGCTTACCCACGGCGTCGGCGCGATGCGCAAATATTCGATCGGCGCCGCGCTGCTCGACAAACGCGATCCCTCGAAAGTGCTCGGCCGGATGCAGCAGCCGCTCCTCGCCGCCGCTGATCAGGATCGCGAAGGCTACGTGCCGAACGTGGTCTATACCTGTGGCGCGATGAAGCTCGGCGACAAGTTATTCATGCCTTATGGCATCGCCGATAGCTCGGTGGGCTTCGCGTTTGTCGAGATCAAGGATTTGCTCGCGGCGATGTAACGAGCGAGCGCGTCTTGCGATAAAGCAGCCAGACCAGCGCCACGAACAGCGCGGTTCCGCCGATCAGCGCGATCGGCGCGAAGCCGTCGCTGACCATCGCAAGTGGCGAATCCTTATTGGTCGCCGCAACGATCCCGGCAAAGACGACGCCGAACAGGCTTTCGCCGACGATCATCCCGGTGGCGAGAAGCACGCCCAAGCGTTTCGCGCCCTCCGCGTCGGTCTTCCGATCCGCCCAGCGATCGTAAAACCAGCCGAGCACCGACCCGATCGTCACCGGCAAGATCACCGCCATGGGCAGATAAATGCCGATGCCGATCGCGAGTGGCGGCAGGCGCAGCAGCTTCAGCCGGCCAAGCACCTCATCGAGCGCGACGAACGCGACGCCCGCCAGCGCGCCCCAGCGCAGCATGGGCCAGTTGAGATCGCCGCCCAGCACGCCCTTCGCCAGCGCGGAGATTAGCCCGGCCTGTGGCGCGGCAAGCGCCTGCGGCCCGGCGCCCGGCGCGCCGGCGAAGCCGAAGGCGGTATTGAGCAGATCGAGCACCACCGGCACCACCAACGCGCCGAAGCACACGCCGATCATCAGCGCGACCTGCTGCTTCCACGGCGTCGCACCGACGAGCTGGCCCGTTTTCAGATCCTGCAAATTGTCATTCGAGATCGTCGCCACGCCGAACACGATGCCGGTTACGATCAGCGCGTAAGCGATCAGCGCCTGTGCGGTGTCGGGGGGAGAGTTCCGCCCGAACAACGCAACCAGCAGCAGCGAGGCGGCGAGGATCGAGAGGATGCCAATCGCGGAAACCGGCGAGTTCGATGCCCCGATCAGCCCGGCCATATATCCGCACACCGCCGCGATCAGCAGCCCGATCACCAGCACGAACACCAGCGCGCCCGCGATCAGCAGCACACCCGAGGCCGCGAGCGGGCCGCCCGCGATCACGCTCCACAACAGGATCGCGATCGGCACCAGCATGACGAGCGAAACCAGCGCGACGATGCCGATCGGCAGGTCTCGCTCGGTCAGCGCAAGCGTCTGGCCGCTCTGCCGTGCGCGGCTTGCCGCCAGCGCGGAGGCCACGCCGCCGACAACCGGCCGCGCGATCTTCACCAGCGTCCACACCGCCGCGACGCCGATCACGCCCGCGCCGAAGAAGCGCACGTCCGCGCGGAATACCGTATTGGCCAGTTCCTCAGCGCTTCCGCCGATGCTGCTATTCGCGGTGAGGAATGGCAGCAGCACCCACCATCCGGTCGCCATGCCGACAAGCTGCGCCATGCCGACCGACAGGCCGACGAGATGCCCCACGCCCAGCAATGCGAAGGAGAGACCGCCGGAAACGCCGGTCGCGCCTGCACCGACGCGAAACCAGCGCGCCGCTTCCGCTGTCGCCAGTTTCATCTGGGTGAGCAATGCGAAACCAGCCGAGGCCAGGCTGCCCCAGATCAGCACCTTCAGCCCCCTGGCGCTTTCCGCTCCACCATCTCGCGCGCTTTCGCCCACTTCCAGCACTTCGGCGGCGGCGCGGCCTTCGGGATAGGGAAGGTCGGTGTCGACCACCAGCGCGCGGCGCAGGGGGACGGAGAACATCACGCCAAGAATGCCGCCGGTCGCGGTGATCGCGGCGGTGGTGATGAACGGGAAGCCGTGCCACCAGCCGACGATCACCAGCCCGGGCAGCACGAAGATGATCGCCGCCAGCGTGCCCGCCGCGCTCGCGATCGTCTGGACGATGTTGTTTTCCAGGATCGAGCTGTCCGGAAAGGCGCGCAGCACCGCCATCGAGATTACCGCCGCCGGGATCGATGTGGCGAAGGTCAGCCCCACCTTCAGCCCCAGATACACGTTAGCCGCGGTGAACAGCAACGTGATGATCCCGCCGAGCAGAATGCCGCGGATGGTCAGTTCGGCAACGCCCGCGCGCTGCCCATCGGAAGGGGTGGTCATCGGTGGTATCTAGCGGCGGCGCGCGGGATGGGGAAGCCGCCCTACTTGTCCCGGCCCGCTTCGTGGCCCAAGAGCGCCCGCGACACTGGATAGGGAATCGACATGGCGGAAGCGTTGCGCGTGGCGTTGGCGGGGCTGGGTACGGTTGGATCGGGCGTGATCCGCGTGCTGGAAGTCAATCGCGCGCTGATTGAGCGCCGCGCCGGCCGTCCGATAGAGGTGGTCGCTGTTTCCGCGCGCGATCGCACCAAGGATCGCGGCGTCGATATCTCGGGCTTCAGCTGGGTCGATGATACGGTGGCGCTTGCCGATGCCGATGCGGACGTGGTGGTGGAGCTGGTCGGCGGTGCGGATGGCCCCGCGCTGGCGCTGGCGCGCGCGACACTGGGCAAGGGCAAGGCATTCGTCACCGCGAACAAGGCGATGCTGGCGCATCACGGGATGGAACTGGCCGAAGCGGCGGAGAAGGGCGGTGTGCCGCTGAAGTTCGAGGCGGCGGTGGCCGGGGGCATTCCGGTGATCAAGGGGCTGCGCGAAGGCGCCGCAGCGAACGAGATCGCGCGCGTGCAGGGCATCCTCAACGGCACCTGCAACTTCATCCTTTCGAAGATGGAAGCCGAAGGCCGCGATTTCGGCGAGGTGCTCGCCGAGGCGCAGGCGCTTGGCTATGCCGAGGCCGATCCCAGCTTCGACATTGACGGTGTGGATGCGGCGCACAAGCTGTCGATCCTCGCCAGCCTCGCTTTCGGCACGCGCCCCGCGTTCGACGACGTGACGATCCGCGGCATCCGCCAGCTGATCGCGGGCGACATCGCGGAAGCGGCGGCGCTCGGCTATCGCATCCGCCTGATCGGTCAGGCGGAGCTGGGCGCGGGTGGTCTGTTCCAGCGCGTCCAGCCGCAGCTCGTGCCGCAGGATCATCCGCTCGCGCATGTCACGGGCTCGACCAACGCGGTGGTGGCGGAGGGCAATTTCGTCGGCCGCCTGCTGTTCCAGGGCGCGGGGGCGGGCGACGGGCCGACCGCGAGCGCGGTGATCGCGGACCTGATCGATATCGCGCGCGGCGAATCCGGACCGCCGTTTGCGATGCCGGTAACTGCGCTGACAGACGCACCCGCCGCCGACACGGGCGCGCGAAGCGGCCGCGCCTATCTGCGCTTCATGGTTGCCGATCGCGTTGGCGTGCTGGCGGAGATCGCGGCGGCAATGCGCGATGCCGGCGTTTCGATCGAAAGCCTGATCCAGCGCGGCGCCAATCCCGATGGCAGCGCGCTGGTCGCCATCGTCACGCATGAAGTATCCGAATCCGCCATCGCCGCCGCGCTTGAGCGGTTGCGTGGCTCGCAAAGTCTCGTGGGCGAGCCGATGTGGATGCCGATCCTCGGCTAGATAATGATCAGGGCCGTCCGGCGAACATGAAAACGACGGCCCCCATCAGGCAGGCGAACGCGCCCGCGTGGCGCCAACTGAGCTGCTCACCCAGCACGGTCACCGCGAACACGCCGAATACGACTAGCGTGATTACCTCTTGCGCCACCTTGAGCTGTCCGCCGCTCCAGCCGCTGGCATAACCGAGGCGGTTGGCGGGCACCGCGAGGCAATATTCGGCGAGCGCGATCCCCCAGCTGATCAGGATCACCACCAGCAGCGGTTTCGCCATCCCGCCCTTCAGGTGCCAATACCAGGCGATGGTCATGAAGCAGTTGGAGAGGATCAGTAGCGCAATCGTCGGCATTGATGCCCCCAGCCAGCGGTCGCCGGCGCAAATTGCCGCGCTTCCCCGATCGCGGGAGCGATACACCGCCGGCGCTTGCGCGCAACGGCCTGACCCTCTCAGCGCCCCTCGCCAGCGGGGCGCAGATTGTCATCGTCCGCATCGAGATCCAGATCCAGATCGGGGGTGAGATCGGTGATGATCGTCCCGTCGCTCGGCCCTTCGCGCGTTACTTCGATGATTTCCGCGCGCTGGCTTTCGTCATATCCGTCCGCGTCATAGCCGTCGTCGCCAGAACCCTGGCCCGGCACCTGATGGCCGCCCATGCCCTTCTCCTCTCACGCTTTTCAACCCGCATCGAGGCGTGCGGTTCCGGCCAAGGCGATGGGATGACGCTTAGAGTGGGTGGAACAGTCGCCCGCGCTCGGTGATCGCCACGGCGGCCAGCGCGAACAGCCCCGCGATCAGGAAGCCAACGGTCAGCGGCATCGTCGTCCCATTGAACGCCTGACCGATCAGCGTGCCGATCAGCGAGCCGAACGTAAGGCTGATAAAACCCTGCACGCTCGATGCGGTGCCGGCGATATGCCCCATCTTCTCCATCGCCATCGCGGAGAAGTTCGAACTTGCCAGCGCAAAGCTCGCCAGGGTGATCGCCTGAAGCGTGGCGAAAACCAATACTGTCTCATGCCCGGTCGCCGCGATCGTCAGATGAAGCGCGGTGATCGCGATCATCACGCAGATCGCGGTGTGGCTGATCCGCCGTGTGCCGAGCCGCATCACCAGCCGCACGTTCAGCAGGTTCGCCACCATCATCATCCCCGCGCTGGTGGCGAAGATCACCATCAGCAGCTTGGGACGGCCAAAAGCATCGGCCATGATCTGCTCGATCGAGCCGAGATAGCCGTAAAGGGCGGCGGTCAGCCCGGTGGCGGCGAGCGTATAGCCAAGCGAATAACGGTCCGAGACGGTCGTGCGCCATCCGGCGAGGATCGCGGGGATGCGTATCTCCCGCCGGTCCTCGGGCAGCATCGTTTCGGGCATGCGGATCATGACCCACAGCATCGCCGCGATCGTCAGCCCGGTGACGATCCAGAACATCGTGCGCCATGAGCCGAACAGCAGGATGAGCGAGCCAAAGCCCGGCGCAACGATCGGCACCGCCATGAATACCATGAAGGCCAGCGACATGATCTGCGCCATCGCTCGCCCGGCATAACAATCGCGCACCATCGCCACCATTGCGACGCGCGATCCGGCCACCGCCATGCCACCGACGAGCCGCGCCGCGAGCAGCAGCGGGAAGCTCGCGGAGATCGCCGCCAGCACATTCATCGCGGCATAAGCGGCGAGCGAGCCGATCAGCATCCGTCGCCGCCCGAAGCGATCGACCAGCGGGCCGTGGAACAACTGGCCGATGCCGAAGCCGGCGCCGAAGATGGTGATGACGAACTGGCGATGGTTCGGATTGGCGACATGGAGCGATTGCCCGATATCGGGCAGCGCGGGCAGCATCGTATCGATGCCCAGCGCCGCCATCGCCATCAACGAGGCGACAAGCGCCACGAACTCGCCGAACGGTATCGGCGCGCCGCGCGGCGTGTCCTGGGGTGCCGATGTTGCCATGCGCGCGGCGTTACCGATGGGGGAGCGCGAAGTCACCCCCTTCGCGTGTTGCGAGGGGGCGTTCGCGGACGAGCGTGGCTATGAAGGGCGGGGATCGGTGGGGAGCCGACCGGAAGCTTCAAGGAATATGGTGTTGGGAAACGGACGAACCCAGCGCCAGGAGCCGGGCAGCACGCTCCATGTCTTTCGGCCTGCCGAAACTGTGCAGTATTTCGAGCAACTCTCCTCTACTTGGCACAAACACAGTCGCTTCGCCGAGCTTAATTGCTTCCCGCGTCTCAGGCAGGACTGGTAGCCAGTCGGTTCCGGAGCGATAGCAGAAGCCGGCCATGAACTCGATGTGGAGCGGAGGCTCCGTCCAATTCCCGAAGATGCTTGATCGAAAGTCCGGATGATCCGAGCCGCGCTCAAGTTTCAACCCAAGACGTGGAAGAAGGTGCTCCGCATCGTTGACGCTTAGCAGCACGTCTACATCACCGACCTGTCCGGCATCAGCCCCATGTAAGGCGACTGCCGCACTCGAAATTATCCACCATGGATCACGTGCAGGCCGCATCACATCGCCTGCCGCCCTGACCGAAGCTGCAAGGTTAGCGTCGATAGTCACCTATGCCTCCGCCGTAAGGTCGAAAAGCTGCTTACGGGAAAGAGTGCGGCATAGGCTAACGGCAAATGCCGGCGCGAAAATCGTCACTGCCGAACGGCGGGTAGATCGACCTTACCGGCATGGGTTTGTATGGGCGTCAGCAGGAATACTCCCGCGCTGACGAGGCCAACAACTCCCCAAGCGTGCCGATGGCGGCGAAGGACGGTCACAGCTTTGGTTATGCAGTAGATTGCGGCGGCAACGGCGGCGAAATTACAGAAAAAGAACGTCCACATGGAGACAAGCTATCGTGGCCCCGCGATAGCGGCGAGGGCCGCCCGTATGGCGCCGCAACGAACACCGTAGGTTCTCATCATTCGGGCCGCCCGGCCGATGCGTTTTCTACGATCGCGGCGCTGGCGGCGTGGCGGGCAAGGCGGTATGTGGATCGTTTCCAATTTACGGACCCGATAAATGCTTGATACGCCGCTGGCCCAGGTGCCGACGCTCAGCCTGAACGATCAGGCTACCGATCCGATTGCCTTTGCCGCCGCGCTCGGTGGATCGTTTGAACGCTTCGGCTTCGCGATCGTCGCCGATCACGGAATCCCCCACGAGCTGATCGACCGCGCCTGGCAGGAGACGGAGGCGCTGTTCGCGCTGCCGGATGCCGAGAAGCGCGCGTATTTCGTGCCCGGCGGTGGCGGGGCCCGCGGTTACACGCCGTTCAAGACCGAGATCGCCAAAGACGCCAAGCACGTCGATCTGAAGGAATTTTGGCATGTCGGCCGCGAATTGCCGGCCGGGCACCGCTTCTCGGGTGAGATGACACCCAATATCTGGCCGTCGCGCCCGGAAGGGTTCCGCGATACCTTCCTCGAATTGTTCACCGCGTTCGATCGGGCGGGTGATCGGCTGCTCTCAGCGATCGCGCGCCATCTGAAGCTGGCGCCCGACTGGTTCGATCCCGCTGTCACCGATGGCAATAGCGTGCTGCGTTTGCTGCATTATCCGCCGATTCCGATCGATGCCGAGGGCGTTCGTGCCGGCGCGCACGAGGATATCAACCTGATCACCCTGCTGCTCGGTGCCGAGGAGGCTGGGCTGGAATTGCTCGATCGGGATTCGGGGCGCTGGCTCGCGATCAAGCCGCCGGCGGGGGCGATGGTCGTCAACGTCGGGGATATGCTGCAACGCCTGACCAATCACGTTCTGCCATCGACCACGCACCGCGTCGTCAATCCGCCGCCCGAGCGGCGCGGCCATTCGCGCTATTCGATGCCGTTCTTCCTGCATCCGGCGCCCGATTTCCTGATCGAAACGCTGCCCGGCTGCATCACGCCGGACAATGCCAACCGCTATCCGGCGCCGATCACCGCGCACGATTATCTGCATCAGCGGCTGGTAGAGATCGGCCTGATCAAGAAGTGATTGCGGAGGCATCGGGGCGGCACATCGCCGGCCCCGGTGCCTGCCCGCCGATGCGCCGCTTTATTCCGCTGCGTCCGCGACGGGCGCGTTGGCCACGTCGCCCGGCAACGCCCAGTGCAGATCGCCCTTGCTCAGCACCCGACCATCGTGACTGAGCACGGCGATCGGCTGGATCGGGCGGTTGTCACGCGAATCGACGAGGATCGGAAAGGCCGGCACGCCAGTCTCCCACCGCTCGCCCCATTGTCGCAGTGCAACCATGGTCGGCAGGAGGGCATGTCCCTTTTCGGTAAGGCAATATTGAATTTTTCGCCGGTCCTCAGGCAACGACTCCCGTTCCATGATGCCGTGCTCAACGAAGCGCGCCAGCCGGTTGGCGAGAATGTTACGCGCGATGCCCAGTTCCGACTGGAATTCCTCGAAATGGTGTAAGCCGTTGAAAGCCGCGCGCAAAATGAGAAACGCCCACCGCTCGCCCATCGTTTCCAATGCAGCGGGGAGGCTGCACTCCGTCAGGGTTTCGCGCAATTTCTCCAATTGTACGCTCCTTGCTGTAACGCGCATCCTAACCGAGCAGGATGCATCACCGAACTAAATTATCAGTTGCCACTTGCAACTCGCACTTGCAACAAGTAAGTAGCTGCTCGCAACTTATTTTGCGAGGCAACAAGATGATTCGCTCGATGATCGCCGCCGCTCTCACTTCTGCCGCGCTGCTCGGTGCGGCCGGTGCTTCGGCGCAAACCGCCGGTGGCTATTTTGCCGCCACCCCCGTCGCTGCCGCGACGAAAGACGTTGTGATGACCCGCGACACACCGTGGAACCTGCGCGATGGCGTTTACGTCACCGGCAAGGCCCCGATGCGCGAAATGGTGGCATGCCAGATGATGGCCCGCACCGTCGGCGCGCTTTCGGCTTTCGCCGTTGAGGGCAAGACGTTTGACGATGCCGCGCTCGGCGAATGCAACAGCAAGGCGAAGGGCGGCAAGGTCGCCGTCGCCAATGCCGGGCCGAATCCGGCGCCAGCAAACTAAGCGATTTTCCGAACGATAATATGTGGTCCTTCCACCGCTAACTGCGGTGGGAGGACCATTTTTGTTGCAAAGCAATAGGGGAAAGCGCCATCGTGCCGCTGTGCTAAGACAGTATGAGTTGATCGATCGGGTTCTTGCGTACGACCCGGATGCCGATGAGGCGCTGCTTAACCGCGCCTATGTCTTTTCGGTCAACGCCCATGGCACCCAGAAGCGCGCATCCGGCGACCCCTATTTCAGCCACCCGATCGAGGTGGCCGGCATCCTGACCGAATTGAACCTCGACGACGAGACGATCGCCACCGCGATCCTGCACGATACGGTCGAGGATACGGTCGCCACGCCAGAACAGATCCAGCAATTGTTCGGGGATAATGTTGCGCGGCTGGTTGATGGTGTAACCAAACTTTCCAAGATCGAGGCGCAGACCGAGAACGAGCGCGCCGCGGAAAACCTGCGCAAATTCCTGCTCGCCATGTCGGGCGATATCCGTGTGCTGCTGGTGAAGCTGGCCGATCGCCTGCACAACATGCGCACGCTCCATCACATCGCGAAGCCGGAAAAACGCCGGCGTATCGCGAAGGAGACGATGGATATCTATGCCCCGCTCGCCGAGCGGATCGGCATGTACGAGTTCATGAAGGAGATGCAGACGCTCGCCTTCCAGCAGCTCGAGCCGGAAGCATATGAATCGATCACGCGGCGGCTGGAGCAACTGAAATCCGGCGGCGGGGATCGAATCGCGAAGATCGGTTCCGGGCTAAAGGCGCTGCTGTCGCGTCATGGCATCCAGGCCGAGATTTCGGGGCGCGAGAAGCATCCCTATTCGATCTGGCGCAAGATGCAGGAACGCCACATCAGCTTCGAGCAGCTTTCCGACATCATGGCGTTTCGCGCGATCGTGCCGGCGGTTGAGGATTGTTATGCCGCGCTCGGCCATATCCATCGCCGCTGGCCGGCGGTGCCGGGGCGGTTCAAGGACTATATCTCGACGCCCAAGCGCAACGGCTATCGTTCGCTGCACACCACGGTGATGCACGCGGAAAACCAGCGCGTCGAAATCCAGATACGTACCGAGGAAATGCACGCGGAGGCGGAATTCGGCCTCGCCGCGCACTGGGCATATAAGCAGGATATGCATGTCCGCCCGGAGACCCAGCAAAACTGGATCGCCGATCTGGTGGAGATTCTCGACACCGCGGCAACGCCGGAGGAACTGCTCGAACACACGCGGATGGCGATGTATCAGGATCGCATCTTCGCTTTCACGCCGAAGGGCGAATTGATCCAATTGCCCAAGGGCGCGACGCCGATCGATTTCGCCTATGCGGTTCACACCGATCTGGGCGATCAGGCGGTGGGCGCGAAGATCAACGGGCGCGTCGTGCCGCTGCGCACCGAAATCCACAACGGCGATCAGGTGCAGGTGCTGCGTTCCAAGGCGCAGACGCCGCAACCGAACTGGCTCAATTTCGCGATCACCGGCAAGGCGCTGGCGGCGATCCGCCGTCACCTGCGGCTGGTGGAGCGAGAACAGACCGTCGCGCTGGGGCGTAAGCTTTACGACGATATCATCTCGCGCCTGCCGGCCCCGCTGGCGGCCGACGCGCTCGATGAAGGCGTGAAGCGGCTCAAGCTCTCCGACGAAACCCAGCTGATGACCGCGATCGCGCGTCGCACCCTGACGGATGCGCAGGTGATGGAGGCGCTGATGCCGGGGTCCGCCGGCGCCGATGTGGCGCATGCGCCGCCGCAATCTTCCGCCATTTCGATCGAAGGACTCGCGCCGGGCGTCGCCTATGAACTCGCCACTTGCTGTCACCCGGTGCCGGGCGATCGCATCGTGGGATTGCGGCGGCCCGATGCCTCGATCGAGGTCCATACGATCGATTGCTGCACGCTGGGCGAACTGGCACAGCGGACTGATGAGGAAACCGACTGGATCGACGTCCAGTGGGGCACCAAAACGCAGGGCGCGGTGGCGCGCATCACCGTGGAAGTGCGCAACGAGCCCGGCGCGCTGGGCGTGATCGCCACGATCATCGGCCAGCACAAGGCGAACATCATCAATCTGCGGCTCGACAGCCGCGATACCGGCATTCACACCAACACGATCGACGTGGAGGTGCATGACGCGCATCAATTGATGCGACTGCTGGCGGGGTTACGCGCGGTCGACGCGGTGGCGGGCGCCGAACGGGCCTGAACCGGGCGCCGGCTTCGGATGTGTCGGGATTCGGTTCGGGGCGACGCCAAAGGGTGGATTTCGAACACCGGCCCTTTCAGTATGTGAGCATTGAAAGCGCAGAACCGCGCTTTTTGCAGCCCGCCATGCGCCGATCCCCACACGCCCCGACGCAATCGCCGTGCCGGCACGCAATGTCTTGCGATCCCTCTGAGGCTGGGCGAATAAACGCCCATCACTAAACAAAAGGGGGGCTCTGCCTTGCTGGTACGTGCCATCGCTATTCTTCTTGCCACATCCTCTGTCGCGGTCGCCGCGCAGGACAACAAGCCTGCCGACAAGGCCGGGAAGGGGGCGCCGCTCTCCCACGCCGAACTGGCGAAGCAGGACGTGGAATCCGCCTACGCCAACGCGCCGGTGCAGGAGCGTGAAGAGCGTTCGAAGGGCAATGTCGCGGTCGCCGGGCGGACGCTTGCCTACACCGCCACCGCCGGCACGCTGACGATCCGCGATACCGAAGGCAAGCCGACCGGATCGATGTTCTACACGGCCTATACGCTGGACGGCACGAAGCCGGGCACCAAGCGGCCGATCACCTTCTTCTACAACGGCGGCCCCGGCAGCCCGACCTTCTGGCTGCACATGGGATCGTTCGCGCCGGTGCGGCTGCGTACCGGCAACCCCGAGTTCATCCGCCCGGCACCGTTCGATTTCGGCCCGAACCCGGATACTTTGCTCGACAAGACCGACATGGTGTTCCTCGACGCGATGGGCGCCGGCTATTCGCGCGCGCTGGGCGATACCAAGCCGAGCCATTTCTACGGCGTCGATGAGGACGTGGATGCCTTCGCCCGCGCGATCATCCGCTATGTCAGCAAGAACGGGCGCTGGAACAGCCCGAAGTTCATCTTCGGCGAAAGCTATGGCACCACGCGTTCAGGCGCGCTGGCCTATCAGCTCCAGGATCGCGGCATGGCGCTGAACGGCGTGGTGCTGCTCTCCTCGATCATGAATTACGGCTATCGGCAGCCGGGGCTGGATCAGGTCTATCTGAACTATCTGCCCAGCTTCGCCGCGACCGCCTGGTATCACAACCGCATCCAGAATCGCCCGGCGGACGTCGCAACGATCGTCGAGCAGGCGCGTGCCTTCGCGGTTGGGCCCTATGCCTCGGCGCTGGCCAAGGGCCAGTCGATCTCCGATGCGGAGCGGGATCAGGTGGCGAACCAGCTGAGCCAGCTCATCGGGCTGTCCCCGGAATTCATCAAGCGCGCCAATCTGCGCATCGACCTGCCGCGCTTCCAGAAGGAATTGCTGCGTGACAGCCGCAAGCGGATCGGTCGGTTCGATTCCCGCTACCTCGGCGTCGACGCCGATGCCGCGGGCGACCGCCCGGACTCCGATGCGTCCTCCGATGCGATCGCGGGCGCGTTCATCGGGACGTTCCACGACTATCTGAGCAACACGCTCGGTTATAAGACCGACATGCAATATCGCCTGTCGGCGCGCGATGCGGCCGGCTTTGATTGGAACTGGAAGCACAAGGCGCCGGGCGGCGGCTTTGCTGCGCAGCAAAACAACCCGAATACGGCGGTCGATCTCGCTTTCGCGATGCGCGACAATCCGTATCTCAAGGTGCTGTCGATGAACGGCTGGTACGATATGGCGACGCCATTCTTCGGCACCGAATATGACCTTGGGCATATGATGCTGGAGCCGGCGCAGGCGAAGAACCTGTCGTTCACTTACTACCCGGCCGGGCACATGACCTATTTGAACCCGGAAGCGCTGCACGCGATGCGGCGTGATCTGGTCAATTGGTACGACAGCGCGCTTGCCGGTTCGGCCAGCGGCAACTGATCGACTGAAGATGGCGCACGGGTGTATTATGCTATTGCCACACCTGTGCGCCGCGTTACGATGATCCATCTCCCAGAACAAAAAGGGGCAACAGATGGATCGTCGTACATTTCTCACTTCGTCTTCCGCAGCATCCGCGCTCGCGCTGATGCCGGGCGCATTGCGCGCGCAGGTCGCCTCGGGTGACGCGAAGCTTAACGCCACATTCGATCGGATCATGGCGGACACGCTCCGCGAAATGCCGTCGCTCGCCACCGTGCTCGGCATGGACAAGGGCGCGAATGCCGCGCTGAAGCACAAGCTGGAGGACAATTCCGCCGCCGGACGTATCAAGGGGCAACTGACCCTCCATAAGGCGATCCGCGACATTGTCGCCGTGGCGCCCGAAACGCTTTCGCCCGGCTCCCGGCTCGATCGCGAGGTGGTGCTTTATTCGCTCAACGCGCGTGCGATCCCGATGGACAAATTCGGCCTGGATTCGGTGCAGCGCCCGTATCCGATCTTCCAGCAGGGCGGTGTCTATTTCGAGACGCCCGATTTCCTGAACTCCTCCCACACCATCACCAATGCGGAGGATTGCTCGGCCTATCTCGATCGCCTCGCCGCAATGGCGACCGCGCTCGACAACGACACCGCACACCAGAAATCGGAGGCGGCGCGTGGCTATGTCGCGCCGGGCTGGTCGCTCGATCTCACGCTGGGGCAGATGGCCAAGCTGCGTGATCCCGCGCCGGGGAAGAGCGGGCTGACCGAATCGCTCGTCTCGCGTGCGGCCAAAGCGAATATCGCTGGCGACTGGCAGGCGAAGGCCAGCGCGATCGTCGATAAGCAGATCTATCCCGCGCTCGATCGACAGATCACGCTCATCAAGGCGTTGCGCGCCAAGGGGCGGACCGATGACGGGTTGTGGGCAGTGCCGAAGGGCGATGAAATCTACGCCGCGGCGCTGGCCGAATCGACCACCACCAATTTCACCCCCGACGAGGTTCATCGCATGGGGCTGGAGCAGGTCGCGTCGATCACCGCGGAGCTGGAAACGATCCTGAAGGCGAATGGGCTGACGCAGGGCTCGGTCGCGGACCGGCTCAACGCGCTCAACGTCCGCCCCGAGCAGCTTTATCCCGATACCGACGCCGGTCGCGCGCAATTGATCAGCGATTTGAACGCAGGCAACGCCGCGATGACGGCAAAGCTTGGCCGCCTCGTCAACAATCCGCCCAACGCGCCGCTCGAGATTCGCCGTGTACCGGTGGAGATTCAGGATGGCGCGTCGAACGGCTATTATTATCTCGCCGCGCTCGATGGTTCGCGCCCAGCGATTTACTGGATCAACCTCAAGAGCGTCGGCGACTGGCCGAAATATTCGCTGCCGAGCCTGACCTATCACGAAGGCGTGCCGGGGCATCACCTGCAACTCACCGTCGCGCAGCAGGCGAAAACGCCATTGCTGCGCAAGCTCTCCTTCTTCAACGCTTATTCCGAAGGCTGGGCGCTTTATGCCGAAAGTCTGGCGGACGAAGTGGGCGGCTATGTCACGCCGCTGGAGCGCGCGGGCTTCCTGCAAAGCTATCTCTTCCGCGCCGCGCGGCTGGTGATCGACACGGGCATCCACACCAAGCGGTGGAACCGCGAAAAGGCGACCGATTATATGGTGCAGACCGTTGGTTTCGCGCGGCCGCGCTCGCAGCGAGAGATCGAACGTTATTGCACACAGCCGGGGCAGGCTTGCAGCTACAAGGTCGGTCATGCCGCCTGGGTGCGCGCGCGCGAAAAGGCCAAGGCGATTCAGGGCGCGAAATTCAACGAAAAGGATTTCCACGATATCCTGCACGCCGGCGCCATGCCGCTGACCATTTTGGAACGAATGGTGGAAGAACGCGCCCGCGCCGGCGCGTGATGCGGCAAAGCGGGAAGGTGGCTCTGCACTGCGGCGCGCCTTCCCGCGGCTCGCGCGAACAATCTGGTGATTTCCGCCCGGCTAGCCGATAAGGGGCGCCGCCATGCACCGTCCCCAGCTTTCCGTCGTCATTCCCTGTTACAATGAAGCGGCGACATTGCCGCTGCTCCACGAGCGCGTATCCGCCGCCGTGCGATCCGTGGTGGGCGACGATCATGAGATCGTGCTCGTCAACGACGGCTCGCGCGATAATAGCTGGGCGATCATGCAGCAGCTGTCGGCGGCGGACTCGCGCGTCGTGGCGATCAACCTGTCGCGTAACCACGGCCATCAGCTCGCGCTGACGGCTGGGCTGGACCTGTGCGGTGGCGAGCAGATCCTGATCCTCGACGCCGATTTGCAGGATCCGCCCGAATTGCTGGGCGAGATGCGCGAAACGATGGCGCGCGAGGAAGCGGATGTGGTCTATGCCGTTCGCCGCCGTCGCGAGGGAGAAACGCTGTTCAAGAAGGCGACCGCGTCGATCTTCTATCGTGTGCTCGATCGCGTGACGGATACGCCGATCCCGCTCGACACCGGCGATTTCCGGCTGATGACGCGTCGCGCGCTCGATGCGTTCCTGTCGCTGCCGGAGCAGGCGCGGTTCATTCGCGGGATGGTGGCGTGGATCGGGTTCCGGCAGGTGCCATTCCCCTATGATCGCGCAGAGCGCCACGCGGGCGAGACGAACTATCCGCTGTCGAAGATGCTGCGGCTCGCGTTCGACGCGGTGACCGGCTTTTCCACCGCACCGTTGCGTTTCGCCAGCCATGCCTCGGTCGCGCTGGCGGGGGCGTCGCTGCTGCTGCTGGTTTATATCGCCTGGGGTTACTTCGAAGGCAGCCCGGTGCAGGGCTGGACCTCGACCATGCTGGTGGTGACGGTGCTGAGCGCGGTGCAGATGTTCGTGCTGGGCATGATCGGCGAATATCTCGGGCGGCTCTATATCGAATCGAAGCGACGGCCGCTGTATCTGGTGGCGGATATCGCGGGCCCGGTGCGTGCGCGCGCGTCGCTGGGCTACCTCGCCGATCAGCACCGCGAGATCGAGCAGCCAGCCTCCGCTCAAGCCTGATTCTTTCATTAGGCTTACAGACCGGTTCAGCACACATTCGCCACGACTCGGCCAAACCGGCATCATTATCAGGGCCGGCTCGTGCGCCGGCGGTGGAGTGACCGGGAATGAAAAAGTTGATTTCGGTAACGCTGATGGCCGCGGCCTCGCTGCTGCCGCTTTCGGCATCCGCTCAGGATAACGCGCAGCGCGGCGATTATCGCGGCAATGGTGATCGCGGCGAACGCCCGCAGCATCAGGCTCAAGCGCCGCAAGCCCAGCAGCGCCCACAATCGAACGGCGGCGATCGCGGTCAGGCGCAACAGCGCCCGCAATGGAACGGTGGCGATCGCGGTCAGGCGCAAGGGCGTCCGCAATGGAACGGTGGCGATCGCGGTCAGGCGCAACAGCGTCCGCAGTGGAATGGTGGCGATCGCGGTCAGGCGCAGGGGCGTCCGCAATGGAATGGTGGTGATCGCGGTCAGGCGCAGGAGCGTTCGCAATGGAATGGCGGTGATCGCGAGCAGGCCCAGCGGCCGCAACGCCAGCCAGACGGGCAGCCTGGTGGCTGGCAGCGCCCCGATGCGTCGCAGGGCGGCAACTGGGCCGGCCGAGATCAGTCACACGGACAATGGCGTGAGCCGGGGCGTCCTGGCGGTTCGCAGCAGGCGCGGCCGAATGGCGATCGCGGGCCGAACTGGCAGGATCGCGGCCAGTATAACCGCGATCCGCGTCGGGGTTGGAACGATCCGCGCTACAATGGCGGCGATCGCTACGCCCGCGACAATCGCGGCCAGTGGAACCGGGATTGGCGTCGTGACACGCGCTATAACTGGAGCGGCTACCGCTACCAGAACCGTCAGGCCTTCCATCTGCCGCGCTATTACGCGCCCTATGGCTGGAGCTACGGCTATCGCCGCTTTTCGATCGGCATGACCCTGTCGAACATATTGTTCGCGCAGAATTACTGGATCGACGATCCGTGGAGCTATCGCCTGCCGGAAGTGTACGGCCCGTATCGCTGGGTGCGTTATTATAACGATGCCCTGCTGGTCGACATCTATTCCGGCCAGGTGGTCGACGTGATCAACGACATCTTCTGGTAAGACACGTCGGGCGCCGTTTTTGAACGGCGCCCGCTTGTCATTCGAGGCGGGCCGCGCAAAGTGGCCTGAATATGACGAGGAATCCCGGATCTTCCGCGCAGCCTTCCCCGGTGCGCCGCTTCATCGGCGAACAGGTGCAGGCACGGCTCGACGCCAACCCTCGAATAGAGCGATTGCCGAGCGAACTGGCGGTCGCATATCGCTGCCGCAACTATCTCGACGCGAAGCAGTGTGCGCGGTTGATTAAGCTGATCGACGCGAACCGCCGCCCGTCCACCCTGTTATCCAACAGCGGTAATTCGGAATATCGGACCAGCGAAAGCTGCGATCTCGATCGCTGGTCGCCGGAGATACGAGCGATCGACGAGGGGGTGGCGGCGCTATTGGGCATCGCGCCCGAAAATGGGGAAACGCTTCAGGGCCAGCGCTATGCCGTCGGGCAGCATTTTCGCCCGCATCACGATTATTTCAACGAGGGCGAAAGCTATTGGCCGGCGATGCAGGCGACCGGCGGCCATCGCACCTGGACCGCGATGATCTATCTGAACGATGTGGAAGAAGGCGGGGCCACCTGGTTTCCTCAGGCGGGCTTGCGGGTCGCGCCGAAGCGCGGCCTGCTGCTGGCGTGGAACAACCTGAACGCCGATGGCACGCCGAACGACGCCACGTTGCACGAGGGATCGGCGGTGACCGAAGGCGTCAAATATATCGTCACCAAATGGTTTCGCGAAGGCGCGTGGGTGAAGCCCGCCTGATCGCGTTCCCGCGTGTCAGCCGATATATCGCGGGATACGAGCGGCGAGAAAATCCAGCACGGCGCGGATGCGCGGTTCGTGGCGGAAGCGCTCGTGATAGGCGAGCCACAGGCTGAGCGCGACGCCCTCTAGCGGCGGCAGGCAGCGTATCAAATCCGGATCACTATCCGCGGCCAGGCACGGCAGCACCGCGAGCCCCATCCCGGCGCGTACCGCCGCGAGCAGGCCGGTCGACGAATTGTGATGCATCACCACCTGACCTTCCAGCCCGTGTTCGGTCAGCCATTCCAGATATTGCGCCCATACGCCCGGCTCGCCACCGCCGATGAACGGCGAGCGCGCCAGTTCGGGAATGCGACGCGGCACACCATGCTGTTCGGCATAGGATCGGCTGCAATAGACCGTCCACGGATCGTCGGTGAGGCGGCGACAGATCAGGCCGGCACCAGTCGGGCTCTTGCTGACGCGCAACGCGATATCCGCCTCCCCACCGGCGAGATCGCGCACATCCTCGCTCGTATCGATCTCGATGCGGATTTCGGGATGCTCCGTGCGCAGATCGCGGACGATCGGCGCCATGAAGGTGAAGGCGAAGATCGGCGACATGGTGAGTCGAACCACGCCCTCCGCCGTCCGGCGCAATAGCGCCGCCTCGTCCGCAACCCGGCGCATCGTGTCCTCGGCGGCGCGGGCGTGGGTGAGCAATGTTTCGCCGGCGGGGGTGAGCGAATAGCCGCTCTGCCGCCGCTCGAACAGGATCAGGCCCAGCGCCTCCTCAAGTGCTGCGACGCGGCGCGCGGCGGTCGTCTGGCTGACGCGCAGCGCGCGGCCGGCAGCAAGCGTGCTGCCGGTTTCGGCCACCGCCAGAAAATGCCGGATATCGCCCCAGTCGTACATCGCCCCCCTTTCTGCGCTTTTGCAGAATGAGTCGGCAACATCGTTGTTCGTCGTTTGGGGTATAGCGGTACTATATGGGTGTTGCGCCGGCGCCGACGCGAACGACTTCCACCCCGGAGACAGATCATGAAATCCATCCTCACGCTCGCGGCGTTTGCCGCGGCCCTCACTGGCGCGCCGGCTTTTGCCCAGAGCGTCGATCCGGCGCCATCGATCGCGGTGCGTCACGCCGACCTCAATCTCACCAACGCGCAGGATGTGCGGCGGCTCGATCATCGCATCACCCATGCCGTGATCGACGTGTGCGGCACGGCCTCCAGCGCCGATCCCGGTGGCCAGATCAATGTCACCCGCTGCCGCGCCGAGACAATGGCGGTGGCGAGTGCCCAACGCGGCGCGCTGATCGCTGCAAGTCAGCAGACCCAGCTCGCCAGCGCGACCGTGCGTTGATGGCGGTGCAAGACAGCCCGGAGGCGCACGACCGCGCCGCCCGGGCTGTCGCAATGGCGGTGAAACGTGCCAATAGGGAGCGATGACGGCTCCTGTTCTTGGCGTTGAACGCTCGATCCTTGGCCAGCCATGGCGCTGGCGCTCCCTCGCGGCCGATCAGCGCGAGGATTTTGTCCCCGACGATCTTGTCACCCAGCTCCTGCTGGCTCGCGGTTGTCCGCGCGATGCGCTGGAATTGTATCGCAATCCCACGATCCGTGGTTTCATGCCCGACCCGTCGATCTTCCGCGATATGGATCGCGCCGCCGTGCGCCTCGCCGATGCGATCGAGGCGCGCGAACAGGTTGCCATTTTCGGCGATTATGACGTCGATGGCGCCACTTCCGCCGCGTTGATGATCCTGCTGCTGCGCGAGCTTGGGCTCGAAGCGCGGCCCTATATCCCCGATCGCCTCATGGAAGGTTATGGCCCGTCCGGCCCGGCGCTGGTGCGTCTGGCGGGGGAGGGGGCGACGCTGATCGTCACCGTCGATTGCGGCGCGCAGGCGTTTGACGCGCTGGCGGCGGCGCATGCCGTCCCCGTCGACGTGATCGTGGTCGATCACCATCAATGCGCGAGCGCGCTGCCGGTGGCCCTGGCATTGGTCAATCCGAATCGTCTGGATGAAGGGGAAGGGCGCGCGCACGGGCATCTGGCGGCGGTCGGCGTGGCCTTTCTGCTCGGCGCTGCGCTGCTGCGGGAATTGCGCGGGCGTGGCTGGTTCGCGAACCGCGCCGAGCCGCGCCTGATGGACCTGCTCGATATCGTCGCGCTCGGCACCGTGGCCGATGTGGCGCAGCTTCGTGGGCTCAATCGTGCGTTTGTCGCGCAAGGTTTGAAGGTGATGGCCGCGCGGCAGAATATCGGCCTTTCCGCGCTGATGGAGGCTTCGCGCCTCACTCGCGCGCCGACCGCGACCGATCTCGGGTTTGCGCTTGGCCCGCGCATCAACGCGGGTGGCCGGGTTGGTCGCGCTGACCTTGGCGTGCGGCTGCTCACCACGCGCGATCCGATCGAGGCGCGCGAGATCGCGGCCGAACTCGATCGCCTCAACGAGGAACGTCGCGCGATCGAGATGGCGGTGCAGGACGCGGCCGAATCGCTGCTCGCCAGCGATCGCGCGGTGACGGTGGTTTCCGGCGAGGGCTGGCATCCCGGCGTGATCGGCATCGTCGCGGGCCGCCTGAAGGAAAAGCTTGGCCGGCCGGCCATCGTCATCGCGCTCGACGAGGCAGGGGTAGGCAAGGGATCTGGACGCTCGATCACGGGGGTCGATCTTGGGCAGGCGGTGCTGGCGGCGAAGGAAGCCGGGTTGCTCGTCGCGGGCGGCGGCCACGCGATGGCGGCCGGGCTGACGATCGATGCGGCGAAAGTGCCGGCGTTCGCCGAATTCATCGAGGAACGGCTGGCGGAAAAGGTCGCGGTCGCTTCGGCGGATCGCGCGCTGTTGGTCGATTCCGTCCATGCCCCCGGCGGCGTCACACCCGAACTGGTTGCCGCGCTGGAGGCCGGCGGTCCGTATGGCATGGGATGGCCTTCTCCGCGCGTCGCGATCGGGCGGGTGCGCCCGGTACGCGTCGATATCGTCGGCAACGGGCATGTCCGTGCGATCGTTGCGGGAGATGATGGGCGCAGTTTCAAGGCGATGGCGTTCCGCGCAGCCGATACGCCGCTGGGTCAGGCCTTGCTCGGAGCCGATACGCATCGCCGGCTGTGGCTCGCCGGTCGCGCGAAGGTGGATACATGGGGACAACGCCCTGCGGCGGAGCTTCATCTCGACGATGCGGCATGGGCTGGTTGATTTTTGATCGATTGTTGCCTTGACCGCGCGGCTTACCTCGCCTAACCGCCCTCTCGCCCAACGGCCCCTTCGTCTAGCGGTTAGGACGCGGCCCTTTCACGGCTGAAACACGGGTTCGATTCCCGTAGGGGTCACCATCCCCGCCATAGGCGGCGGGGATGTGCTGAAGGCGCATGAAATACGCGCTTCGGTCACTGCCCGGTGGTACGAAATGGGGCCACGCATGACGCATTCGCGTCGCAAGGCGAAGTCAAGATTTGAGTATTTTCGGAGGGACGTGCCTGCACGCCATCGCGGAACGGTTGGCAAGACCTCGTGGCAACATTCGCTTGAAACAACCGACTGCCAAGTGGCCGCTGCCGAATGGACCGCTCTCTATAAGGCGGAGGTCAAACGCCTCGACGATCGACTCGCGTAGCAGGTGGTCGCGGAAGCCGAAGCGATTGTCGATGCAGCCTTGGACACCATGGTGAGCCGTAACGGCGAGCTGGATAATGTCATGGTTGGGCTTCTGATGCTGCTTTCGATAAGCGTCCGCACTTCCTGCGGCCAGGATCATACTATCCGGTTTCGACGAGAATTCGGCCTCGAAGTGGTCTGAACCGCGCCGGGTCTGCCGGAGGCATTGGGTTGTGAGTCACGCTGCCATATCGAAGTTGTCCGCGGCAGCATCATATTGATGTTCGGCTTCGGCAGGCGGGATGTTGCCGATGGGCTCCAGCAGCCGGCGATGGTTGAACCAATCGACCCATTTGAGGGTCGCATATTCCACTGCCTCGAGGGATCGCCACGGTCCCGGCGATGGATCACCTCGGCTTTGTAAAGGCCATTGATCGTCTCGGCCAAAGCATTGTCGTAACTGTCTCCGACGCTGCCGACCGACGGCTCGATCCTGGCTCCGGCGAGACGTTCGGTATACTTGATGGACACATATTGGGATCCGCGGTCGCTATGGTGAACCAGGCCGCCACGATGAACCGGCCGGCGATCGTGAAGCGCCTGTTCTAACGCATCCAGCACGAAGCTGGCATGCGCCGTCTTGCTGACACGCCAGCCGACGATGCGCCTGGCGTAGGTGTCGATGACGAAGGCGACGTAGACGAACCCTGCCCAGGTGGCGACATAGGTGAAATCCGACACCCACAGCATGTTCGGCGCTGGAGCGTAGAACTGGCGGTTGACGTGATCGAGCGGGCATGGTGCCGCCTTGTCGCTGATGGTCGTGCGTACCGGTTTACCCCGGATCACCCCTTGCAGGCCCATGTCTGCGCATCAGCCGGGCGACGGTACAACGGGCAACTGAAAAGCCCTCCCGCATCATTTTCCTCCAAACCTTGCGCACACCGTACACCGCAAAGTTCTCGGCAAACACGCAGCCAATCTTCTCCGCGATCGACACCACCGCCGCCCATCGCGACGGATGATCTCGCTCGTGGTCGAAAACCATCCGTACCGCACGCTCGCGGACTTCCGGCGCAAACTTGTTCGTCGTCTTGCTCATACAGGCTCCTCCTTCTCAGGAGTTGGAGCCTCCGGCAAACCCGGCGCGGTTCAGTTTCCCGATCGCGTGCCGTGGTAAGCGGTTGCCGCTGGACCGCGATCTCTGAGCGGCTAAGATAAACCGCTCTGCGTTGCCGAGGTCCGTCAGGTTGCCGCTGGACCGCGATCTCTGAGCGGCTAAGATGGCGGCGCAGGGCGAGAACGGGTTCGCGATGTTGCCGCTGGACCGCGATCTCTGAGCGGCTAAGATGCTTTTCACGCGTGGCAATCCACGTCGTCTGTTGCCGCTGGACCGCGATCTCTGAGCGGCTAAGATCGGGGCTGGCATTCTGATCGAACGCGCACCGTTGCCGCTGGACCGCGATCTCTGAGCGGCTAAGATGATTTTTCGTTCTTGCCGAACACGGTCAGCGTTGCCGCTGGACCGCGATCTCTGAGCGGCTAAGATAGTTATTTTCGCGGTTGCATGGTGCATAGTGTTGCCGCTGGACCGCGATCTCTGAGCGGCTAAGATCGGTTGCATGGTGCATAGTCGCCTCGCTCGGTTGCCGCTGGACCGCGATCTCTGAGCGGCTAAGATGTCGAGCGGATTATCGCGAAGGTGGCTTGAGTTGCCGCTGGACCGCGATCTCTGAGCGGCTAAGATCAGTGGCGACCTGCCCAGCTTCAAGCTGGGGTTGCCGCTGGACCGCGATCTCTGAGCGGCTAAGATACCATACGCGGCGCGACCGCGACCAACGAGTTGCCGCTGGACCGCGATCTCTGAGCGGCTAAGATAGCCTAGACCGCCGGGCCGCGCCGCCCGGCGTTGCCGCTGGACCGCGATCTCTGAGCGGCTAAGATTAAACTTCAGGGCGCAACGGCGCTTGGCGTGTTGCCGCTGGACCGCGATCTCTGAGCGGCTAAGATTCAGCACGCCGTTCGGCACGTATTTCTCTGAGTTGCCGCTGGACCGCGATCTCTGAGCGGCTAAGATCGCCTGCTCCGCGATCACCAATGCGACGCGGTTGCCGCTGGACCGCGATCTCTGAGCGGCTAAGATGCCTTCCTCGGCCAAGCCCCGACACCCTGAGTTGCCGCTGGACCGCGATCTCTGAGCGGCTAAGATCGATGCGCGACACGATGCCAGTTGCTCGTCGTTGCCGCTGGACCGCGATCTCTGAGCGGCTAAGATGCCGACCAAGCTGCACGAAGAGATCAAGACGTTGCCGCTGGACCGCGATCTCTGAGCGGCTAAGATGTCAATGTGATTGATGGCGGCATAGGCACGGTTGCCGCTGGACCGCGATCTCTGAGCGGCTAAGATAGATTGATCGGTATTTATTTGAGAAAAAGAAAATATTGATTGATCTATCGCGGAAAAAACCACGCGAATCGTTAGAAGAGCGCCAGTTGGTCCGGATTTTTGCGTTTCCGCCCGCGGCGCTGCCCTGAAAATCGTACGATATTCTCATATTGGCGGTCCGTGAAGCTGAGGATGTGAACGTCGCCACGATCCGGCAGGTTCGACTCGACCCGCCGCATATAGGTTTCGAACTGCTCCTTGCCGTTGCAGAAACGAGCATAGACCGAAAATTGGCTCTTCTCAAAACCTTCATCAAGTAGAAAGTTGCGGAATTTAGTGGCCGCACGTGCCTGCTCCCTTGTGGTTACGGGCAGGTCGAACATCACGAAAATCCACATCAGTCGATATCCGCTTAGCTGGCTCGCGCTCATGAGAGCAGCGAATCGAGTCCGGCCAATTCTAGTGCGGACGGGGGTGTGGGAAGAAGGATGTCGGCCGCCTGTCCGCTCTGGAAGGCGCGTGCTAGACTCTGGGCGGCTCGGTTCGCCGCGCCCGCCACGGTGGTCGTGCCGTCCGCGCCGGGCAGATCGAGCGCGATCAGTCCGGCAAAGGCGCGCTTGGCTTCGGGCGTGACGCTCTCGATCCCGCGCGCGACCAGACGCAATGCGAGCGCATCTACCAGCGGCCGAAACGGTTCGATCAGATCGTCGGCTAGGGCAAAGGCATTGGTCCGGTTAGCATGATGCACGCCAATCGACGGGTGCAGGCCGGAGGCGACCACAGCGCGCGCGCACAGCGAGCGTAGCACCGTATAGCCATAGTTGAGCAGGGCATTGGTATCGTCCGCATTGCGATCGCGCCTAAACTTTTCCCCCATCAGCAGCGGCCAGTAACGCCGCGCTGCCTGCGCCTCGACATTGTCCGGGTCGCCAGATCCCACGCGCCGGGCGAGCAGGTCGAAGGCAGAGGCGGAAATGCCGTTGGCGTCTAGCACCGCCGCCTGCCAGCGGATTTTGGCGATGACAATCCGCCGCCATAATTGCTTGGACAGGGGTTTTCCCGCCTCCCACTGCGCGCGCATCCGGCTGTTCTGGGCATGGTGCCCGTCCAGCGGCAGGCACACGGCGACCGGTGCATGGTTGCTGCCGCAAAGCAGCATCACCGCGCCGCGCTGCGCCAGTGCGACGATCAAATTGGTGGACCAGGTGACGCCATGGGCATGGATGATGACGGCTGCGACATCGTCCAACGGCACGCGGCCGACTTCGGCGCTATCCTCCGACACAATGAGGAAGCCGCGATATGCGGACAAATGGCGACCATCGGTAGCGATATCGACGATCCGGTCCATCGGTCTGCCTCCACCTGTGCGTCAGGGTAATTTGCGCGTCTTGCGGCGTGCTGTCCGGGCCGGAAAGCCGGGATCGAGTACACGGCCAATCTCGTCGATGCGGACTTGCCGTGCGCGCCAGGCCTTCAGCGTATTGGGCGACGGGTAGCTATATTTGAACGGATCGCCCTTATCCGCGTCACGCACCTTGAGCGCGCCACCCTCGTGGGGTGGGGCTACCGCAAACTGCTTTTCGGAAAATTTCACGACCCGCACCAGTTCGCGCTCGGCTCCGTCCCGTTCGACCGCGAGCATGTCGTCGCGGTGCAGGCTCAATATCTTGCGCGCGGTCGGATTGGCGATCCGGATGGCGGATTGCCAACCCGGTCGATGAGCCTCGAACATTGAGACGACTTCGTTCACCCATTTGCCGTTCGACAATTCCCACACATCATAGCGATAATTGGAATCGCCCTTATAACCCTTGTATATATGACCATTACGATCCTTTATTGGGATGACACTCAGCGGCTCGATCACCCGCACGCGCCGCACGCCGCGAAAGGGGTGCCATTGCATATTGGGGAAATCCGCAGCCGCCTTCTCGAACGCCTTGCCCTCCAGGCCGTCGAGATGTCGGTGTAGCGCAGCCTTCAGTTCGAGGTCTCGGATGCGCTCCAGATCGGCAAGCTTCTTGAAGCTCGACAATAGCACGCGGCGCACGACGATACTGTTGCCCTTGGTGTCGGTTTCCCCGGTAAAGCCATAGGCCGTATCATTATGCAGGCGACCGGCGGTCGCGTCCCTCCCCTTAGGTAGTCCGGCCTTGGAGGTTGTGCCATGGTCGGCGCGATGGCTGACGGTGATCGCGTTCACAGCCGTGCGTAGGTCATTGCGGAAATTCTCCCAGGGTGGGGGGATTTCGATCCGCTCGCGTCCGTCCATGCCTTCCTGACCGGACGCTCTGGAAATCGAGTTCAACATGGAACGGTCCACGATGGCTACCACCACCGCATCGATCGCATGGTGGCGATGGTCCAGCCGGTTCTTGGCCTGATCCGCGCCGCCGCCGAAATTATGATCGGGCAAAAGGTCGTTAAGGCCCACCTTGCGCCGCACCATCTCGGTCATCCGCCCGGGTGAAACCCAGATTTTTCCGGTGCCTTCACCTTTGTCGGGATAGAGCGCAGCGAGATATTCACGCGACAGCCGGGCGAGATATTGGGTATCGACCAGATGGCGCGCCAGAAAGCCGCTTTCGTCCCTGAACTTGTCCATCGCGTCCGGCTCGAAGCGCCAGCGTTTGTTGCGCGGCAGTTGCGCGGCGCGAGCTGCAATCTCCTCCCAACGGGCACTGTGCCCCCATGCCTCATAAGGGGATTGTTTGCCCTTCTCCCGATTGGCTTCGCGCAGGCAGAGGATCTTGTTGCCGTTGCTGTCGTCAAGCGTCGCGGTGAAGGGCAGGATATGATCAACCTCGACCGCCGCCGAAAACAGCATGTCGATTGAAATCTGCTGGCCCGTATAGATGCAGCGCCGATCCAGCACATTGTCAGGATTAAGCTCTTCCCATAACTTCAGCAGCGCGCGGTTGGCGCCGGTGTCGGGCTTGCCGATCCCCAGCAGCTTCTCCGAGCGTTTCTCGGCTGCCAGCCGGTTTTCATTATTCTCCTTGTTTATCCGCTTCTTGTCTTCGTCGGTCAGCTTGAGTTCCCGCGCCAGTTCGATTGCGATCTCCGCGGGCGGACCATAAGCGCGGATCAGCGTATTGACGATACGGCGCAACTGGTTCAGCCCGATATGGACGGTCGGATTGGTTAGGCGGCCGACCCGCATTTCCTCCGGATGGGATGGATCGCCCGTGCCCGGCATGATGTGCCGCTCCAGCGCCACGCCATAATAGGGAAGCTGCGGGCGCCCTTGCGTGTCCTCGAAAATTTCGCCGGTGCGTAGGTCGCTATGATGGCCAAAACCTGCCGCGATTACCGCCTCGCTATAGACGAGCACGCGCCCGTCCTTTTCGCCGCCGCGCAGCGCCTCGATCAGCCGGCGGGTCGCGCCCTCGCCGAAACGGCCATAGCCCTGCGGTAAGGGCGCATTGGCGACGGCACGCGCCTGCTCCGGCGTCAGATTATGGATGTCGACCAGCCAGGCGCGGAAGGCGGCGTCCTCGGCATCGCTTTCGACCGTTTCCAGCCGCGCGATGACATCCCATTGCTCCTCGATCGCCAGATGGACCCAGCGATTGCCGAAGCGGGTCTTCGCACCCATTACAGCGGCAACTTCATCCCCTTTCAGCTCGGGGCGATTCTCGCTTTCCTTGTTGAATCGGGCGTCGGGATCGAGTTTCAAGGTCTTACGCAGGCTGGCGAAACTTACCTTGCCCTTGTCCTTCAACTTCAGGAGCAGGATATCCCGCTCTTCCCGCGTCAGCCGCTGCGCCATTTCGCCCGACCGCACGATCATGAGTGCATTTAGTTCCTCCAGCAGGCGGCGGCGCTGGAACAGCGGATGCGCCTTGGGCAGGCGCTCGTCATTCGCGATCAGCGTGCACATGCCTATCCGCGGGGCTTTCAACGGTCGCTGGTAGAAGATGATCTCATGCAGCCTGTCGTGGACCGCGTTCGTCAGTACTTCGGGATGATGCGGCGCCTGCGCTTCCCAAATAGCGTCGAATTCTTCCTCCATCAGCGCGCGGCCGGGATAAAAATCATAGCCGTCGCCCTTGGCATTCTCGCCGCTTTCGGGGCGCAGCCGGGTTCGTACGCTAGGGATGGCGTTGGCGTCAGCGGCGCTGGCGCGCCGTACGTACAGCCATTTGCCATAAGTCCAGCTGCCGGGTTCCGCGCCCGCTTCCTCCTCGGCCTGCCGAATGGCGTCGCGTGTCCGGTCGATGCCGACTGCGATCTTGCCAGCGTCATCGTCTGCCTTGCGGTCGGCCTTGCGGTTCGATTTGAAGCCGCGCCGCTGGTTGAGGTGGAACAGCGCACGCCCCAGTTCTGGCAGCGAGAGGGGTTCATCTAGCGCCCGCGCCCGCACGGCATAGGGGTCGATCGCGGCCATGGCTGTTCGCGCCTCCTCGTCGGCGGGGAACAGGTTGTCGGCGATCAGATATTTGATCAGCGCTTTTCGCCGCTGCTGAAACCGGTCCCGCCGTCGCCGCATCGCCCGCGCATCGCGGCGATCCGCTGCGAGCGACGCGCCGGACTTGGGATCGCGGCCATCACTGAAGATGCGGGATCCGGCAGCGAGGATGGAGATGGGTTTGCCGTTGACGGGCGCGCTCAGTTCGATCGCCGCCCAGCCGAGCGAGTTCGCGCCGAGATCGGCACCAAGGCGCCAGGGTCGGTTGCTTTTTTGAACCATTCTTCCCCCATCTTATATGGATCCTCAAGTGATCCAGCATCGCCCGTTTCGGTCAAGTTAAAATCGTCTCCGAAATGAATTCGAACTGAAAAAACAGTGTTGACCAATTCATCTTAGTCGCTCAGTACAACCGCTCAGAGATCGCGGTCTGGCAGTTAACAAGTGTCAGTACGCACCAGATAAGGGCGACGCTTCGGCGTCGCCTTTTTTATAGTTGCTTGGTCGAACCAATTTACCCGGTGGATCGGTCTCTTCGTAAATTCATGGGAGTGTGCCGATAGGGCTGACGGCACCGACGGGCTGTCAAGTTTTTGCGAGGCCAGTCCTCTGTGAATCGGTCTCGGCATTGGGCGCCGATCGGCACGAATAATTCAACGAATGGATACGATGCTACCTCGGTAGAGCCTGATTCCGAGTGGTCCATTTCAATGGTCCATTTGGCGCTTTGACAACGCGCAGGCGCGGCCTATAAAGCATTGTATTAGTGTTGTTTTTATAAATTCCACCCCCTCCCGTAGGGGTCACCATCCCCGCCATAGGCGGCGGGGATGTGCTGAAGGCGCATGAAATTCGCGCTTCGGTCACCAAAAGCAGACGCTGCCGCACGAAGCGGCCATGTTGCGGCGCGAAATTCTGTTGGCTGCCCTCGCTCGACGCGACTGCTGCTTTCGTCACGCGCATCTTGTGATGGCAAGACAGCTTCAGACTAGCCAAGACATCTGCAACCGCGCCGGCGGAATTAAATTTCTGCACCCTCACTAAAGCATATGCTACGGGCACGCCGCCGGGCGAACGCGGGGCGGCAGGGGGACTGGATGCGTAAATACCGAAATCGCCGGCCCGTGATTCTGGCGGTGGCCGGCATTCTGGCGTTTACGAATAGCCCGGCCTTCGCGCAGAATCGTTGTCCCGAAGGCCTTGCGGATGATGTGAATTGTTCGGTCGATCCCGGAAGATCGGGCGATTCGAGACAGATCGCGTCTGTCGATCTCGCTGCTCCCATGGGCGTGCAACCGCTTGCGCTAGCGCCTCCGGCAGCCGCGGAACCAAGCGATGCCGAAACAGTCGCACCGGCCGGCGATCCCGCTGCGGAGCCGTCTCCAGCCGCCGCGCAGGCTGCCGTGCATGGTGGCGAGACCCATCCGCGCGATATCGTCGTCACCGGCCGCGGCGAATGGGAGGCACCCGATCCGCTGCTCGGCGTCAATTTGAAGGCGTTCGAGGCGACGCAGGCGGTCGACAAGGCGCTGATCGGGCCGATTGCGCTGGCCTATAAGGATGCGGTGCCGAAGCCGGTCCGCGATGGCGTGCACAATTTCCTCTACAATCTGCGCGAGCCAGTCGTTTTCCTGAATTTCGTGCTCCAGCTCAAAATCGGGCGCGCGCTTGAGACCGCCGGCCGCTTCGCGGTCAACACCACAGTCGGGGTGGCGGGCGTTTTCGATATGGCGAAGCGCAAGCCTTTCAAATGGCGGCGGCGCAGCAATGGTTTTGCCAATACCTTCGGATTTTATGGCATCAAATCAGGCCCGTTCCTGTTCCTGCCGATCGTTGGCCCGACGACGCCGCGCGACTTGATCGGTGGCGCGCTCGATCGGCTTCTGTTCCCGTTCGTGTATGGCAAGCGGATTACCAAGCCTGAATTCTCGGTGCCGTTCGCCGTATTGGGCACGCTCGATCATCGCGCCGAATTCGATGAGACGCTGCATCAGCTTCACGATGGGCAGGCCGATCCATATGCCCGCTCGCGCGATTTCTATCTGCAGCGGCGCCAGAATGAGATCGACGAGCTGAAGGGGAGGGCGCCGAAGAATTCCAGCCCGATGTCGGAAGCGCCAACCGCTCCGGTGACGGTGAAGGAGCGTGTCATGGAGCCGCCGGCCGAGGAGGAGAAGCCTGCCTCAACCCCGGAGCGGCCAGCCGATACGCCGCGAGACCAACCGAACTGAGGGGGGCGCAAATTCGTGCGGCTGGCCCCGACAATTGCGATCAGCCGGTGATTTGCAATCGGCGCGCCTCACGAAAGGCGCTTGTGAAACGCGATGCGCTCTGCGCGCCGTCGACCAGAAGCGCGCCGATCAGGTAGCCCGGCGTTCCCGACACCCCCAGCAAGAACGCGTCGCGGCGCGTGCGTGCGAGGGCGGCGGTGATTTCGTCCCGGTGCGTAGCGAGATCGCGCTCCAGCCTTGGCACCGAGACACCGGCGCTTGCCGCCACCGTGCGAACCGTCGCATCGTCCAGCACCCACGGTTCCGCCATCAGGGCGCGGTGGAATAGCTCATATTTCCCCTGATAGCTGGCCGCCAGCGCCGCACGAGCGGCAAGCGTCGATCGCGGACCGAATATCGGCCAATCGCGATAGATGATCCGCACCTGCCCGTCCCGCTCCATCGCCTCGCGCAGTGCAGGCTCGGCGCGACGACAGGCCGGGCATTGATAGTCGGTGAAAACCACCACCGTGAGATTGGCGTCGGACGGCCCGCCCTGTGGCCATGCTTCGTCGCGCAGCACGGTTTGCGCGGCATGGTTGCGCGAGACGTCGCGCCCGATCGGCGCGGTCTGCCGCAGCCACAGACTGGCACCGCCGGCGACCCCTACCAGCGCCAAAAGGCTGAACAAATCCCGTCGCTTGATTGCCGGTTTCACGCGCTTTCCCATTGGATGCCAAATCGCCTGTTACCCTATCGCGACAGTGCAGGCTAAGGCCGCCCGGCACCGCAAAGATCGCGAGGAACATGGACGAAACCATTCAACTGGGTTTTCTGGCGCTTTCAGTCGATCGTTTGATCGCGACGATCGCGATCATGGTGTTCGTCACCGTGGCGACGCTGCTCGCGGACGCGTTGCGGCTTCGCCCGGCGCGCATCTCGCGGGCGTTGGTGCTCGGTATTGTGGTGTCTCGGCTGGTCTATGTCCTCATCCATCGCGCCGCTTATGCGGCCGAGCCATGGAGCGCGTTGGCGCTGTGGCAGGGCGGCTTTACGCTTTGGCCCGGCGTGATCGCCGCCGCGCTGGTGCTCGGCTGGCGGGCAGCGCCATGGCGCAAATCCGCCATGCTCGCCGCTGTGCCGGTTGTTGTCGCGCTGGCGTGGCTCGGGGCCCAGTCGTTGCTTGCGACCCCGCCGCGGCCGCTGCCATCCGGTTTGCAGGTGGAGACGATGGACGGAAAGCCGATGCGGCTGGATGAGCTGCGTGGCCGTCCCCTAGTGATCAACCTGTGGGCGAGCTGGTGCCCGCCATGCCGGCGCGAGATGCCGATGGTGATTGATGTCGCGTCGCGCTCGTCGGTCCCCATCCTTCTCGTCAATCAGGGAGAGGATGCGGGCGATATTCGGCGCTTCCTTGCCGACCACCACCTTGCGCATGGCGCCGTATTGCGCGATCCTGCCGCCAGCATCGGAGCCGCCATTCGGTCTCCGGCGTTGCCTGCCACCATCTTCGTCGATGCTCGGGGCAAGGTTCGCGAACGCCATATCGGCGAAATTTCGCGTGCCGCGCTGATGACGGAGATCGCCAAGCTTGAGGGGAAATCATCTTGAGGACAACGCGGCGGTTCGCGTTTCTATTCGGCGTGATCGGACTATCGGTCGGTACGGCCGACGCGATGCAGGCATCGCAGGCAGAGCGCGTGGCTGCGGCGCGCCGGACGATCACCGACGATCCCGCCGTGCCAAGCCTTACCCCGAAAAGTTATGACGTCACGATCGTCGAATATTCCGATTATCAATGCCCATTTTGCCGCCGTTCGCAGTCTGTGCTTGCCGCGCTGCTGGCGAGCGATGGTAAAATCCGGGTGGTCTATCGCGACTGGCCGGTTCTTGGCGAAACCTCGACGCTTGCCGCCCGGCTCGCTACCGCTTCCAAATATCAGGGCAAATACATCGCTTTCCATGACGCGCTGTTGCAGACATCGGGCAAGCTCGACGATCAGACCATTCGCGCGGCGGCCGAAAAGGCGGGCGTGAACTGGGTGCGCTTGCAGCAGGATCTGAAGACCCACGGCGCGGAGATCGACGCATTGCTCGATCGCACGCGGCGGCAGGCGGCGGCGATGAATCTGCGCGGCACGCCGGGCTTTCTGATCGGGCCCTATCTCATTCCCGGCGCGCTCGATCTGGCGACCTTCAAAAAGGTGGTGGCGATGGCGCGTGCGAACCCGACCGGCGATCCGGCGAACGGGATGTAGCGGCCGCCGAGACAAACAGAGCGTCGAGCGCGCGCTATTTGATAATTATCACCATGTTCACAGATGCTTGGCGTAGGTGCGATTGCCTCTGCTATCGTGCCGCAATTGGCGAGGAGCAGAATGCGCGATGGAGCGATCACCAACCTTTTCCAGCCTTGCCGGGCAACGATTGCTGGTAGTTGGGGGCAGCTCGGGGATCGGGCTCGCTGTCGCGCAAGCCGCGGCGTCGCTTGGCGGCCGGGTGACGATCGCCGGGCGCGATGCTGACCGGCTGACCGCTGCCATCGCGCTAATCGGCAATGCGGCGATGGGCACACCATTGGATATGACCGACGCCGATCAGATCGCCGCGTTTTTTGCCGCGAACGAGCCGTTCGATCACGTCATCGTTACCGCAGCCGCGATCAGCGCCGGCCCAGTTCGCGAATTGCCGATTGAAACGGCTTACGCGACCTTCGCCTCCAAATTCTGGGGGCCGTACCTGATCGCGAAATTCGCCCGCATCAGCGAAGAGGGATCATTGACGCTGATCTCCGGTGCCGCCGCTCGCCGGCCGCGCGCCGGCCGGGGACCAGTGGCAGCGGCCAGCGCTGCGATCGAAGCGCTAACCAAGGTGTTGGCTGCCGAATTCGCGCCGATCCGCGTTAATTGCATCTCGCCCGGTCTCGTCGATACCCCGATGCTGCGCGCGGCGCGGCAGAGAAGTGGTCAGCCAGCCAATCCGCCGATGACGCGCGTCGGGCGACCAGAGGAGGTGGCCTTTCAGATATTGGCCTGTGCGGTGAACACATATTTGACCGGGGCCATCATCGATATCGATGGCGGCTTGACGCTGGCTTGAGCTTACCACCTCGCGCTTCCCGATCCACGCGATGGGTGAGGCGCTCTAAAGCGGAAGGGGAGCCTTCTCAGCATCGCCCGTATCCGGCGATCGATGCGCGTCGGCCAACGCAGCGTTGAAACGATCGGTGAAGCGACGCGAGAGCGGGGCCTCCACGCCTCCGGCAAGGAATAAGCGCCGGTCGCCGCTGCCGGCGGGTTCGATCTCTCGGATAAGCCGGCTATTGACCAGCCAGGAACGGTGGACCCGCACGAAACCGGCGGGGAGCAACTCGCGCTCGCACGCGGACAAGGTCGCGCGGATGAGTGGCTTGCGACCATCTATCAGATGATATTCCACGTAATTTCCAGCCGATGATACCGCCGCAATGTCGATCGGACGGACATGGATCACACGGCCGCCCTCGCGCAGGACGACGCGTTGCTCGACGGGAGACGGCGCGCCGCTTGCTGTCGGCCTGCGCGCCAATACGCTCGTCGCGCCGAGCACGGAGACCAATATCGCGTAAACCGCGATCTCCTTCGGAAATTCGAAGGCCCAGCCTTCCAGTCCATCGAAGCTATAGTGCAGGCCGAAGGCGGCGAAGATAACCGTTCGCAGCGCGACGAACCCCCACACATGGGCCAGCGCGAACGGCAATAAGCCCGCTATCAGCAGCCCCGCAGCGATTGTTTTGCGCTCCGGCCAATTCGCCAGCACGCGCCGCAGAAGCCAGCCCAGCGGCCACAGCAGCGCGAAAATGACGACGGTGCTGGTATATTCATAAACCGCGATCCGCCAGTCGTTGCCATGCCGGCCGTCCAGCCCCGACCAGACATTCATGCTGGTGACGAGGAAAGTGCCGACGGCGGCTGCGATATATCCGAACGCGGGCACGCCGTTCGTCACCGCAGAGGCGCCGGGCGTCCCACCCTGACTGCCGTTCATACCATCCGCATCCCCGGCCATCCCGCTTCTATGGCGCGGTCGGCCGGCGACCGAAAGATACCCGGACGCAAATAAGGGATCGACAGATGGACAGGTTTTTCGAGCGCGGGTTGAACAGGCGGACGCTGATCGGAGCCTCGCTCGGCTTGAGCATCGCTGCGGGGGGAGCCGCACGAGCGATTGGCGCGATGCAACCTGTCGCGCCCCGTCCGGGTTCGCCGGCATGGCCCGCGCCCAAGCAATGGGAGGGGCTCGCCAAAAAGGTGCAAGGTCGATTGTCCCTCGTCCGGTCGCCGCTGGTGGAAGCGCGATCGCGGCCGGGCGACCCGGCGACGGCGGAATTGTTCCGCAATCTGCGCAACCCCTATTTCATCGGCGACAACCCGGCGCTGACGCAGACACTGGGCTGGACGGACGGCTGGACCTCGCAGCCGAGCGCATATGCCGTTGCCGCGACATCCGCCGCCGACGTTGCCGCCGCTGTCGATTTTGCGCGGCGCACCGGGGTGCGCCTCGTCGTGAAGGGCGGCGGGCATAGCTATATCGGTGGATCGAACGCGCCGGACTCGTTGCTCGTCTGGACACGCCAGATGGACGCTATCGAGCTTCACGATGCCTTCGTGCCGGTGGGGGCTCCGGCTGGAGCGATACCGCAGGCCGCCGTTTCTGTTGGCGCGGGGGCGATGTGGGGGCGCACCTATGACGCAGTGACGACACGCGGCGGGCGCTATGTTCAGGGCGGCGGCTGCATGACGGTTGGCGTTGCCGGGCTGGTGCAAGGCGGCGGCTTCGGTAGTTTTTCCAAACGCTATGGCACTGGCGCTGCCGGGTTGATCGAGGCGGAGATCGTTACTGCGGACGGGAATATCCGCATCGCCAACGCGCATCGCAACGCCAATCTCTTCTGGGCGCTGAAGGGTGGCGGCGGGGGCACATTCGGGATCGTCACCCGTCTGACGCTGCGTACCCACGAATTGCCGTCGACCTTCGGCGCGGTGATGTTCGATGTGAGCGCGAAATCCGATGTGGCCTGGCGCGAACTGGTGGCGCGCGTGGTGGAATTCTACCGTTCGTCGCTGTTCAATCCTGATTGGGGCGAACAGATCGGTTTTCGGGGGCGGCGGCTTGTGGTGCGCATGCTATTCTCCGGGCTTACCTCGGCACAAGCTGAGGAGGTGTGGCGGCCGTTCCTTTCGGGCTTGCGCGCGCGCTCGTCGGATTATGCGGTGAGCACGCCGATGATCGCCGCCTTCCCGGCGCAGCGGATGTGGGATCCGGATTTCCTCAGAACGTTACCGGACGTGATTCGACACGACGATCGCCCCGGCGCGCGTCCGCGAGACGCTTTTTGGGCGCAGAACGTCGATGAGGCTGGCTGGGTGATTGATGGCTATCATTCGACCTGGCTGCCAACGTCCCTGCTCGGGCCGGGAAACAGCGATCGGCTGGTCGCGGCACTGCTGGAGGCGGCGGCGCGATCGGGCGTCACGCTGCATTTCAACAAGGGGATTGCCGGCGCCACGCCTGAGGTGCGCGCGGCCTGTGCCGACACCGCGACCAATCCGCGCCTGCTGGATGCCTTCGCGCTGGCGATCGTCGCGGACGGGCAGGGGCCGGCCTACCCGGGTATCGCCGGACACGAGCCCGATCTTGCCGGCGGCCGGAAAGCCGCATCGGCGATGAAGGCGGCCTTCGCTCCGCTGGAGGCGATCAGCGGGCCGCCGGCGTCTTATGTATCGGAGACGGATTATTTTCACCCACGCTGGAGCGAGGCGTTCTGGGGGGTGAACTATCCGCGCCTGCTGGCGATCAAGCGGCGCTACGATCCTGGCAACATGTTCCGGGTGCATCATGGCGTCGGTTCTTGAACGGCCACGGTCACGCAGGCGATGAGCGCATCCCGAAAGCATTGGGCCCAGGCGTCTGACCTGCCCCGAAAAAACCTGTGGTGCGTCCTATTGAAAGCGCGCAATCTCTCCTTCCCGGGAGCGACAATGAACTAGGGGAAGGATTTGCCATGCACCTAATCATCGCGTTGATCGTGGGAGGCATCATCGGTTGGGTCGCCGGAATGGTGATGCGCGACCAGGGAGGGATCATCTGGAACGTGCTGATCGGCTGCGTCGGGTCGATCGTCGGGCGGTTCCTGTTCGGGGCCCTTTCACACAACAGCCACCTGACCGCGAATCCGTTCGATCCGATGACGCTGCTCGTCGCCTTTCTCGGCGCGGTGGTGTTGCTGGCGGTATATAATCTGGTGCGACGCGGCGCGGTGCGCTGATCCGTCGATCTTCTCCCCCTGCCGGCGGCGGGGGGAGTTTGGTGGGCCCGGCAGGACTCGAACCCGCAACCTAGCCGTTATGAGCGGCCAGCTCTAACCATTGAGCTACAGGCCCACGTGGCGCTTGTGACTAGCAGCGCGGTTTTCTGACGCAAGACCAAGACGACGTAGGAAAGGCAAAGAAAAAGGGGCGTTCCCGAAGGAGCACCCCTTTTCCATACATCAAGCGCTGTGGACCCGAAGGCCCATCAGGCGATCAATGTGCGTTCGTAGCTGCGTCACGAACGTTGTCGGCAGTCGCGTTCAGGTTGTCCGCGGCGTTCGACAGCGCGTCCGAAGCGACGGCATTCGAGGTGTTGTCCGCAACCGCGTCCAGGTTGTCCGCAGCGCTCTGCAGATTGTCCGCCAGCATGTCGGCGTTGTTCTCAGCAGGCGTTTCCGGCTTCGAGCAGGCCGCAACGGACATCAGGCCGGCGGCAGCAAGAATAAAGGCAAACTTCTTCATTCGGATGCTCCCAAGCATAGCAATCATCGCGGCCGACCCTCGCCGTCGCGAAACACCGAAATACCGAACCGTTTCGGTGGGTCAATGAGGAAATTCACGAAATAGACATGATGCGACGGGTTGAATGGCCATTTTTCACCGAGGTTTGCGCGTCACCGGGCCGATTTCCTCAGGGGCATTGGCGACTATCGCGAGCATCGCAGTCCATGCCGCGACATTCTGTCGAAGTGCTTCCGGATCGACGCGATCGAGCGTGTCGTCGGCGGTATGATGTGTGTCAAAATAGTGCAGGGCGGACTGATTGAAGTCGATTCCCGCCACGCCCTTGGCAATGATCGGGGCGATATCCGCGCCGTCACCGCCTTCGCCGCGGCCATGAACGATGCCCAGCGGGGCCAGCGCACTCGCGAGGCGATCGCCCACCGCTCGCGCGCTATCGGGCAGCGACGCCTCGAAGCGCCAGATGCGATCCGCGCCGAGATCGCTTTCGGCCGCGATTACATGCTGTTCAGTGCCGTGCCGACGCGCATAATCGCGTGCGCCGAAGCCGCCGACCTCTTCCGATCCGAACCAGACGACCCGGATGGTTCGACGAGGCTGACGCCCCGTATCCATGATGCGCTTCGCTGCCGCGGCGGTGATGGCCACTCCCGACGCATCGTCGATCGCCCCGGTCGCGAGATCCCAGCTATCGAGATGGCCGCCGATCAGCACGATGCCCGCGCTAGGATCGCTGCCCGGCACCTCGGCGATGACGTTGCCCGATTCCTGCTCGCCGATCTGGCGCGGCGTGAGCACGAGTTTCATCGTCAGCGGCTTGCCGCGTGCGGCCATCGCCTCGATCAGCTTTGCGTCGGGAACGGAGAGCGCGGCGGCGGGGATCGCCTTAACGCCTTCGGGGAAGTTGGTGACGCCGGTATGCGGTGTGCGATGCGTATCGGTGCCGATCGAGCGAATCACCATCGCCGCAGCGCCCCGGGCCGCCGCGATTCCGGGGCCTGCGAACCGCGCGACGCCGGCCTGGCCGTAGCTCGATCCGTCCTGCGTGGGCGCCATCGCGTTGCCGACGTAAACGATCTTGCCCTTCACGGCGCTGTCCGGCGCGTTCATGAAATCGCCAAAGGTCTTGAATACCGCAACTTCCGCCGTGAGGCCCGCCGCTGGCGTCGCGGCCGAATTGCCAAGCGCGGTCAGCACCAGCTTTTGCGGAAAGGGGGCGGTTATTTCAGCGCGTTCCTCGCCGCGCACCCATACAGGCATGCGATAGGTTTCGATCCGAACATTCTGAAAACCAAGCGATTTCAGTTTGGCGACGGACCAGCTCCGCGCGCGCGCCTCTCCCTCGGTGCCGGCGAGGCGGGCACCGACTTCGGTCGTCAGCCCTTCGACGATATCATAAGCGATATCATCCTTGAGCGCGGCATCCCGCAGGCTCGCGACGGCAGGATCGACCGTCGCCGGGACGGTCGGCACGGCGCGCTGCGCGACGGCGGGGAAGGGAAGGGTGAGCGCCAGCACGGCAGCGAGAAAACGGTTTGTCATCCCACTGGCGTAAGGCGGTAAATAGCCTCCCGCAAGCGGTGACGATTGCAACTATCTCTGCCGTGGGGCTCCCCGCGAGCCGGCCGGCTGGAGGGCCGGCGCGACTAAACGGGGTTTCGCCCGATCGACAACGAAGCCGGGTGTCAGGCCCGATTCGCCGCGCTCAGCACGGCGCGAACGCTGGCGGTGGCGATGTCTGAATCGATGCCGACGCCCCATATAATGCGCCCGTCCGCCGTGCGGCATTCGAGATAGGTTGCCGCCTGCGCATCCGCGCCATGGCCGATGGCGTGCTCGCTGTAATCGACCACCTCGAGATCCGGCCCGGTCGATTCGGCCAGCGCGGCGATCACGCCGGAGATCAGCCCGTTGCCGCGCCCGGAGAGCGAGCGTTCCTCGCCATCGATCGCGACACGCCCCACGAAGCGCCGATCGCCCACTGCGCCGGTTTCCTCGTAATCGCGCAGGACGAAACGGTCCTTCGCTTCCGGCAGATAAGTGCGCTCGAACGCGCCCCAGATATCGGCGGCGTTCAACTCACGGCTCGTCTCGTCCGCCAGCGCCTGCACGACGCGGCTGAAATCGGCCTGCATCCGCTTGGGCAGCTTCAGCCCCTTGTCCTGCTCGATCACCCAGGCAACGCCGCCCTTGCCGGATTGCGAGTTGACGCGGATCACCGCCTCGTAGCTGCGGCCAAGATCGGCCGGATCGATCGGCAGATAGGGGACTTCCCACAGATCGTCGTTGCGCGCGCTCTGTGCCGCGAAGCCCTTCTTGATCGCATCCTGATGGCTGCCGGAAAACGCGGTGAACACCAGATCGCCGGCATAAGGCGTGCGCGGGTGGACCGGAATATTGGTGGCATATTCCACCGTCTTCACGATCGCATCGATATCCGACAGATCGAGCCGGGGATCGACGCCCTGGGTGTACATGTTGAGCGCGACGGTCACGAGATCGCAATTGCCGGTGCGCTCGCCATTGCCCAGCAGGCAGCCCTCGACGCGATCGGCGCCCGCCATCAGCCCCAGTTCCGCCGCCGCAACGCCGGTGCCGCGATCGTTATGCGTGTGGAGCGAAATCACCACGCTGTCGCGGTTCGGGATGTTGCGGCCAAACCATTCGATCTGATCGGCATAGATGTTGGGCGTCGCGCATTCGACCGTCGCGGGCAGATTGAAGATGATCGGATTTTCCGGCGTCGGGCGCAGGATATCCATCACCGCCGCGCATACTTCGACCGAGAAATCCAGCTCCGCGGTGGAGAAGGTTTCCGGGCTATATTCGAATATCCATTTGGTGTCCGGCTGCTTGGCGGCTTCATCCCGCAGCACCTTGGCGCCCTCGATCGCGATCTGGCGCACCTCTTCGCGCGACATGCCGAACACGATCTTGCGCCACGCCGGGGATACGGCGTTGTAGAGGTGGACGATCGCCTGTTTCGCGCCCTTCAGGCTCTGGAAGCTGGTTTCGATCAGGTCGCGGCGCGATTGGGTGAGCACCTGGATCGCCACGTCGTCCGGCACATGGCCGGTGGTGACCAGCCCGGAGATGAAATCGAATTCGGTCGCGCCGGCGCTGGGAAAACCGACCTCGATCTCCTTGATCCCAACCTTCACCAGCAGATCGAAGAAGCGCGTCTTCTTCTCCGCGTCCATCGGGTCGATCAGCGCCTGATTGCCGTCACGCAGATCGGTGGAGAGCCAGCGCGGCGCGCGGGTGATGGTTTTCGACGGCCAGGTTCGATCGGCGATGTCGATGGTCGGGAAGGGGCGGTATTTCGTGGACGGATCGCGCAGCATGACGGCTCTCTTTTGCAGGGAGGCTATTGGGTCGTTCGGCTTGGCCCTTAGGCGCGTCGGCGTGGGAAACCCACGCGGCAAAGTTCGCGCCTAAGGGCGCGTAAGTCGAAGGAGAAGGCCGAACACCTGCGTCATTGCCGTATGCGGTAACCCGTGGGGGGCGGCGCTGTCTAGCCCCGATGCGCGAAAAGCCGGTCGAACGGCGTTTGCGGTACGATCCAGAACAATGCGACCAGCCCCGCGCAGGCGATTCCCAGCCATGGCGAGACGAAGGTAAGCGCGAAGCCCAGCGCATAGACCACCATGGCGAAATAGCCCTTGCGGGTGGTGCGCAGGTGATAATCGCGCGCCGCCTCATGCCGCGCGCCGGTCCGTGCGACCACGCGCTGCAGCCACGCATAGCCGACGGCGGGCAGGATCAGCGTGACGAGATAGACCTGCGTCGCAGTGCGGCTGAACTCATGCTCGCCGAGATAGGCGGTGCCGAACGGCACGAGGCTGAGACCGAACAGCAACGCAAGGTTAGACCAGATCAGTGCGTTGCCGACGGTACGGGCGTGGCCGAGCAGCCGATGATGATTGCCCCAATAGAGGCCGACATAGGCATAGCTAAGCGCATAAGCGAGGAAGAGGTGCCACATCGACAGGATGTGGCCAATCCCCTCCTCTGCCGGCACCTTCAGCTCCAGCACCATGATCGTGATGATGATCGCGATCACGCCGTCGGAGAATGCCTCCACCCGGCCAACGCCCTGACCTTCGCCGGCCTCGCTATCCCCCATGATGCGCTTACTTCGCGAAGGCGGCGCTGATCTTCAGCTTTACTTCGTCGGACACCATCGGAATGCCGTATGCGACGCCGAAATCGCTGCGGCGGATCGTGGTCATTGCGGTGAAGCCGACATTGTCCTTGCCCATCATCTTGCCGGCGCCATGGAATTTGGCGTCGAGCGTGACCGGCTTCGTCACGCCGTTCAGCGTCAGATTACCGTCGATCTTCGCGTTTTCGCCGTTCGCCGTCACCTTGGTGGAGACGAAATGCGCGTCAGCCGGGCTGGGGCCGAAGAAATCGGCCTTCGCGCCTTCCTTCGGCGCGCGGAGCAGATGCGCGGTGAGATCGGCGTTGGCCGTCAGCACCTTGCTGACGGGAATCGTGACCTCGACCTTCGCGGCGTTCGGCTTGGCGGGATCGAGCGTCAGCGTGCCGGTCGTATCGCCGAACAGCCCGAAATAGGGCGTAAAGCCAAGGTGATCGACAGTCCATTCGATCAGCGTGTGACGCGGATCGACCGTATAGGTGCCGGCTACGACTGCGGCGGGATTGTGCGATCCCGGAGGGGCGGTGGGCGTTTGCTGTGCGACGAGTGCGGTGGAGGCGAGGGCAATGACGGCGATGGCGGTGAAACGCATGGCAGGTTCCTTTTCTTTCCACGGAGTGAACCACAAGGGCCGGGCAGGGGGAAGCGCCGAAAATCGAAACGCGGAGTTTCCGCATCTGATGAGGTTATTTAACCGCGCCTTCGATCAGATCGAACTTGATTCTCACCCATGCGCCGATCATCGGCCGGTTGCCGACGCGCGGCGGGCGGACGAGGAACTGCCACGATGCCTGCCGCAGCGCGCGGGATATGCCCGATCCCGGTGTCTCGCCGATCTCGCGGCAATCCTCGACATGGTAGCGTTCCGCGATACGGCAGATCACCATGCCCCAGCCGGCGGCCTGCCGCGCGGGGAGATAGGTCGCCATCTCGGCGTGGGTCGGCTCACGATACCATTCGGCGTAATAGAGATCTTCGCCACCGGGTGCGCCCCCTGCGGCGGCTACCTGTGAGCCGTTGGGCGTGGCGTGATCGCCCGTTTCGCCGTTGGCCGATGCCGTCTGGTCGCGCTGCGACTTGATCCGCCCGATATCGGATGCCGCAAAATCGGCGCGCGATAGCATGATGACGCCGGGCAGTGTGATCGGCGGTGTCGGTGCCGACGTAGCGCGGGGCGGCGGAGCGGCCTGATGCTTTTCCTGTTTCTCGGCCTTCGGGCGCTCGACCACGGTTTTGGTCTTGTTGCGCTGTTCGCCCTTCGCCTCTGACACGTTGAAGGTGGAGAGCGGGCGCATGTCGACGATCAGCGGCGTTCCGGTGATCGCGCCGACCGTGATGAGCGCGAGAACGACAAGAACGCCAACGGCGAGCGAGAGCAGCAGCGAGCCGACGCGACCGCGCACGCCGACTTGCGACTGATACGACGAGGAACGGTAGGACGCCGTACGAATCACGCCCCCGCCTCTAGAGAGGCGAGGGCGAGAATGCACCAGCGATCAAACACGGTTCGTCGCGGTTTTCGGATTACAAGCCGATTACAGGCCGGATCAGTTACGTTCCTTGTCCACCAGCTTGTTCGCGCCGATCCACGGCATCATCGCGCGCAGCTTGCTGCCGACCTGCTCGATCTGATGCGTCGCGGCGGCCTTGCGCGCGGCCTTCAATTCCGGCTGGCCGGCACGGTTGTCGAGCACGAAGTTCTTGACGAAGCGACCGGACTGGATGTCCGCCAGAACGCGCTTCATTTCCTTCTTCGTCTCATCGGTGATGATGCGCGGGCCGGTGGTGATGTCGCCATATTCGGCGGTGTTGCTGATCGAATAGCGCATGTTGGCGATGCCGCCTTCATACATCAGGTCGACGATCAGCTTCAGTTCGTGAAGGCACTCGAAATAGGCCATTTCAGGCGCGTAACCCGCCTCGACCAGCGTTTCGAAACCGGCCTGGACGAGCGCGGTGGCGCCGCCGCAGAGCACGGCCTGCTCGCCGAATAGATCGGTTTCGCATTCCTCGCGGAAATTCGTCTCGATGATGCCCGAGCGGCCGCCGCCGACGCCGGAGGCATAAGCCAGCGCGACGTCGTGCGCGTTGCCGCTCGCATCCTGATGAACCGCGATCAGGCAGGGGACGCCTCCGCCGCGGGCATATTCGGAACGGACGGTGTGGCCCGGGCCCTTCGGCGCGATCATGATCACGTCGATATCCGCGGGCGGCTCGATCAGCCCGAAATGGACGTTGAGGCCGTGCGCGAAGGCGAGCGCGCTGCCGGGGCGCAGATTGCCCTTCAGGTCGTTCTCCCAGATCGCCGCCTGATGCTCATCGGGCGCGAGGATCATCAGGACATCGGCCCACTTCGCCGCTTCCTTGTTCGACATGACCTTGAAGCCGGCGGCTTCGGCCTTCTTCGCGGTGGCAGAGCCCTCACGCAGCGCGATCGCGACTTCCTTGACGCCGGAATCGCGGAGGTTCTGCGCATGGGCGTGACCTTGCGAGCCATAGCCGATGATGGCGATCTTCTTGCCCGTGATCAGGTTCAGATCGGCGTCGCGATCGTAATAGACGCGCATGTCATAATCCTTTCGTGAATATCATTGGGGTGCGGCCCGCAGCGACGGGCGATGAAAGTGAATGCTCAGGCGGGATCCTTGCCCCGCGAGATGGCGACGATGCCGGTGCGGGCGACCTCGATCAGGCCGACTTCGCCCATCAGTTCGACGAATTTGTTGATCTTCTCGATGCTGCCGGTCACTTCGAACACGAAGCTGGAGGTCGTCGCATCGACCACGCGGGCGCGATAGACATCGGCCAGCCGCAGCGCCTCGATCCGGTGATCGCCGGTGCCGCGCACCTTCACCAGCGCCAGCTCGCGCTCGACGTGATCGCCCTCCGCGGTAAGATCGTGGACGCGGTGCACCGGCACGAGCCGATCGAGCTGCGCCACGATCTGCTCCAGCGTCGCGGGGCCGGCCGAGGTAACGATCGTGATCCGGCTGACCTGTTTGTCCGCCGTGATCTCGCTCACCGTCAGGCTTTCGATATTATAGCCGCGCGCGGTGAACAGCCCCGCGATCCGGGCGAGGATGCCCGGTTCGTTATCGACGATCACCGCCAGCGTGTGGCGTTCGGCTTTTTCTTCCCTGATGTGCATGTCATCATCCCGGCCAGCGCCGGAATCTCCCTGAAATTGGATAGGTTTCATTGTCGCAGGATGGATCAGACGAGCGCCTTGGCCTCGTCGTTCATCGTGCCCGAAACCTCGTTCGCCTGCAGGATCATGTCGGTATGCGCCGCGCCGCTGGGGATCATCGGGAAGCAGTTGGCGAGCTTCGCCACCCGGCAATCGACCATCACCGGCCCATCATGGGCCAGCATGTCGGCGATGCCGCTTTCAAGCTGATCGGGCCGTTCGATGAGGATACCCTTCCAGCCATAAGCCTCGGCCAGCTTCACGAAATCGGGCAGCGCATCCGAATAGCTTTCGGCATAGCGGCTTTCATAGGTCAGCTCCTGCCACTGGCGGACCATGCCCATATATTCGTTGTTGAGGATGAAGATCTTCACCGGCAGGCGATATTGCGTCGCGGTCGCCAGTTCCTGAATGTTCATCTGGATCGAGGCTTCGCCGGCGATATCGATCACCAGTGCATTGGGGTTGCCGAGTTGCGCGCCGATCGCGGCGGGCAAGCCATAGCCCATCGTTCCCAGGCCGCCCGAGGTGAGCCACTTGTTCGGGCTTTCGAAGCCGAAATGCTGCGCCGCCCACATCTGGTGCTGACCCACCTCGGTGGTGATGATCGGCGCCTTGGCGTGCGTAGCCTCCCACAAGGCCTTGATCGCGCGCTGCGGCATGATCGCGCCCTGAAAGCTGTTTGGCCCGTCTTCCGGGAAGTCGAGGCTGTTCACCGCGCGCCAGCCATCGATCCGCCGCCACCATTCGGAAACGTCGGGCTTGGGATGCTGGCGCGACTTCCAGATATGGATCATGTCCTCCATCGCGTGGCCGGCATCGGCCAGCACGGGAAGGTCGATCCGCACCGTCTTGTTCATCGACGAACGATCGACGTCGATATGCACCTTGCGGCTGTTCGGGCTGAACGCGTCTAGCCGGCCCGTCACGCGATCGTCGAAGCGCGCGCCGATCGCGACGATCAGGTCGGCCTGATTCATCGCCATATTGGCTTCATAGGTGCCGTGCATCCCCAGCATTCCGAGCCATTGCGGGCTGGATGCCGGATAGGCGCCGAGGCCCATTAGCGTCGAGGTTACCGGCGCACCGGTGATCTTGGCGAGTTCACGCAGCAACTGGCTCGCGCCGGGGCCGGAGTTGATCACGCCGCCGCCGGTATAAAGGATCGGCCGTTCCGCCGCCGCCAGCATGTCGACGACCTGCTCGATGTCGCTTCGATCGGCCTTCACCGGCGGGCGATACGTCTTGTGCTGGATCGGGCCGGGCCGGGTGTAGTTCGCGGTGGCGACCTGCACGTCCTTGGGAATGTCGATCACCACCGGGCCGGGGCGGCCGGAGGTGGCGATATGAAATGCCTCATGCACCACGGGCCCCAACCGCGCGGGGTCTTTCACCAGATAATTGTGTTTGGTGCAGTGCCGCGTAATGCCGACCGTATCGGCTTCCTGAAACGCGTCGGAGCCGATCAGATGCGTCGCCACCTGCCCGGTGATCACCACCATGGGGATCGAATCCAGCAGCGCATCGGTGATGCCGGTAACCGCATTGGTCGCGCCGGGGCCGGAAGTGACGAGCACCACGCCCGGCTTGCCGGTGGAACGCGCATAGCCCTCCGCCGCATGCGTCGCGGCCTGTTCATGGCGAACGAGAATGTGGCGAATGCGCTGCGAGCGGAAGATCGCGTCGTAAATCGGAAGGACCGCGCCCCCCGGATAGCCGAAGATGACGTCCACGCCGAGATCGCACAGCGCCTCGACCAGGATGTCTGCTCCGCTCTTCTCGGTCACGTCGATCACTCCTTATTTCATGCTGCACAAGCGAATAGCTCGCGTGGTCGAAGCGCGCTAGTGCATCAAATATTACGCGTCAAGGTAAAATATTGAAATATTCTTTCAAATCGCCCTTTGGCGGCTGAGAGAGGCGCTCCCATTCCGCAGGCGGCTGATTGCGAAACCAGGTATATTGACGCTTGGAATAACGCCGCGTCGCGAACTGCGCGTCGCGGAGCGCCGTTTCCCGCGTGATCTTCCCTGACAGCATCGCCGCGATTTCCGGTACGCCGATCGCGCGGCGCACCGGGGCGTCGGCGGGCACGTCCGTGCGAGCCATCAGCTGTGCGACTTCCTCCACGGCACCACCATCGAACATCTCGATGAGGCGAGCGTCGCAGCGGGTCACCAGTTCCTCCCGATCGGGCAGCAGGATCACTGGCCGCAGGTCGATCGACGCGCCGATCCCACCGTTGAGCTGTGCCTGCCACTCGCCAAGCGCCTGTCCGGTCGAACGCACCACCTCCAGCGCGCGTGCCACCCGCGCAGTGTCCGCCGGGGCGAGGCGTGCGGCGGCGGCGGGGTCTTCGTGCGACAACGCCGCATGAGCTTCCGCGACCGGCATGGCGCGTACGGCAGCACGGATCGCGGGGTCGATTTCCGGCACGGGCGCGATCCCGTCGATCAGCGTACGCAGATAAAGCCCGGTGCCGCCAACGAGGATCGGCAGGCGCGCTTCTTTATGCGCGGCCTCGATCGCCGTTCGCGCGTCCGCCGCCCATTGCGCAGCCGAGCAGGATAATGCGCCATCGATATAGCCGAACAGCCGATGCGGCACGCGTGCCTCGTCCGCTGCATCCGGCCGCGCGCTCAGGATACGCAGATCGCGATAGACCTGGCTCGCATCGGCGTTGATCACCACGCCGTTGGCGCTTTCCGCCAGTGCGATCGCCAGCGCGGACTTGCCGCTCGCCGTCGGCCCTGCAATGAGCGCCACCACAGGACGGGTCACGGGGCGATCTTTCGATCCGTACGCGTCAGGTTTTTCGCGAGGCGTCCGTCATATTCAACCGTCTTACGGCCCGATCGGGCGGCGGCGAGGGCGGGGTGGGAGTGAGGAAGTTCGATGTTCACGGCGACGTTGATAGCAACGGGACGGCTCTCCGCCCACATCCTCTCTGATGCGCGCGCGCGGCTCGCGGCGGCCGATTGCGCGCCGGGAGATGCCGTGTGGCTCGATGAGGGCGATGCGGCGGATATTCGGTTCGAACAGGCGCCCGAGGCGGCGCGCTCCGCCTTGGAGGGCGCGTTCGATCGCGTCGATATCGTCGTGCAGCTCAGTGCGGGGCGCGAGAAGAAGCTGCTCGTGGCTGACATGGATTCGACCATGATCACGATCGAGTGCATCGACGAACTGGCCGATTATGCCGGGATCAAGCCGCAGATCGCAGAGATAACCGAGGCGGCGATGCGCGGCGAACTAGATTTTGCCGCTGCGCTGGATGCGCGCGTTGCGTTGCTCAAGGATCTCGGCGCGGATGCGATCGATCGTTGTCGTGCGGAGCGGTTGCGGATCATGCCCGGTGCGGAGGCGCTTGTGCAGACGATGGGTGCGCGTGGCGCGACCGCCGTGCTGGTTTCTGGCGGCTTCACCGCCTTCGCCGAGCCGGTGGGAGAAACGATCGGCTTCCACCGCGTGATCGCCAACCGGCTGGAGGTAAGCAATGCGCGGCTGACGGGAACGGTGGGCAAGCCGATCGTCGATTCCGCGACCAAGGAACGCACGCTGCGTGAAGTACGTGCGGAACTCGCGCTCTCCGACGCGGAAACCCTGGCGGTGGGTGATGGCGCAAACGATCTTGCGATGATCGGGATTGCCGGGCTGGGGGTGGCTTATCACGCCAAGCCGATCGTGGCCGCTGCTGCGGCGGCACGGATCGATCACGGCGATCTTACCGCGTTGCTATGGGCGCAGGGGATCGCGCGGAAGGATTGGGTAGTGAGGTAAAGCGCACGACGCGCGATATTCCGGTTATATTTTACCTATATCGCGACGGGGTGTCCGTTGGTCATCAAGTGCGATGCTGTCCTCGACGGATCGATCCTGTCTCCGATGCCAGTTGAATGGCGCTCGGAGACGGATCGACGGTCATGATCCCAAATCGCGGTTACGGCGCCACCACCACACACGTCACGCCCGCTTTGTCGCATGCCGCCTGTGCCGCCCCGCGAGAGGGGAAGCCCGTCGCCCGTACCTTGGTGATGTCCCCAGTCTTGACGTAGCTAACCCGGCCGCCGGTTTTGCTGCCAACCTTGCCCCACAGGGCGTGGGCGTTGTTCTCATCGCGGAACGCGCCGAGCTGGATGCGCCAGTTTCCATTTGCGGACATTGGAGCAGGGGTGGCTTTCGGCTCTTTCGGTTTGGCCGGCGTGGGGTGTGCGGGTTCCGCTTTGGCGAGCTTTTCGGGTTTGGGAGCCGGCGTGGTCGAATGAGTCGGCGCCTTGCCGGGGACGGAGTAATTCGCGCCCGGCGCTTTGCTGATCGTGGCCGCGGGCTGATTTAGCGCCGCCGTGTGTTGCGGCGCGGATGAGGGCGCGGTCGCGGCGGCGAGGCGTGCGGAGCGGCCCTCGACCTCGATCCGCTTCGCCATGGCGAGCCCCTGCTGGCGCTGCTCCGGAGTGACATATTGATCCATCTGCGCCAGCGTTTGCGACGCTTGTGCCAGGCCTTGCTGCGACGAGCGCGAGACAAGCGCGAAGGCGCGGGCCCAATCCTTCGTAACTGCATCGCCGTTGAACAGCATCGTGCCGAGCACCAGTTCGGTGCGCTTTTCATCGCGCGCTACCGATTTTTCCAGCCAGGGCAGGGCGTCTGCCTTGCGGCCTTCCTGAAACAGGCTGAGCGCGTAATTGTCCTGCGCCTGTGCATGGCCTTGCAGCGCCGCCTTGCGGAACCAGTCGATCGCCTGGGTCTGATCGACCGACACGCCGCGCCCGAGCTTATAGGCTTGGCCCATGTTGAACTGCGCGTCCGCGTCTCCCGCGATCGCCGGCTTGCGCCATTCGGCTACAGCTTTGTCGTAATCCCCCCGGCTCCACGCATCGACTCCGGCCTTCACGTCGGCGATCGCCGGCCCGGCCATCGCCATCAGCGCCAGCGCGCCAAGATACGCCATCCTCATCGCCCAGCCCCCATCCCGTTGATGCTCCAGAAACATGCCCCAAGCCATATCACCGGGCAATTAACCATTCGTTCCTGTAAAGTCCGCGATGGAGCGATCGTCTGGCGCAGCATTCGGGTTCAAACGATAACGCGACGCCCTTCCACGCCATTTACCTTTCCTTATCTTCCCTCATGGCATTTCAGCCCTCTGAACAGGTGGATTTGAGGGACTCATGCGCGTTCTCGCAATGGCATCGCAAAAGGGAGGGTCTGGCAAGACCACCTTGTCCGGCCACCTCGCCGTGCAAGCGCAACTTGCCGGCGCCGGCCCGGTCGTGCTGATCGACATCGATCCACAAGGCTCGCTGGCGGATTGGTGGAACGAACGGACGGCGGAATATCCGGCGTTCGCGCAGACCACCGTGGCACGGCTGGCCGCCGATCTGGAGGTGCTGCGCCAGCAGGGCTTCAAGCTCGCAGTGATCGATACGCCACCCGCGATCACCATGGCGATCCAGAGCGTGATCCAGGTCGCTGAACTGATCGTCATCCCCACGCGCCCCAGCCCGCATGATCTGCGCGCCGTGGGCGCCACGGTCGATCTGTGCGAGCGCGCGAGCAAGCCGCTGATCTTCGTCGTCAATGGCGCCACGCCCAAGGCTCGGATCACCAGCGAGGCGGCGGTCGCACTGTCGCAGCATGGCACGGTCGCGCCGGTCACCGTTCACCAGCGCACCGATTTCGCCGCGTCGATGATCGACGGCCGCACCGTGATGGAGACCGATCCGAAGGGCCGGTCCGCGAACGAGGTTGTCGCGTTGTGGAGCTATATTTCCGATCGGCTGGAAAAGAACTTCCGCCGCACCGTATTCACCACGCCGACGGCCGTTAACGGCTTCGTCGCCTCGCGCACCGCAGCAGCCGGCTTCGGCCGGCGGGTGGTCGGCTGATGTTCGGCGCACCCAAGCCGCTGGCCTCGCTCTCGTCGGGGCTGCTCGCGCGTAAGGGGCAGGCCCGCCCCGCGATGCGTCCACAGGGGTTCGCCAGTCTCGCCGGTCTCTCGACCGCGGGCGATGCGCTTGGCTGGAACGACATGGGCGAGCCTCCCGTCGTGCCGCCGGTATTGGCGGAGCGTGAGGCGCTGCACGAGGGGTTTGCAGCCCGTCCGACCGAACCGGCAGCGCAATACGAGCCGGAAGAGGAAAGCGTCGAAGAGGCGCCCGCACCGAAGTCGCCTGTAGCCCTTACGCCGCTTCCACCGGCAGCGAACGTATCGGTCGCCACGGCCGCGCGTATCCGGCGCGAGACCGCGCATCGTCGCAAATCCGCCTTTACGCTGCGCCTGGATGAGGAGCGCCATCTGCGGCTGCGTCTCGCCTCTGCGACGCGCAATCGCTCAGCGCAGCAACTCGTTACCGAGGCGCTGGACGTTTTCATCGCCACTCTGCCGGAGGTGGAGACGCTCGTCGCGCAACTACCGCCGCGCAAGAAGCGCTGATCGGGATACGGGAAAATGGTCATGAGGATTCGCGCGATCGCCAGCCTAAGCCTTTCGGCGCTGGTATTCGGTGGCACCATGGTTGGATGCACGCAGGGTGGGGCAGGAGTCGCTTCCGCCAGCAGTCGCAGCGACGCCGCCGTTACCAAGCAGGCCGCCGCCAATGCGGAAAAGGCGCGCAAGGCACTGGCCAAGGGGCAGGTGGCGCAGGCCACCTCCTTTGCCGAGGCGGCGGTGGCGATGCAGCCTCGCGAAGTCGGCTATCGCGTGCTTCTCGGACAAAGCTATCTCAAGGCCGGCCGCTTTGCTTCCGCCGAGGCGGCTTATAATGATGTCCTGACCCTGCAACCGACGGACGGGCGCGCCGCGCTCAATCTTGCGCTTGCGCAAATCGCCGGCGGCCATTGGGAGAGTGCACGCAAGACGCTGGACGCTCATGCCGCACAGCTCGATCCGACAGATTTCGGCCTCGCGCTTGCGCTTGCGGGTAGCCCGGCCTCGGGCGTTGACGTGTTGATCGCAGCGACGCGCAGCCCGGCGGCGACAGCCAAGACACGCCAGAATCTTGCACTTGCCATGGCATTGGCCGGGCGCTGGCAAGAGGCGCGCAACATAGTCGGCGTCGATCTGTCGCCGATCGAAGCGGATCAGCGGATCATGCAATGGGCCGCCTTCGCCAAGCCGAATAACGCGGCGGATCAGGTCGCCACACTGCTCGGCGTGACCCCGGCGCAGGATCCCGGCCAGCCGGTCGCGCTGGCGCTCAACGCATCCGTGCCGGTCGCGGTAGCCAAGGCGGATAGCGACGCGGCAACCGCCGTCATGTCCGCGCCCGAGCCGAAGCCGGTGGAGGTAGCCGCTGTTCCGCCTTCGCAGGTCGCCTACGCGCCTCAAATCGCGTCGGTCACACAGCCTGCTCCGGCGCCGCAGATTGCAGACACGCCGCAGATTGCCCCCGTGGCGCACGTCCTGCCAGCGGTCGAAGCTGCACCGTCACCCGCCTTCGCCCGAGTAGTTTTTGCGCAACATAAAGAATTCGTTCAGGCGATCCCGGCGAGCGATTTCGCTGCCGCAAAGGTGATCGTGGCGCGGAATGAGGCTTCGCTTCGCCGCCAGACATCGCTCCGTGCGGCGCGCGTGCAGGAAAAGGGCGATTGGTACGTCCAGATTGGCGCCTTCTCCTCCTCCGGGGTTGCCAAGGATGCCTGGTCGCGGGCGCAGCGTCGTTTCGCCGGCTTCTCCGGCAAGGCGCCGGCGGGGATGATCTTTAAAGCTTCCGATCGCGAATATTACCGCCTTTCCATCGGCGGCTTCACCCGTGCGGACGCGGACGCCACCTGTCGCGCCTATCGCGCGGAGGGGGGGGTATGCTTCGTCCGTGCCGGTGCCGGCGATCAGGTCGCGCAGTGGGCGAAGGGCGGCGTGCAGGTCGCATCGCGCTGAGCGACTGCCCGGCTCGCGGGCCGGGCGGATAATCAGCCGATCTCGTTGCCGCCCTTGAATACGCGGCGGACGCGGCCCTGTACGGGCAGCCCGTCGAATGGCGTGTTGCCTGCTTTGCCGACCATGTGCTCCGCATCGATCAGCCACGGCGCCTGATCGTCGATCAGTACGACATCGCCCGGTGCCCCTGGATTGAGCGTGCCGGCCTCGGTGCCGAGCACGCGCGCGGGATTGCGTGCGAGCAGCGCGAATAGGCGATCGAGCGCGATTTCCTCATCCCGTGCTATGCCGAGCGCGAGCGCGAGCAAGGTCTCCGCGCCGGAAGCGCCGGGGCTGGCGTCCGCGTAAGGCAGGCGTTTTTCCTCGGGTCCGCGTGGATCGTGACCTGAACACAGCACGTCGATCGTCCCGTCCGCCAGCGCGATCAGCGCCGCGCGGCGATCATCCTCCGCGCGCAACGGCGGGGAGAGGTGGGCGAAGGTTCGGAAATCGCTCATCGCATTATCGGACAGCATCAGGTGCGTCGGCGTGATGCCGCACGTTACCTTCACCCCACGACGCTTTGCTGCCCGCACCAGATCGAAGCCGGCCGCTGTCGTTACCTGACGGATATGGATCGCGGCGTCGGCATCCTCGGCGAGCATCAGGTCGCGCGTGATCGCAAGTGCCTCTGCCACAGCCGGCGCGGCGGGCAGGCCGAGCCGTGTCGCGGTTTCGCCAGTTGTCGCCACGGCTTCGCCGGTCAGCCCGGCATCTTCGGCGTGAGTGATGAGCGTGAGCCCGAGATCGCGGGCATAATCCAGCACACGCCGCATCACGCCCGAATCCGCGATCCAGCGCCGTCCGGTGCCGATCGCGCACGCACCGGCGGATTGGCAGATTGCCATTTCCGCCAATTCGGTGCCCGCGAGCCCGCGTGTCGCCGCAGCGATCGGATGGATCCATAGATCCGGTTTGCCGATCAACGCAGAGCGTTGGATAATCCCGGGCTCGTCCAGCACCGGCGACTGATCGGGCATCAGCCCGACGCGGGTGATCCCGCCAGCGCGGAAGGCGGCGCGGTCGATCGTCGCGACGCCCAGGTCGACGATACCGGGGGCGAGGATCAGGCCGCCGCAATCGATCACCGTCGCGCCGTCGGCAGGCGCATCAGCAATCACGCCGTCTGTGATGGACAAATCGCCGGTGCGTTCGCCGCCGTCGGGGCAGACGATGCGGGCGTTGCGGAAATGGAGCGCGGGGGTCATGCCCAGCCCTCCACACCGCGCGCGCGTCGGGTGAGCACATCCAGACATGCCATGCGGACAGCCACGCCCATCGCCACCTGTTCGGTGATCGCCGATCGCTCGACATGGTCGGCCACGTTCGAGTCGATCTCGACACCGCGGTTCATCGGGCCCGGGTGCATCACCAGCGCATCGGATTTCGCACGCGCGAGCCGCTCCAGCGTCAGGCCGTATCGCATATGATATTCGCGCGGGGAGGGGACATAGCCGCCCGACATCCGCTCGGTCTGAAGGCGGAGCATCATCACCACGTCCGCTCCTTCCAGCGCCGCATCGAAATCGGTAAATGCCGTAACGCCCATCCGCTCGATCGCGGGCGGCATCAGCGTCGTTGGGGCGCAAACCCGCACCTCGGCGGCGAGCGCAGTCAGCGCCAGAATGTTCGAGCGCGCGACCCGGCTGTGCAACAGATCGCCGCAGATTACGACGCGCTGGTGCGCGATGCTCCCGCGCCGCCGCCGGATCGTCAGCGCGTCGAGCAGCGCCTGCGTCGGATGCTCGTGCCGTCCGTCGCCGGCATTGAGCACCGGGCAATCCACCTTGTCCGCGATCAGCCGCACCGCGCCGGAAGACATGTGACGAATGACGATCACATCGGCGCGCATCGCATTGAGCGTCATCGCCGTGTCGATGAGCGTTTCGCCCTTCTTCACGCTGGATTGCGCGGCGTGCATGTTGACGACATCGGCGCCAAGCCGCTTTCCCGCGATCTCGAACGACAGCAATGTCCGCGTCGAATTTTCGAAAAAGGCGTTGATCTGCGTCAGCCCCGCCAGTCGTCGATCGGGCGACGCATGTTCCGCGTTCGGGGCAATCCAGCGTTCCGCTTCGTCGAGCAGAAACATGATCTCATGCGGCTGGAGGCCCTCAATCCCGGTCAGGTGGCGATGAGGGAAAACAGCGCCGCCCGGGATCAGGGTGGCGGGGCGGTGGTCCGACAGTTCAGGCATCGAAGTTGAGCGGATAGTGACGGCTGCATCCCGGCGCAACGGTGTTTATCGTCAGGTCGCGGGCACCATCGGCTTCGCGCCCTTCACCTCAGGCGGAACGGGCACCATTTCATACACATCAAGCGATGCGCCACCGCCGGCCGCACGATCGAGGATCACCCGCCAGCGGAAGGCCGAGACGCGCTCGACCAGCCCGACCAGATCGCGCGAGCTATCCTGACCATAGCGATACCGCGCTTTCTCCCCCACGCGACGATATGTGCCGAGCAGCACCATGCGCTTGTCGCCATCGAGATAGAGATATCCTTCCGGTCGGTTTTCGCCGGTGGATTTGGAAAAGGCCACGCCGTCCTTATCCGCAAGAATATAGCAGACGTCGGGCGCGAAGGATTGCACGCCACGTGCGCCGCCAAGTCGGATCAATCGGCAATGATAGGGACCGGGGGACAGTTGCGGCGCCAGTTGCGCTGCTTGCGGATCGAGCAACGCGCCCTCTGCGACTGCCTTGGCCGTGCTGGCGCGGGAAAGTGAATTGATCGCGCGGGCAAAGCGGGCGTCGAGCGTATCGAGTGAACGAAGCCCGGCCGGGGTGGCGATCTGCATCCATTCTGGCTGCGGCGTGGCCGTCTCCACCGTTGCATGGGGCCGTGTCGCGGCATGCTGCATACTGCAGCCGACGAGCGCGACGCCTGCCAATCCGGTCGCCAGCCATCGGCGAACCATTTGAATCTCTGACTGAAAAAGCATGTACTTGGATTGCATAACTGAGCCCGGACAACGCTCAATCAGGCAATTTGGTTCATTTCGGCACAATCGGCTTCCCGCGAACGCAGATCGTGACGAACAGGTCAGACGCGGACAAGCGCGTCGATCGCTCCTTGCAGGATATAGGCGGCGGCCATCTTGTCGACCAGTTCGGCGCGCTTGGCGCGGCTTGCGTCCTGCTCGATCAGCGTGCGCGTCACCGCCTGTGTCGACCAGCGTTCATCCCACAGCAGCACTGGCCCGAGATCGGCGATGTTGCGCGCAAAAGCGCGGGTGGACTGGCTGCGCGGGCTCTCGCTTCCGTCAAGATTGAGCGGCAGGCCGACGACGATGCCGGTCACCGACTGTTCGGCGATCAGCGCGCGCAACGCTTCCTTATCCTTGGTGAATTTGGCGCGGCGGATCAGGAGGGCCGGGCTGGCGAAAGTCCATTGCGCGTCGCACAGCGCGGTGCCGATCGTCTTCGTGCCCACATCCAGACCGATCAGGCGTCCGGCGAGCGGCAGCGCCTCGCGGAATTCTGTGGCGACGGTGGTGATCATCGCGCAGCCAGCCGCCGCTCGACGTCCGCACGGACGTTCGCCCAGAATAACGTATAGTCGTAGACGTGGTAATTGTTGCCCGGCAGCACATAGGGCCCAAGCTGCGGAGCCTCGCCGATCAGCAGGAAGCCGCGCCCTGCGCAGCGCGCGCCGATCTGGCCGCGCTCGAGCGTCGCGCCGGACATGTCGGCGGCCGGGAGCAGGGTGCCGCGGTTGGCGCTCGCCGGTGCGGCGGCGTCGGCGGTTCCGGTCAGCGGATTGGTGCAGACGATCCGCGTGCCGCGACGCGGTTGCCCGGTCAGCCCGGTGGTGCCGTCGAACGTGCCGAGGATCAGTGTCGGGTCGGCCGGTTCGGCGAAGCTTTCCCATGAAAGGATGCAACCGCTCTGATCGGGGGTGGTGCATTCCGGCAACCCGAGCGCCGGCAAGTCCGCGGTGCGGCTGATCGGCCAGCCGACGATATAGGCGGCGGCGATGCGCTTCGCGAGCGGCTTGCCCGCGACGCGATCCTTGAGCAGCCGCATCAGATGCAGCGCGCCTTGACTGTGCCCGGCGAGGACGATCGGGCGATCGGGACCGATCCCGCGCAGGAATACGTCGAATGCCTGCGTCACGTCACGATAGGCGACGTCGAGCGCATGGCCGGCATCGGGCGCGGTGGTCAGGAACGAGCCAAACGTCGCCTGCCGATAACGCGGCGCCCAGATATCCCCCGCACCGTTGAACGCGCTGGCCTGCCCCCGCAGGAACAATCCGGTGCGATCGTTGGCCTCCTTGTCGTCGAGCGACGCGTTCCAATGATCCCGCTCAAGATAAGAGGTCGGGTGGATGAAGAAGATCGCCGCACCGCCCGGCTTTGGGTGATAGCCGGCCGGCACCCATGAGGCGGCGCTTTTCTCCACGCCGGGCCGCGCGAACCACATCTGCGGGATATCGTAAGCGTTGACCGGCAGCGATGCGCGCGCCTCGAATGCTGTGCCGGGGACGAAGCGCCAGCGGATCAGCTCATTGCCCCAGATGCGAAACACGATCGCGGCGACGATCACCAGCGCGGTCAGGAAGGCGACGATGTAGAGAAATTTGCGAGCCATTGCGCGTGTGACTGCCTCAGCGAGCCGGTGTGTGCAATGCCGGGCATTGCTTTCCCGCGACCCACAATGGTAGCGGCGCGGTCATGTCAATCGACACTGCCACAGTAAAGAAGGTCGCGAGCCTTGCGCGCATCGCGATCGACGATGCCGCCGCCGAGCGGCTCGTGCCCGAACTCAACAATATCCTCGGCTGGATCGAACAGCTCGGGGAGGTTGATACGCAAGGGATCGAGCCGATGACGGCGGTGATCCCCAACCATCTGCGCCTGCGCGACGATGTCGTCACCGACGGCGGCATCCGCGATGCGGTGCTGGCCAACGCGCCAGCGGCCGAACACGGCTTTTTCACGGTTCCGAAGGTGATCGAATAGTGTCCGACCTTACCGACCTCGGCATCCGCGAGATTCGCGACGGCGTGCGCGCGGGCACTTTCTCCGCGCGCGAAGTGGCGGAAGCCTTCAACGCGGCCGTCAGCAACGCGAAAGCGCTCAACGCCTTCCTCGTCGAGACCCCCGATCACGCGCTCGCCGCCGCCGATGCCGCCGATGCCGCGCGCGCCGCCGGTGAGACGCTGAAGCCCCTTGCCGGCGTGCCGATCGGCATGAAGGATCTGTTCTGCACCAAGGGTGTGACGAGCACGGCCGCGAGCCACATCCTCGAAGGTTTCACGCCTCAATATGAATCCACCGTCTCGCAGAACCTGTGGGATGCGGGCGCCGGGATGCTCGGCAAGCTCAACATGGATCAGTTCGCGATGGGCTCGTCCAATGAGACGAGCGCGTTCGGCAATGTGATATCGCCGTGGCGGCGCAACGACGGCGGCAACGCCGCGCTTGCGCCGGGCGGTTCGTCGGGCGGCTCCTCCGCTGCCGTTGCCGCGCGGATCGCGCCGGGCGCGACGGGCACGGATACCGGCGGCTCGATCCGCCAGCCGGCTGCTTTCACCGGCATTTCGGGCATCAAGCCGACCTATGGCCGTTGCTCGCGCTGGGGGACGATCGCTTTCGCTTCCTCGCTGGATCAGGCGGGGCCGATGGCGCGCGACGTTCGCGATTGTGCGATCATGCTGGAGGCGATGGCGGGCTTCGATGCGAAGGACGCAACTTCGTTGGATCTGGCTGTGCCGAATTGGGAAGCGATGCTCGACGCCAGTCTCGCCGGCAAACGCGTCGGCGTGCCGAAGGAATATCGCGTCGACGGCATGCCCGCCGAGATCGAAACCCTGTGGCAGCAGGGCATCCAGTGGCTGAAGGACGCGGGTGCCGAGGTGGTCGAGGTGTCGCTGCCTCACACCAAATATGCGCTGCCGGCCTATTACATCATCGCCCCGGCGGAGGCTTCGTCAAACCTCGCGCGCTATGACGGCGTGCGTTACGGCGAGCGTGATCTGCCCGATGGCGCCAACCTCCAGCAAATGTATGCCGCCACCCGCGCCGCCGGTTTCGGCGACGAGGTGAAGCGCCGCATCCTGATCGGCACCTATGTGCTCTCGGCCGGCTTCTATGACGCTTATTACACGCAGGCGCAGAAGGTTCGCGCGTTGATCGCGCGCGATTTCGAGGCGGCGTGGGAAAAGTGCGATGTGCTGCTGACGCCGACCGCGCCGTCCGCCGCCTTCGCGCTGGGCGAGAAGCAGGCCGATCCGCTGGCGATGTATCTCAACGACGTATTCACCGTGCCCGCGAGCCTCGCTGGCCTGCCCGCGATGAGCGTGCCCGGTGGGCTTGACGCAGCCGGTCTGCCGCTAGGCCTGCAGATCATCGGCAAGCCGCTGGACGAGCAGGGCGTGCTCAATGCCGCGCTGGCGATCGAAGAACGCGCGGGCTTCGCGGTCCGGCCGCAGGCGTGGTGGTAAGGAACGAAAGCGATGACTGAATCCACCTATCGCATCAAGGGCGCCACCGGCGACTGGGAGGTCGTGATCGGCCTCGAAGTCCACGCGCAGGTCGCCACCAAGGCCAAGCTCTTTTCCGGCGCCGCCACCGCGTTCGGCGCGGAGCCGAATACGCAGGTCAGCCTCGTCGATGCAGCAATGCCGGGCATGCTCCCGGTGCCGAACCGCGAGTGCATCCGTCAGGCGGTGCGCACCGGAATGGCGATCGACGCGCAGATCAACAAATGGTCGCGGTTCGATCGCAAGAATTATTTCTACGCCGATCTGCCGCAGGGTTATCAGATTTCGCAGCTATATCATCCGCTTGTCGGCGAAGGCTCAATCGAGATCGAGGATGGTGAGATCACCAAGGCGATCGGCGTGGAGCGCATCCACGTCGAGCAGGACGCGGGCAAGCTGATGCACGATCAGCATCCGACGCGCTCCTATGTCGATCTCAACCGTTCCGGCGTCGCGCTGATGGAGATCGTCAGCCGCCCGGACATGGCCTCGCCCTCCGAAGCCGGGGCGTATCTCCGCAAGCTGCGCGCGATCCTGCGTTATGTCGGGTCGTGCGACGGCAATATGGAAGAAGGCTCGATGCGCGCCGACGTCAACGTCAGCGTGCGGCGGCCCGGCGAGGAACTGGGCACGCGGACCGAGACGAAGAACGTCAATTCCGTGCGTTTCGTGATGGCCGCGATCGAGCATGAGGCGAACCGGCAGGTCGACGTGCTCGAATCGGGCGGCAAGATCGTGCAGGAAACGCGCCTGTTCAATCCCGATACGGGCACCACACGGTCGATGCGTTCCAAGGAGGATGCGCACGATTACCGTTACTTCCCCGATCCTGATTTGTTGCCGCTCGAACTGGACGACGCATTCCTCGATGAATGTCGCGCCTCGCTGCCCGAACTGCCGGACGCGAAGCGCAAACGTTACGAAGGGCTGGGGATCACCGCTTACAACGCCGATGTGCTCACCGCTGAGGTGGAGACGGCACGCTGGTTCGATGCGCTGTTGGAGGCTGGCGCCGCGCCGGTCGCTGCGTCCAACTGGGTCACCGGGGAATTGTTTGGCGCCTTGAACCGGATCGGCAAGGGTATCGAGGAATCGCCCGTCACCCCGGGGCAGGCGGCGGAGTTGCTGGCGCTGGTCGCGGACGGCACGCTTTCGGGCAGCCTTGCCAAGCAGGTGTTCGAGGTGATGCTCGAAACCGGCGACGCGCCGGGCAAGATCGTCGAGGAACGCGGGCTGAAGCAGACGTCGGATACCGGCGCGATCGAGGCGATCATCGCGGAAGTTCTGGCGAAGAACCCCAATCAGCTCGAGCAATATCGCGGCGGCAAAGAGGCGTTGTTCGGCTTCTTCGTCGGCCAGACCATGAAGGCGATGGCGGGCAAGGCCAATCCGCAAGTGGTCAATGAACTGCTCAAGAAGGCGCTCGCTGCCTGACACGAAATCAGGCCGCGCGCGGCATAGTGAGCGATAAAATCAGGCGAGCGCGTCAGGCTGACTGTCGCGCTCGTTGCTTTTGCGGCCCGGTTATCGCTCGTTGAGGCGCGGCATCAATTCGACGAAGTTGCAAGGGCGGTGGCGGCTGTCGAGCTGCTCCCGGAGGATGCCATCCCACCCATCCTTCACCGCCCCGGTCGAACCGGGCAGCGCGAAGACATAGGTGCCGCGCGCAACGCAGGCGCAGGCGCGCGATTGCACGGTGGACGTGCCGATCGTCCGATAGCTCAGCCAGCGGAACAATTCGCCGAAACCGGGGATCATCTTGTCCGCGACGCGCTCGATCGCTTCGGGCGTCACGTCACGGCCTGTCACCCCAGTGCCGCCGGTGGTGATTACGCAATCGACCCGCTCGTCGTCGATCCAGCGGTGAAGCTGTGCGACCAGATCGTCGGCATCATCGCGCAGGATGGCGCGGTCCGCCAGCACATGCCCGGCGGTTGTCAGCCGTTCGACCAGCGTATCGCCGGAGCGATCCTCGGCCAGCGTGCGGGTATCGGAAACGGTGAGTACGGCGATGCGTACCGGGATGAACGGGCGGCTTTCGTCGATCGGCATGGCGCCGATGCTAGGCGGGGAGCGGGTGTTTGGCGATCCCCAATGGGGCGCTCAGCGCTTCACGTTCGCTGCCGCAGCCGCGCGGATGAGCGCCCTCAGCGCCTCGCCATCGATCACATCGCCCTGGTGAAAATCGATCGCGCGTCGCACGTTGCCGTCCAGGCTGGCATTGAACAGGCCCGCGGGATCGGGGAGCGCCGCGCCCTTGGCGAAGGTCATCTTGACGGCGCTCTTGTAGCTCTCGCCGGTGCAGATCATCCCGTCGCGATACCAGACAGGGACACCGCGCCATTTCCATTCCTCGATCACATCGGGAAGGGCTTGCCGGATCAGCGCGCGTATCCGGCCAAGCGTTTCGCCGCGCCAGTCGTCGAGGCTGCGAATGCGCTCGTCGATCAGATCGGACGGCGATTTGGCGTCGTCGCCCACGTTCAGTGGCCGCCGCTGATCGTGGTCGAGGCGGCGCCGACGCGACCATCAACGGCGATCGCGGTCTGCTGCGGGCGCAGCTTGACGCGCACTGCGCTCGGGCCCGGAAGGCCGGGAAAGCGCGGCCACATGCCCTGCGCCAATGCGGAGCGGCTGCTCGAGGTCGCGCGGCCGGCCTGTGCCTCATACATCCAGTAATTGCGTAGCACGGTCGTCACGTAACCGCGCGTTTCCCAATAAGGGATGCTTTCGATGTAGAGCAGCGGATCGCCGCCGTCCTGAACGATCGCATTCCAGTCCTGCACCGGCTTGGGCCCGGCGTTGTAGGCGGCAATCACCTTGGGCAGCAGGCCTTGCGTCACCCCCATGTCGCGTAGCTTTTCGAGATGGCGCTGGCCGATATCCATGTTGGTGGATGGCCGGGTCAGCGCGGCGCGGTCCACTGTCATCCCGCGTTCGCGCATGTAATCGGTGGCGGCCGCCGGCATGATCTGCATCAGACCGTAAGCGCCCGCCGGGCTGACCACCTTGTTGCGGAAGCCCGATTCCTGCAGCGTGTGCGCCCACACCAGCGCCTTGTCGACGCGCCAGCCGGTATCCGGCGTCCAGTTCGGCGTGGGGTATCGCGCTTCGGCGGTGGTGACGACGCCCGGCGGGCAATTGTGCGCCAGCCACACCACGCTCGCGGGCAGATCCATCTGCTCGGTCAGCCGGATCAGGGCGGCGAACTCATTCGGAGCACCTATCCGCGCCTGCTGGCGGATCACCTGATCGGCGGCGTCATTTTCGCCGATTTCGACCAAGGCGGCCGCGACGCGCACATTGGGGCGCCGCTCGAGCATCGCCCAGTCGGCGGTGACGCGCTGCGGCTGGATCGCCTTCGTTGAGATGTTCAGCGCCTGTCGCGCGAGCTGACCGTAAAAGGCTTCGCCATATTGCGCCGCATTCTTGAGCCGACCCTCAACCCGATCCGGGCGACCGCAGCGCATATCCGCGCGCGCGGCCCAGTAAAGCCCGGCGGCGCGCAGATCGGTATCGCTCGCGCGGGTCGAAACACCCTCGAAACCGCGGGTCGCCGCAGCGCAATCGTCGGCACGCCAGGCCGAGAGCGCGGAGGTCCAGCGCGCCTGTATTGCCCAGTCGCCGATGCCGTTCGCGCCGATGTCGCCCAGCCGGCGGGCATCGCTATCGAGCCCCTGAAGGAAATAGATCCATGCGACGCGCGCGGTCCATTCGGTCTGCGCTTCGGGAGAGAGACCGCTGGTGGAATTGAGCAACGTCTCCGCGTCGCGCCCCATGTCGCCCTTGATATAGGGCTGCATCTTCTGTGCGAGATCGGCCGCGACCTGATCGCTCCGGGTGGCCTTGACGCGTATGCGGTTGGGCGCGCCATCCTGCCAGATAAGCCGCTGTGCCTCAGGCAATGGCGGCAGATCATTCGCGCCGCGTGCGCGCGCCAGCCGTGCCACTGCTTCGGCTTGCGGCAGTTCGGGCGCGTCGGTCACCAGCTTCACGAGCGGATCGAGTTCGACGCGTGGCGAACCCTTGGCGGTATAAAGCTCGGCGAGCGCGTAGGAATGGAGCGGGCCGGGCGCCATCGCGGTGAGGCCGATCTGCGCATCCTGCCAGCGCTGCTCGCGGATCGCGGTGAATACCGCGCGATAGGCGGTGCGCTGCTCGGGGGAGAGTTGCGTCGGCACGCCGGGCTTGGCGCTGAGCGCGGTAGTCGCGGTTGCGCCAGTGGTGGCGATGGTCGTCCCAGCCGGTAGCGGATCGGCATAAGCAATCCCCGCAGACAGTGCGGTAAGACCCGCCGCCGCTACGAATTTCGCAATCACGCCTGCATTCCCCCAATCAGCAATTGTAAATCCCTCCAGGCCTCGGCCTTGGCGGCAGGACGCTCGCGCAACAGACGCGGGTGATAGCTCGCCACAACCTCGGTCTTCCTGCCACCCTTATGATCAACAGGGTGCAAACGCCCACGGGCTTCGGCGACGTCCACCGAAAGCAACGCACGACTCGCCGCATTTCCTAGAGTTAGGAGCCGTTTCGGGGCGACCAGCGCAACATGATGGCGGGCAATTTCGAACAATGTGTCCTGTTGTTCGCGGGGCAAACGGCCGGCGATCGGACGCGCGGCGGCGACGGCGGCGAGATGCACGTCCGCGCGGCTGCGCCCGATCGCGGCGAGCATCCGATCGAATAGTCGCGCCGTCTCGCCGGACAGCAGCCCCTCCCGGTCGTCGCGATCGGGGCAGTCGATCAGGATCATCAGATCCGCGGTCATGGCGCCTGAGGCGGGGATGAGCGTGCCGCCCCACTCGGCTTCCGGCGCATCGGCGCCCGCGCGCCAGGCGAGAAATCCTTCCAGCGTCGGCGGTAGCACGAGGGCCCGTGGCGGCGCGGCGGCCGGGGTCGCCGACTGCCCGCGGCGCTCTGGCACGCGCGCGTCGGCCGGGCGCGCGGACGCTTCCGGTTCCGGCGCGGCGAGCCAGTCGAACGCTTCATCGCTGACAAGCACGTCCGCACCCGCGGTTTCCCACCATTCGAGCGTGCTCGCGGTAGCCTTTGCCCAATCGAAAATCTGATCTGCCCCCATCGCGCGTATAAGGATTGGCGTTGACGCGCGGGTCAATTCCCTTGAGAGCCGGTGACGGACAGGACGTTGCCGGATCGCGCCCGAATGCGAATGGCACGGGAGAGAAGAATGAGCGAACGCGAATCGATGCCCTATGACGTGGTGATTGTCGGCGCGGGGCCTGCTGGCCTCAGCGCGGCGATACGCCTCAAACAGCTTGCCGCCGAGAAGGAAGCCGACATCTCGGTGTGCGTGCTTGAAAAGGGCTCAGAGGTCGGTGCGCATATTCTTTCGGGCGCGGTGATCGATCCGCGCAGCCTCGATGAATTGCTGCCGAACTGGCGCGACGATGGTTGCCCGCTGGCCGAAGTGCCGGTGACGGAAAACCTGCACTGGGTGCTGACGCGTGGCGGCAAGATGAACATGCCGCATTTCGTCACGCCGTCGTTCATGCACAATGAGGGCACCTATACCGGCTCGCTCGGCAATCTGTGCCGCTGGCTGGGCGAGAAGGCCGGCGAGCTTGGCGTGGAGATTTTTCCAGGCTTCGCGGCGGCCGAGATCCTTTACGACGATCAGGGGCGCGTGAAGGGTGTCGCGACTGGCGACATGGGTGTCGCGCGCGACGGGACGCATAAAGCCGACTATCAGCCGGGGCTTGAGCTGCACGCGAAATACACCTTCTTCTCAGAAGGTTGTCGTGGACATCTGACGAAGCAACTCATCCGCCAGTTCGCGCTGGATGCGGACAGCGATCCGCAAGTCTATGGCATCGGCGTCAAGGAATTGTGGGATATCGATCCCGAATTGCACGAGCCGGGCCGGGTGATCCACACGCAGGGCTGGCCGCTCAGCGAGACCGACGGATCGAACGGCGGCGGCTGGATTTATCATCAGGCGAGCGGTCAGGTCAGCATCGGCTTCGTCACCTGGCTCAATTACACCAATCCGCATCTCTCGCCGTTCCAGGAGATGCAGCGGTGGAAAACCCACCCGGAAATCGCGAAGCTGCTCAAGGGCGCCAAGCGCGTCAGCTACGGCGCGCGTGCGATCAGCGATGGCGGGTTGCAGTCGATCCCCAAGCTGGTGTTCCCCGGCGGTGCGCTGATCGGCGACAGCGCGGGCTTCCTCAACGTGCCGCGCATCAAGGGCACGCATACCGCGATGAAATCCGGAATGATGGCAGCTGAAGCCGCCGTCGAGGCGATCCTCTCGCAGCGCGAGGGCGACGAGCTGGTCGCCTATCCGGCGGCGTTCGACGAAAGCTGGGTGAAGAAAGAGCTGTCGGTCGTCCGCAACGTCGTGCCGCTGGTGAAGAAGTTCGGCGATTTCATGGGGTCGGGTCTGGCCGGCATCACGATGTGGCTGGAGCATCTGGGCATCAAGGTGCCCTTCACGCTGCATCACCACCCGGACAATGAGACGCTGTGGCGTAAGGACCTTGTCAGAAAGATCGACTATCCCAAGCCCGATGGCGTGCTGACCTTCGATCGGCTTTCCTCAGTGTTCCTGTCGAACACCAACCATGAGGAGGATCAGCCCGTTCATCTGACGCTGAAAGACCCGTCGATCCCGGTCGATTACGATCTGCCGATGTTCGATGAGCCGGCGCAGCGTTATTGCCCGGCGGGCGTGTATGAAATCGTCGGTGAGGAGGAAGGCAATCCGCGCTTCGTCATCAACGCGCAGAATTGCGTCCATTGCAAAACCTGTGACATCAAGGATCCAACCCAGAATATCACCTGGGTGGTGCCGGAAGGTGGCGGTGGCCCGAATTATCCCAATATGTAAGGCGGCATTGCTCGCATGCTGTGCGAGCTTTGTCGCGGTCGCGCCGGCGATTGCGGCGAACCAGCCGGCTAACACCGGGCTGCTCGCCTATCTCGCCGCGCGCGCCGATGACGGCAATGGCGATGGCGCGGAGGCGGTGCGTCGCTATGCAGCCGCACTTGCCGATACGCCGGGCAATGCCGATGTCGCGCTTCGAGCTTATCGTGAGGCGCTGGCGGTTGGCGACGATGCGCTTACCGATCGCGCCATCGCGACGCTTTTGGCCGCTGACCAGGCGCCCCCCGACGCGGCGCTGATCTCGCTGGCGAGTGCGGCGCATGCGCGTGATTTCAAGGCGGCGGACGCGGCGATCGCACGGTTGTCGAGCGGCCAGCTTGCCGTACTCGTCACGCCGCTGCGCGCCTGGGCTGCGCAAGAGCGCGGCGGTGATCCGCTGGCGATACTGGCACAGCGGCCACGGGATTCCGTCTCACGCCGACTGAACGACGAGACGCGCGCGCTGATCCTGATCGCGCGCGGGCAGTATGATGAGGGGTCTGACCAGCCTTCGCGCGATATTGGGCAATGATCAGGCCGCCGTGGACCTGCGCATCGCCGCCGCGCAGTTGCTGATCGCCAAGGGGCAGGGGGGGAGCGCGCCAACACTCTGCTTTCGGGCGATATTGCGCCGGTTACGGCGCTGCGCGATCGGCCGCTGGGGGCGAAGCCGACCTTAGCGTTCGGCGCGGCGCGGTTGTTCGTGCGATTGGCGGACGATCTTGCGGCGGGCGATGCGGGGCTGCTGTCGATCACGCTCACCCGCGCCGCGCTGCGGGCGGAGCCCAACAATGATCGCGCCCGGCTGCTGCTCGCGGGCACGCTGGGGCGGCTAAACCGTACAGATCGCGCGTTAAACGTGTTGAGCGGCCTCGACAAAGCCGGGCCCTATGGCTCGACCGTCGACGTAGCACGGATCGCTATTCTCGCCGGTGCCGAGCGATATGAGGATGCGATCAAGATCGCCGCGCCGCTCGCCGAGCCACAGGATGCGTCCGATCTCGCGCTGGCGACGCTGGCGGATCTGTTGCTCACCGCGAGCCATCCGAAGGACGCGGTGCCGGTTTATCGCCGGCTGATCGAGCGGCCATCCGCGGCGGCGAAATGGGAGCCGTGGCTGCATTATGCCGCCGCGCTCGATCAGGCTGGGGACTGGCCCGCAGCGCGCGAGGCGCTGTTGCGCGCGCAGGCAATCGCACCGGATGAGCCATCGGTGCTCAACTATCTCGGCTATGGCGATATCACCCATAATGGCGACGTGCCCAAGGCGCTGGCGATGTTGCAGCGCGCGGTGGCGCTGCGCCCGGATGATTCCGCGATCGTGGATTCGCTTGGCTGGGCCTATTTCCGCAATGGCGATTTGAAGCGCGCGTTGCCGCTGCTGGAGCAAGCCGCGCAGGCCTCCCCCGATAATGCGGAAATCGGCGAGCATCTCGGCGACGCTTATTGGCGCGCCGGCCGGCGCTATGAGGCGCGCTACGCCTGGCGCGCGGCGCAGGTGGTCGCCGAAGTAGGGGAGCGCGATCGGCTTGCGACGAAGATCGCCGACGGCTTGTGATGATCGAAGAGGGCGGCGCGACGATCGTCGAACGCGCACCGGCAAAGCTCAATCTGGCGCTACACGTCCGTCGGCGTCGGCCGGACGGTTATCACGATATCGAGACCCTGTTCGCCTTTTGCCGCGATGGCGACGTGATCTCATTCACCCCGGCGCAGTCGGATAGTTTCGCGATCTTCGGCCCGTTCGGGGTAGCCCTGGCGGGGGAAGGGGATAATCTCGTTACCCGCGCGCGCGATTTGTTTCGCGCGACGTTCGCGGTTTCGGAGCGTTGCGCGATCGTGCTGGAGAAAAACCTGCCGGTCGCCTCCGGCATCGGCGGTGGCTCGGCAGATGCGGCGGCCACTCTGCGTGCGCTCGCGCGGCGGCATGACGTCGCGGGGGATGATCCGCGTTTGTTCGAACTCGCGGGCCGTTTGGGTGCTGACGTTCCGGCCTGCCTCATGGGGCGTAGCGCGATCGGATATGCCCGGGGCGATGATCTGCGCCCGGTTGCCGATATGGCCGGCAAGCCCGTTGTGCTGATCAATCCGGGGGCCGCCGTTTCGACCGCGCAGGTTTTCGCGGGCTGGGACGGAGAGGATCGCGGCGCGATCGGCGGTGGGGATCCGTCGCGCGATCGCAACGATCTGACGGCCGCGGCGATGGCGGTCGCTCCGGTGATCGCAACCGTCCTCGACGTGCTGGAGCGTCAGCCGGGCGCAGGACTGGTGCGTATGTCGGGCTCAGGCGCGACATGCTTCGCGTTGTTCGACACCGCCAACGCAGCGCGCATCGCCGCCGAAGCGATCGCTTCCCAGCACCCGGATTGGTGGCTTTTGGAAACGTCGCTGGTCTGATCGCGCTCGATGTAGGAAATTATGTTCCCCTCTTGTTCGATGAGAACAAATAGAATACTAACGTCGCAACGCGTTGAATGGTTCACGCGCTTGGTCTAGCGACGAGGGTTCACAATGGCCGCCAACCTCAAGGTGATCGATAACGGCATGGCAATCGCGAACGCAGACCGTCAGAAGGCGCTGGACGCCGCATTGGCGCAGATCGACCGGGCCTTTGGTAAAGGCTCGGCGATGAAGCTTGGGCAGCGTGAGACGATGAAGGTGGAAACCGTTTCCACCGGCAGTCTTGGGCTGGATATTGCACTCGGCGTCGGCGGTTTGCCGCGTGGACGCGTCGTGGAGATTTTCGGGCCGGAAAGCTCGGGCAAGACGACGCTTGCGCTCCACGCCATCGCGGAGGCGCAGAAGACCGGCGGCACGGCGGCGTTCGTCGACGCGGAACACGCGCTGGATCCGGTTTATGCCAGGAAGCTGGGCGTCAACATCGATGAGTTGATCGTTTCGCAGCCCGATACGGGCGAGCAGGCACTGGAGATCGTCGACACGCTGGTTCGGTCGAACGCGATCGACGTGCTGGTCGTCGACTCGGTGGCCGCGCTGGTTCCGCGTGCAGAAATCGAAGGCGAGATGGGCGACAGCCACGTCGGTCTTCAGGCGCGGTTGATGAGTCAGGCGCTGCGCAAGCTGACCGGCACGATCAGTCGTTCGCGCTGCCTTGTCATCTTCATCAACCAGATCCGCATGAAGATCGGTGTGATGTATGGCTCGCCGGAGACCACTACCGGCGGCAACGCGCTGAAATTCTACGCCTCGGTTCGGCTCGATATCCGTCGCATCGGCTCGGTCAAGGATCGCGACGAGGCGACCGGCAACCAGGTCCGCGTCAAAGTCGTCAAGAACAAGGTCGCGCCGCCGTTCAAGCAGGTCGAATTCGATATCATGTTCGGCGAAGGCGTGTCGAAGATGGGCGAAATCATCGATCTCGGTGTGAAGGCCGGCTTGGTTGAAAAGTCGGGTTCGTGGTTCAGCTACGACAGCGTCCGCATCGGGCAGGGCCGTGAGAATTCCAAGCAGTTCCTGCGCGACAATCCGGAGATGGCCGAGCGGCTGGAGCGTGCGATCCGCGCGCGTACCGAGGGTCTGGGCGAGGAATTGCTGGTCGGCCAGTCGGAAGAAGATAACGTCTGACCTTCCTTTCCGAAGCATCTGTTTTCTGAGCGGCGGGGATCACCGTCGCAACAATCGGGGAGGCCCGTTCCGTCGAGGAGCGGGCCTTTCGTTTTTCCGGCAACGGCTGCCGGACGATTGATCGCACGTAATATGACTGGCGCGGGGGCCGATATAGGCGCTGGCGTGTTGATATCCGCGCCAAGCTTGTGACCTTTCCGCGATGTATATCTGGTTTGAGTCGCCTCGGCGGTCAGTCCCAATATCGAGATATTACGTCGAGTAAGTGATGATGCTGGTCGTCCAAAGATCGCGGCAATCTCGCCTACGCCCGATAGGGTGAGGCATGTCTTCACCCGTCGCGTGGCACGAGACCGGGCTTCGCCAATGTTGCGTCACTGCGCTGTAGAGAGCGCCCGCCGGATCGACATTCAGTTCCGCAGGCCCGCATAATGGCGGTATTCTGGAACTACGGTGCTCACGGACTTTGCGCTCGAGGTGTTTGAGGTCGCGAGAAAGAATAGCGATCCGTCCCTGCGGCTGGCCGACATTCGCGGCAGGTGAACCGCATTTTGTCGCGACGCTGACAGCCGGCTGTCTATTATCGACGGGTTGGTGCGGTTGCAGGTTAGTCCGGCGCACCCGGTCGAGCGCGATTTGCCGCCAGGCCGCGTCCGCTTTTCTGTTCTCCATACCCATGGGCTATTCCCGTTTCCCGTTCGGCGTATATCTTGGCGAATGCGGCAGGCCGTTCATCTGCCCGTCAATGGGAGAGGCTGATGACGGATGCACTCGAATGGCAGGGTCGCGTCGGCGACGTCTGGGCGGATGAGTGGCGGCTTACCGACTTAAGCTTTGCACCCTTGGCTCGCGCGCTGGACGCCGCGATCGCAGCCGCCGCTCCTACGCAAGGTCGGGCGCTGGATATCGGCTGCGGCGCGGGGGTGACGACGCTCGCTCTGGCTGCGACACGGCCGGGGCTGAATATCCTCGGCGTCGATCTATCGGAGCGACTGGTGGCGGTTGCGCGCTCGCGGGGGAAAGAGCGGGCGAAAGTCGCTTTCCGCGTGGGGGACGCTTCGCGGCTGGGGAGCGAAATCGGGGAAAGCGAACGTTTCGATCTGGCGTTTTCGCGCCATGGCGTGATGTTCTTCGCCGATCCGCCCGCTGCGTTTAGCGGTATCGGCGAGGTGCTAAGGCCTGGTGCGTCGCTCGTCTTTTCCTGTTTTGCGGAACTTGGCCGCAATCCGTGGGTGACCGACATCGCGAAGGTCATCGGTTCGGACGATCCGATAGCCTCTCCCAATTGGGAAGGGACATTTGCGCAGGACGGGCCTGGGGCCAAATACCAGCCCGGCCCATTCGCTTTCGCCGATCCCTTGCTGGTTCGGGAGATCCTTGAGCGCGGCGGATTCGTTCCGGGCGAGCCGCAAAGAATCGATTTTGCGTATCGTGTGGGCGAAGGTGATGACCATGTGGCGCAGGCGTTGCACTTCTTTCAGCGGATCGGCCCGGCGGCTCGGATGCTGGCGACGGTCGACCCAACGAAACGTGTCACCATAAAGGAACGACTCGCGGCGTTCCTTGCCGAACGGGCGCGTGATGGGGTGGTGGAATTTCCTGCATCGGCCTGGATCTGGACGGCGCGGACGAAGGGAGAAGGGCAATGACGATCATCGTTCATCATCTGGAGAACTCGCGTTCGCAGCGGATATTGTGGATGCTCGAGGAAATCGGGCTGCCCTATGAAATCCGGCGGTATGAGCGGAATCCCCAGACGATGCTGGCGCCGCGCGAATTGCGCGCCATTCATCCGCTCGGCAAGTCGCCGGTTATCGAGGATAGCGACGATCCCGGTCGCGTGATCGCCGAGACGGGCGCGATCGTCGAATATCTCGTCGATAAGGCCGACGGCCGCCTAGGCGCTCCGGCGAACCGCGATGGCGCGCTCGCCTATCGTTTCTGGCTGCATTATGCGGAGGGCTCGATGATGCCGCCGCTGCTGGTGAAGCTGGTCCTTACCCGCATCCCACTCGTCGGCAATCGCGTGGCGAAGCGGCTTCAGCCGATGATCGACGTGCATCTCGATTTCGTCGAGCGCACGCTTGCGACACGCCCCTGGTTCGCGGGCGACGCAATCACCGCCGCGGACATCATGATGAGCTTTCCGCTGGAGGCGGCGCGCAGCCGCGCCGGCCTAGACGCGAGCCGCCCGCATACGATCGCGTGGCTGGATCGCATCCACGCTCGCCAGGCCTATCGCCGCGCGCTGGAGGCAGGGGGCCCCTATGCTTATGCGTGATGGGGTATCTGCGCCTGACGTCGCGCTGATACCCGCGGCCTAATTCTGATTGGCGAGCGGCGCTGGATCGGGAGGAGGTGGCTTGCGTCTTACGCCGCTCAATTCAGGCGGCCCCTTGGGCGCGTTCACAGGAATTGCGATCTCCGTGGCGGCGGCGGCGCCGACGACCGGAAGGTGAAGCATTTGCCGCTTCATGCACGGCAGGCGCGCCTTGAATTCGTTGCAATTCCACAATGTGCGATCGAGCCCGGCGGATTTGTCGCGAATGTAACTGAATGACATCGCTGCCATTTCCTCTGGCGACAGCGGCAGAACGTAGCCCATCTTCGTCGGATCGGTCCAGAATATCACCTTGCACTTCGTTCGCTGACCGCAGGTCGCGCGCGCGATGACGGGAAATTGCGTCGCCTGCACCGGATCGAACCGGGCGAGGAAGGTATCGGGATCGTCCGCCAATGACGGGGGGATGCGCCCGGCATAATGTTCCGCATCCTGCGCCGCTTTTGCATCATCGGCTGGCGCGGTGCGGTGCGCCTCCGACAGGCTCGCGAGCCCAGCGATCATCGGCTCGCCACCCGCCCAACCGCGATTGAACGCGGGGGGCGTGCCCCACCAGCCGGTCCAGCGGAAGAACAGATGGGTATGCACCTCGGCGATCTTGTCGAGGCTGGCGCTCCAATAAGGCACCACCCAATCGGTGTGGTAATGCGTGGCGTAACCGACTGGCCGATAGACGGCGCCATGCAATGCCGCCGTCGCCACCTGTCGTGCCCGATGCCATGCGCTTTCCGACGGAGTGCGGGCCAGCGCGCCATCGCAGGTGAAGGTGAACTGACATCCGGTGGAGCGCTCCGACCCCTGAAAGACGACGCCGCAGATCGTCTTGGGAAAGGCCGGGTGGCGTAAACGGTTGAGCACCACCTGCACCACCGCGCGCTCGCCCACGCTGTCGTCGCCCGCCTCGTAATAGCCGGCCGCCGCGAGGCAATCAGTCGCGCGGGCGAGGTCGTTCGCACTGCCGACGAAGCCGAACGGGCGCGCCGCTGGTTTAGGCCCCGCTACGAAGGGAATGCCCGCGTTATAGGCGCGGGCATCGTCCGGGGAGAGATCCTGAAGCTCGACCGGCTCGACTGCGGGAAGCTCGGTCGCGGCGACGATGCGGCGCGGCGCTTTCGCTTTCCCCGCGCGCACCGACGGCGACGCCAGATGCGTCACCGCCAGCGGCAGCGCGACCGCGACCGCCGCGATCAGTGCGAGGATCGCGTAGAGTAGCGGTGCGCGACGGGCCATGCGGGGCGAGGGATCAGGCTTCCGGGAGGAAATCCGGCACCGACAGATAACGCTCGCCCGTATCGTAATTGAAGCCGAGGACGCGGCTTCCGGCAGGCAATTCGGTCAGCTTATGCGCAATCGCGGCGAGCGTGGCGCCGGAGGAGATGCCGATCAGCAGCCCTTCTTCCCGAGCGGAACGGCGCGCCATATCCTTCGCGGCGTCTGCTTCCACCTCGATCACGCCGTCGAGCGCCTGAGTGTGAAGGTTGGTGGGAATGAAGCCCGCGCCGATGCCCTGGATCGGATGCGGGCCGGGCTGGCCGCCGCTGATCACCGGGGATGCCGTCGGCTCCACCGCGAAGACCTTCAGGTTTGGCCAGGACTTCTTGAGCGTTTCGGCAACCCCGGTGATGTGCCCCCCGGTGCCGACGCCGGTGACGATCACGTCGATCGGCGCATCGGCGAAATCCTTCAGAATTTCCTGCGCGGTGGTGCGGGCGTGGACCTCGATATTCGCCGGATTATCGAATTGCTGCGGCATCCATGCGCCCGGCGTTTCCTTCACCAGTTCCAGCGCGCGCTCGATCGCGCCCTTCATGCCCTTTTCGCGCGGGGTGAGATCAAAGCTCGCGCCATAAGCGAGCATCAGCCGACGGCGCTCGATGCTCATGCTCTCGGGCATGACGAGGATCAGCTTATAGCCCTTTACCGCCGCGACCATAGCCAGCCCGATGCCGGTGTTGCCACTGGTCGGCTCGATGATCGTGCCGCCGGGCTTCAGCAGGCCATCCCGCTCCGCCGCCTCGATCATGCTTAGCGCGATGCGGTCCTTGATCGAGCCGCCGGGGTTTGATCGTTCGGATTTGACCCACACTTCGGCCCCCGGAAACAGCCGCTGGACGCGGACGTGCGGGGTGTTGCCGATCGTCTCCAGGATCGTATTCGCCTTCATGGCTGCGCTACTCCGTGTTGCCGGGGATTCTTGTGCCCCGGAGCTTCAGGTGGATCAAACGTCTTGGCGAGCTTCAGTTCCGGATAGAGCCGGGACCATAACAGAGTGACCCCGATCGCGGCGACTCCGCCGAATACGACCGCACCGATCGGGCCGAGCAGCGATGCCATCAGCCCGCTTTCCGCCTCGCCCAGCTCGTTCGAGGCGGAGATGGTGAGCTGGCTCACCGCGCTCACGCGTCCGCGCATCTCATCGGGCGTATGAAGCTGGATCAGCGAGGAGCGGACATAGACCGAAACCATATCCGCGCCGCCCGCGATAATCAGTGCGATCAGGCTGATGAAAAAGTTGGTCGAGAGGCCGAATGTCAGGATCGCGACGGCGAAAATGAACACCGCCGCCAGCATCTTGCGCCCGACATCGTGCTTCATCGGGCGGAATGAGAACCACAAAGCGGTAGTCGCGGCGCCGATCCCCATGCCGGCCGCAAGGATGCCGAGCCCGGTTGCCCCGACCATCAGGATATCGCGCGCGTAGATCGGCAGCAGCGCGGTCGCGCCGGCCAGCAAGACGACGAACAGGTCGAGCGTGATCGTCGCCTGCACCAGCCGGTTGCGCTTCACATAGGCGAAGCCATCGAGGATGCGGGCGATCGGGTGGCGATCGGTCTCCGCCGGTGGTTGCGGGACCCGGCTGATCATGAAAATGCCGATCAGCGCGGTAAGATATAGGCCCGATATGCAGCCATAAGCCACGTCCGGGTGAATGGCGTAGAGCAATCCGCCAAGGCTGGGGCCCGCGATCGTGCCCACCTGCCACGCGATCGAAGAGATGGCGATCGCGGTCGGCAGGCTTTCGCGCGGCACGAGATTGGGGGCGAGCGCGGAATAGGCCGGTCCGGAAAACGCGCGCGCAACACCAAGCAATACGGCCGCGCCGAACAGCGCCGGCAGCGTCAATATGCCAAGCCAGGTGAGCACGCCCAGCATCGCGGAAATGAAGATCAGCAACAGCGTGGTAAAGCGCACGATCCAGCGCCGATCGACGCTGTCCGCCACCAGTCCTACAACCGGGGTGAGCAGGAACAGGGGGATGAATTGCGCCAGCCCGATCATCCCCAGCATGAATGCGGCTTGCCGGATATCCATCGTTTCCCGCGCGAGGCCATAGGCCTGCCAGCCAATGATGATCGCCTGCGCGCTGGTGCCGATCGTCCCGGCTAGCCGCGAACACCAATAGGCGCGGAAATTGGCAATCCGTAACGGGTGGGTGGGCTGCTCCATCCATCGCGGATTAGGGGTGGTGATCGGGGATCGCAACGTGGCTTCTCGCTGGGTGGGCGATAGGCGATCTTGTGGCACGGCGCGGATTGCACCTTCGGCCGCTCGGAGACTATAGGCGTCGGACTTCCCCTAGGAAACGAGGTCTTTTTAGACGTGGCAAAAGCCCCCGCACGGAGCACACGAACCAGCAGCGCGCCGCCCGCGACGCCCAATCGGGAGCGTCCCGCCGAGCCGCAGCCCTACAAGGCTTCGAAGGACGAGCTGCTTAAATTCTATCACGACATGCTGCTGATCCGCCGCTTCGAAGAGAAGGCCGGGCAGCTTTATGGTCTCGGCCTGATCGGCGGCTTCTGCCACCTGTATATCGGGCAGGAAGCGGTTGCCGTCGGCCTGCAATCCGCGCTGACCGAGAAGGACAGCGTGATCACCGGCTATCGCGATCACGGCCATATGCTGCTGTGCGGCATCCCGCCGAAGGACGTGATGGCCGAGCTTACCGGGCGTGCCGCTGGCATCTCGAAGGGCAAGGGCGGCTCGATGCACATGTTCAGCGTGGAACATAAGTTCTACGGTGGCCATGGCATCGTCGGCGCGCAGGTGTCGCTCGGCGCCGGGCTTGGCTTCGCGCACAAATATTCCGGTGATGGCGGCGTCTGCCTTGCCTATTTCGGTGACGGCGCGGCCAACCAGGGCCAGGTCTACGAAGCGTTCAACATGGCGGAGCTGTGGAAGCTGCCGGTGATCTTCGTGATCGAGAACAACCAATATGCCATGGGTACCTCTGTCAATCGCGCCTCATCGGAAGACCAGCTCTTTCGTCGCGGCGAGAGCTTCCGCATCCCCGGCATTCAGGTCGACGGGATGGACGTGCTCGCCTCGCGCGGGGCGGCCGAAGAGGCGCTGGCGTGGGTGCGCGCGGGCAAGGGGCCGATCATCCTTGAGATGAAGACCTATCGCTATCGCGGCCATTCCATGTCCGACCCGGCGAAATATCGCAGCCGCGAGGAGGTGCAGGCGGTCCGCGACAAGTCCGATCCAATCGAACACGTCAAGAAGCTGCTCGAGGCCGAAGGCGTGAAGGAAGACGAACTGAAGGCGGTCGAGGCGGAAATCCGCCGGCAGGTGAACGAGTCGGCCGATTTCGCCGAGAACACCCCCGAACCCGAACCCGAAGAGCTTTATACCGACGTGCTGGTGGAGAAATATTGAGATGGCGATCGACATCAAGATGCCGGCGCTGTCGCCCACGATGGAAGAGGGCACGCTGGCCAAGTGGCTCGTCAAGGAAGGCGACACCGTGAAGTCCGGCGATATTCTCGCCGAGATCGAAACCGACAAGGCGACGATGGAATTCGAGGCGGTCGATGAAGGCACCGTCGCGCAGATCCTGATCGCCGAGGGAACGGACGGCGTGAAGGTCGGCACGGTCATCATGCAGATCGCCGGTGAGGGCGAGGACGTGGTGGCCAGTCCGAAGCCGGAACCCGTCACCAAGGCGGAAAAGCCCGAGGTTCAGGAACAGGCGGCCGAAAGCCGCGCGCCCGAGCCGCACAAGGTGGAAACCGGCGCGCGCCAGATGTTCGAGGCTGCGAAGCATGACGCAGAGGTGAGCGACCCGGCGGTTCCCGCGGGCACCGAAATGGTCAAGCTCACGCTGCGCGAAGCGCTGCGCGATGCGATGGCCGAAGAAATGCGCGCCGACGATCGCGTGTTCGTTATGGGTGAAGAGGTCGCGCAATATCAGGGCGCGTACAAGGTCACCCAGGGGCTGCTCGACGAGTTCGGCGACCGCCGCGTGATCGATACGCCGATCACCGAATATGGCTTTGCGGGCGTCGGCACGGGCGCGGCGATGGGCGGTCTGCGCCCGATCGTCGAATTCATGACGTTCAACTTCGCCATGCAGGCGATCGACCATATCGTGAACTCGGCCGCCAAGACCAATTACATGTCCGGCGGCCAGATGCGTTGCCCGATCGTGTTCCGCGGCCCGAACGGCGCGGCGAGCCGCGTGGGCGCGCAGCACAGCCAGAATTACGCGCCATGGTATGCCAGCGTGCCCGGCCTGATCGTGATCGCGCCATATGACGCGGCCGATGCCAAGGGCTTGCTGAAGGCCGCGATCCGCTCGCCCGATCCGGTCGTGTTCCTGGAGAATGAGCTGCTTTACGGCCGCACGTTCGAAGTGCCCAAGCTTGACGATTGGGTGCTGCCGATCGGCAAGGCGCGCATCATGCGTGAGGGCAAGGACGTGACGATCGTCAGCTATTCGATCGGCGTCGGGCTTGCGCTGGAAGCGGCCGACAAGCTCGCCGAGGAAGGGATCGACGCGGAAGTGATCGATCTGCGCACGTTGCGCCCACTCGACAAGCAGACGGTGCTGAAATCGCTCGCGAAGACCAATCGGATGGTCGTGGCCGAAGAAGGCTGGCCGACCTGTTCGATCGCCAGTGAGATCATCGCGATCTGCATGGATGAGGGGTTCGACGATCTCGATGCCCCGGTGGTGCGCGTCTGCAACGAGGATGTGCCGCTGCCTTACGCTGCGAATCTCGAGAAGCTCGCGCTGATCTCCGCCGACAAGATCATCGCGGCGGTGAAGAAGGTCACCTATCGCCCGTAAGGCGATGGTTTTTGGGAAACTTTGGGCCGGCGGCGTCACGCGACGCCGCCGGCCTTTTCGTTAATTTGTCAGGCGCGCGGTGGCGACGGCGGCCTGGAACAATTGTGCCAGCGCGGTCGAAATATCGCTGTCGGTCGTCACCTTGGTATAAAGGCCCGGCGAGGCGCATTGCTGGAGCGGCGGGCTGATCTTGTCGGTCGGCGAGAGATACGGGGTCTTCACATTGGTGATCGACCAGGAGTCGGTGCCCACCGATCCCGGCAGATATTCGGTGTAGAGCACCGCGATGCGAATGCCGCGCGCTTTGATCGCCGTGCACGCCGTCGTCGAGATCGGGCCTTCCGGCTTCCCGCTCGGGCGCTTTTCGTCCCACATTCCATCCGTGATCAGGAACATCACCGCCTGTGGCGTATCGTTGTTATAGTTCGTCCCGTTCCCGGGGGTCGTCGGCATTGCTGCCTGGATGCCGGTGAAAGCTCCGGTGAAATTGGTAGCGGTATCGTTGTCGTTCGTCCCGCACTGATAATAATTGTTCTGGCAATAGGTGATAACCTGCGCATCCGTGACGTGCAGTTTCACCGTCGAAAGGTTGGCGTCGACGTTCGGTGCAACGACAACCGATGGCCATAGTTGCTTGAATGTCTTGTCGAATGAGAACAGGCCCATTCGATATTTTGCCTTGTTGCTGGACGACATGCTGGTGGCGAGATCTGTAAGATTCGACACCGCATTGTGAAGCAGGTCGGTCCGAAGAACGATTCCGTTATTCACCGCAACAGTATAGAAATCTTTGCAATTTTTCTTGCTTGAATCGCATACCAGCTCGGTGTTGCTGGAGCTGTTATACGTTAGATTGGATTGGTGGCAGGCGAAAGCGCATCCGCCGCTTACCGCTCCGCTCGTTGCGCTGATCATCGCCGAAAGCCCCGCGCTGGTCGCCGGCAGCAGCATCGAGGGCGAGGTGTCGAGCAGCATGTAGAAATCGATGTTCGGCGCGACAACGTTGTTCGATGTCGATGTTCCGCCGATCGCGATCGTCGGGGAGCCAAGGATGCCGCCGAACGAATTTTGCGACAGTGCCGAATAGCTCACCGTCATCGTGCGCGAGCCCGCGCCTGTCGGGTGCGTGACGGTGACGACCAGCGTTGACGGATCATAGGTTACGCCCGTGAGCAGGGCCGCTTGCGTATTGAACATGTTGCGGGCGGTGAGGGTGGCGGTGGCGTCGTCCAGGCTCATCATGGTCTGGGTGACGCCGGCCAGCGCCGCCGCGTCGGCCAGCGCGTTCATCTTGGTCCTCAACTTTGCCGCGCGCGCATAGTCGATGCCCATCCCCGTGGCGAAGGCCATCGGAATGATCGCGAAGCCGAACAGAATCAGCACGTTTCCGGAAATGTCGCGGCGGAGGCGCGAGAGGAAATCTCGGACGGAGGCCGATCCGATGCGGAATGTTGATAGCAGCGACATAATCAGCAGCCCGTGCAAGGAATATCGGTTGAACGACGCGGATTCATGAAAATCTGATCCCGGAAACTCATCGGCCCGATCAACTGCCCCCCGGCTACCGGGGAATAGGCGTAAGTCACCTCGGCATAGATCAGGTTCGTGCCCGGCACGCGGAGCTGGAGCGGCACCACGCTGTTCGGCAATGTCGACGTATAGAGATCGGTGGTTTTAAGCAGCGGCCCGGTGTTCGCCCGGCTCCACACGACGCTGGGCATCCCCGCGGCGCTGATCGCGATTTCGGAGATGCGCGTTGTCGCATTGCTCGCGGGATATGGCGTCATAACCGACGCCGCCGCCCCCATGATATTGTCGAGATCGGCCGACTGCACGGACGTGAACTGCGAGGTAACGTCCGCCAGCGTGCGCGTGGTGGTGGTCACCTTGCGATAGGCGGAGGTCGCGTCCATCAGCTGATATCCGCCCAGATAGAGCAGGATCAGGAACGGCGCGATCAGCGCGAATTCCACGGCACCAAGGCCGCGTCGATCACCGCGCAGCCGGGCTATCATCGTGCGGATCAAGCTGTTCACGTGCCGCTTCCGTAAGGTTCGGTCTTGAACACCGATGTGGCGATCAGCAGCCGCTGGCTGCCGGTCATGTTCGACAGGTTAAAGCCCAGCGGGCCGCTCACCACGGGCAGTCGATACATCGTACGCATGACGATGATGCTGCCCGCGCCGCCGGGGGCGAAACCCCAGGTGTTGGTGACGTTGCCATTGCTGTCATAAGTGAGCACGGGCGCGGAGACGTTGACGGACGCGAAGCTGGAGGCGTTCTGCACGTCGATCATCATGTTGGCGCATTGCATGAACGCGGGCAGGTTGCCGCAGGCGGCCGTCTTGAATGCCGTCTGGGTCATGCCGCCGCTTTGGGCCGCACCGGTGATCAGCTGGCGTGCGGTTCGCTCAGCGCTGGTTTCCAGCGCTTGCTGCGAAAAGAACACCAGTGCCGTTTGCAGAATCGCGATGAGCAAGGCGATGAGCGGCGCAGCAACGGCGGCAAATTCGATGATCGTCGCCCCGCGTCGATCGCTGACGATCGCGCGCAACGAGCGTCGACCGATCGTGCGTCGCTTTATCTGATGCGCCCAGGACGCCATCTCGCCTGAATTCCTGTCCCAAAAAATAGTCCCGGTTCGATCATAATTCGGCAGCCTTAAGAAAACCTCAAACACCCCGGCACGGTTGACGAGCCCGTCGGCGCCGAGCAGGCGTCGCTCATGAACTCCCATGATCCAGCGCCATCGCCGATCCCCGATCAGGGGCGAGAGATCGAGCGGCGCATCATCCTCGCCTATGCGCCGGCTGCGTCTCGCGCGGGTCTGGCCGCGCTGCTGGCGCTGGACGATCGCTTGGGAGAGATCGTCGCGGCGGCGCGCGATCCGCTGATCGGGCAGATGCGGCTGACATGGTGGCATGAGGCGCTGGTCGCGCTGGACCGGGCGCCGGCACCCGCCGAGCCGATCCTGCGTGCCGCTGCCGCGCATCTCCTGTCGAGCGGCATTACCGGCGCGGAACTTTCACATATCGTTGATGGGTGGGAGGCGCTGCTCGCGATCGATACCGATCCCGCGGCCGCCTTTGCCGGTCATGCAGTCGATCGCGGTGAGGCGATGTTCGGCATCGCGGCCAGATTGCTGGGCGGGGATCATCCGGGATTGCGCGATGCCGGCGCGGGCTGGGCACTGGCGGGGCTCCGTGAGCCGCGCGCGCGTGAGATTGCGGCAGAGCGGCTGGATGGCCTTATGCGCGGGGACCGCTGGCCGCGCGCGCTTCGCTCGCTATCGGGGATGGCGCTGCTGGCGCGAAGCGATCTGGGTGGCGACGCCCGGCCGGGCAGTATCCGCCGGGCGATGCGGCTATTTCGCCACTGGCTTGGCGGGCGATAGTCTGGTCATATCGAAGCAGGGGGAGGGCCGGAGATGTGGCGTTATGCGGTTGGCGGCATTGCCGCGCTTTTGATGGTCGCGGCGGGTTGGGTGCTGTTCCATGGGGATGCGGCGCGGGATCCGATGCTTCCACCGCCGCCCGCGCCGGCGCAGGCGCTCGCCAGCGATGAGGCGTTGCCAGAAGTGCCCGAAGCGACCGCTCGCACCCGTGAGCAGAAGCGTTTCGACCGATATGACAAGGATCGCGACGGGCGCGTCACGCGTGAAGAATATCTCGCATCCCGGCGCAAGGCATTCGCCAAGCTCGACACCAATGGCGACGGCAAGCTTTCGTTCGACGAATGGGCGGTGAAGACGATCACCAAATTCGCCGACGCCGATCACGATCGCTCCGGTGCATTGGACCGCGCCGAATTCGCCACGACCGCCCCGAAACGGCGCCCGAAGCCGAAGTGCGTCTGCGCCCCGGCTCCGGCTGCTGCGGAGGACTAAGGCGCCTAGGCGACCCAGCCCGCGAGCGCGGTGCGCGCGCGATCGGTGTAGAGCCGTTTGCGATCGGCCTTCTTGGTGCGGCCCTCGATCGGCGGGAACAGCCCGAAATTGACGTTCATCGGCTGATACGTCTCGGCCACCGCCGCGCCGGTGATGTGGTGAAGCAGCGCGCCGAGCGCGGTTTCCACCGGCGGCGTCTGTAGCGCGCGCGCAGCCAGCTCGGCGGCGGCGAAGCGCCCGGCGAGGAGCCCGATGCTGGCGCTCTCAATATAGCCCTCGCAACCGGTCACCTGCCCGGCGAAGCGGATGTTCGGACGCGATTTCAGCCGCAGCTCGCCATCGAGCAATTCCGGCGAGCGCAGGAAAGTGTTGCGATGCAGGCCGCCGAGCCGCGCGAATTCCGCATTCTCCAGCCCCGGAATGGTGCGGAACAGGCGCACCTGCTCGGCGTGCTTCAGCTTGGTCTGAAAGCCGACGATGTTCCACAGGGTGCCGCTGGCATTGTCCTGTCGCAGCTGCACCACGGCATGCGGCCAGCGCCCGGTGCGCGGATCGTCGAGCCCGACGGGCTTCATCGGGCCGAAGCGCAATGTTTCCGGCCCGCGCTCCGCCATCACCTCGATCGGCATGCAGCCTTCGAAATAGGGCACGTTTTCCCAGCCGCGATATTCGGTCTTTTCGCCCGCGATCAGCGCGGCGACGAAGGTTTCATATTGCTGCTTGTCGAGCGGGCAGTTGATGTAATCCTTGCCGTCGCCCTTGTCCCAGCGGCTCTGGAACCACGCCACGTCCATATCGATCGAGTCGCGGTGAACGATTGGGGCGATCGCGTCGAAGAAAGCGAGCGAGTCCTTGCCCGTCTCCGCGCCGATCGCATCGGCAAGCGATGGCGCGGTGAGCGGTCCGGTGGCGATGATCGCGGGGCCGTCGGGCAGCGTGTCGACGCGTTCGCGGACGATCGTGATGTTCGGATGCGCGACCAGCGCCGCCGTTACGCCCGCGGCGAAACCATCGCGATCCACTGCCAGCGCCGATCCGGCGGGCACGCGATGCGCATCGCCCTCGCGCATGACGAGCGAGCCAAGCGCGCGCATCTCCTGATGCAGCAGGCCGACCGCGTTGCTTTCCGCGTCGTCGGAGCGGAAGCTGTTCGAGCAGACGAGTTCGGCGAGCGCGTCGCTCTGGTGTGCCGGCGTCATGTCGCCGCCGCCGCGCATTTCGGACAGGCGAACGCGGATGCCGGCTTCGGCGAGCTGCCATGCGGCTTCCGATCCGGCGAGGCCGCCGCCGATGATATGAATGTCGTGGGTCATGGCGCGAGGCGTTAGCGCCGCTTGGCCCGGATCGCCAGCCGCTGGCGCGCGCGCGATCCTGCGTTACAACATCGCCATGGGGATAGGATTCGTCGCGGCGCTCGTCGCCGGAGCAAGCTTCATGATCGCCGTGCTCGCCGGGTGGAGCGGGCCTGCGATCGTGGTTTGGAAGGGGGCGGGCGCCGCGCTTCTCGCGCTGTGGGCGGCGCGACGGGCGGGCGGCATCGACGGATGGCTGATCGCCGCAGTGCTCGCGCTTGGTGCTGCGGGCGATGTGTTGCTGGAGATTGCGGGACTGGAGGTTGGTGCGCTTGCCTTCCTCGCCGGACATATCGTCGCGGTGGCGCTCTATCGACGCAATGGCGCGCCCTGGGCGTTTGTCGCTATCGGGGCCATCGCCGTGGCGGGCGCGGCGTGGCTGATCCTGCCGGGTGTCGGCGTTGCTGCTTATGCGCTGGGCCTTGGTGCGATGGCGGGCGGGGCGAGCGGATCGCGTTTTCCGCGCCATATCGTCGCGCTGGGCGCGTGGTTGTTCGTCCTGTCCGATTTGCTGATCTTCGCGGGCGCCGGGGGGCTGGCGAACAGCAATTTGCCGCATTTCCTGATCTGGCCGACCTATTTCGGGGGACAGGCGTTGATCGCCTGGGGCGTAGTCACGAACTTGGCCGGGAAACGATATGACGACCGCTTACACCATCGGTTATGAAGCCACGACGATGGCGGAGTTCCTCGCCGCGCTTCAGGCGGCGGGGGTGCGCCGGGTGATCGACGTGCGCGCGCTGCCGCTGTCGCGCCGGCCGGGCTTTTCCAAGTCACCGCTTGGCGGAGAGCTTGCGACTCACGGCATCGAATACATTCATCTGAAGGCGCTCGGCACCCCGAAACGCGGGCGCGACGCGGCGAAGAAGGGCGACGTCGCGACTCTGCGCGAGGTATATGACGCGCAACTCGCGCTGCCCGAGGCGCAGGCCGCCGCCGCGCAGATGCGCGCGCTGGTGGAGGATGCGCCGTCGGCGTTGCTCTGTTTCGAGCGTGATCCATGCCATTGCCACCGCACGCTGTTGCTCGCCGCCGAGGGGCAGGGTTTCGATGTGGTCCATCTCATGCCCGGAGCAACGCAATGACCCGCACGATGACCTTCGACGTGATTTCGGACGTGGTGTGCCCATGGTGCGTGATCGGCCTGCTCGGCCTGGAGCAGGCCCTTGATGCCACCGGCGATGTGGTGACGCCGGTAATCCGTCTCCAGCCGTTCGAGCTTAATCCGCATATGCCGCCGGGCGGTCAGGATATCGCCGAGCATCTGCGCGAGAAATATGGCGCGCAGGCGGGCGGCGGCGGGGAAGTGCGCGAACGCATTCGCACCATGGCGGCGGGGCTGGGTTTCGAGATGGCGCAGCGGCCTGGCGGACGCATCTATAATACGTTCGACGCGCATCGCCTGATCGATCATGCCCAGCGTGAGGGGCGGGGGCTGTCGCTCGCTCATGCATTGTTCCGGCTCTATTTCACCGACGGGCGCGATCCCGGCGATCCGGCGGTGCTGGCCGAGGCCGCGCGCACGGCGGGACTGGACGAGGCGGCCGCCCGCGCGGTGATCGAAAGCGGCGTTTATGCCGCCGACGTGCGCGCCGCCGAACAGGAATGGCGACAGAATGGCGTCACCTCGGTGCCAACCATCATCGTCGACGAGCGTTATATCATTCAGGGCGCGCAGGAACCGGCCGCCTATGAGCGCGCGATCCGGCGCATCGCGGCGGAGAATTGAGGAGAGGCGAGATGCTGGTGATCGAAGTCGCCGACGACGGACTGGTCGAACTGGTGGTGGACGGCACCATCACCCGCGCTGATTTCGATAAGGTGGTGACGACGCTGGAAGGCGAGTTCGGCACGCACGGCAAGGTCAATATCGTCGAGGTGGTCCGCAAGTTCGGCGGGATCGCGCCGCATCTGTGGTGGCAGGACGTGAAGTGGAGCTTCGGCCATCTCGATCGTTTCGGGCGTTGCGCGATGGTGACGGATTCGGGCTGGATCGGCCCGGTCGCCCGGGTGGTGGCGGCGATGCTGCCGATCGAGTTGAAAACATTCGGAATGAGCGAGCTGGAGGCGGCGAGGGCCTGGGCCAGAGGGACGGCCTGACTCGCGGCCCCATTGCGGGCGCGCGGCACTGCCCGTAGGGCGGCGCAATGGACGAAGAAGATCCGCTTGGCCCGCTCGACCCCGATTTTGCCGCTGCATTCGTGCGCGATCTTCGGCGACCGCCCTGCCAGCTCTACCTGATTTCCCCGCTCGACGTGTCGGGTGGGTTCGGCGATCGCCTTGCCCGTGCGCTCGACGCCGGGGATGTCGCCGCCTTTCAGTATCGCGTGAAGGGCGTGGATCAGCACGAGGCGGCGCGTCTCGCCGAGCCGCTTCAGCGCATCTGCGCCGATCGCGAATGCGCCTTCATCGTCAATGATTCGATCAGCCTCGCCAAGCGGCTCGGCGCGGACGGCGTGCATCTCGGGCAGGAGGATGGCGATCCGCGAGAGGCGCGCACTGTGCTCGGCCCCAATGTGCAGATCGGCGTGACCTGTCACGACAGCCGCCATCTCGCGATGGAGGCCGGTGAGGCGGGGGCGGATTATGTCGCGTTCGGCGCTTTCTATCCCACCTCCACTAAAGAGGTGCGGCATCATCCCGAGCCGGTGATCCTGTCATGGTGGTCCGCGCTGTTCGAGCTGCCCTGTGTCGCGATCGGCGGCATCACCCCGGCGAACGCCCCCCCGCTCGTTGCGGCGGGCGCGGATTTCCTCGCGGTGAGCAATGCCGTGTGGGGTGGGGACGAGGCGGCGGCGGTGCGCGCCTTCACCGAGGTGCTGGCGCAGCGCTGATCTCGGGCCAGCTTGCCGGATCGCGCGCGCGCCGCTAGATCGCGCGGCAACGGGGCCGGCAACGGCCCCAACGCTCTTTCCAGTAGGTCAAGACCCATGAAGATCAGCGGCGTGGACATCCGTCCCGGCAACATCATCGAATACGAGAACGGCATTTGGCGCGCCGTGAAGATCCAGCATACCCAGCCCGGCAAGGGCGGGGCCTATATGCAGGTCGAGCTGAAGAACCTGCGCGACGGCCGCAAGAACAACGTCCGTTTCCGCTCCGCCGAGACGGTGGAGCGCGTGCGGCTCGACACCAAGGATTTCCAGTTCCTGTTCGCTGAGGGCGACGGGCTCGTCTTCATGGACAAGGACACCTACGATCAGGTGACGCTGCCGCGTGATCTGCTCGGCGACGCCGCCGCCTTCCTGCAGGACGGGATGGACGTGGTGATGGAGCTTTATGACGACGAAGCCATCAGCGTGCAGCTGCCGGACACGATCGAAGCCACGATCGTCGAGGCTGATGCGGTGGTGAAGGGGCAGACCGCCTCGTCCAGCTACAAGCCCGCGGTGCTCGACAATGGCGTGCGCATCATGGTGCCCCCGCATATCGCCAGCGGCACGCGCATCGTGGTCGACGTGTATGAGCAGGCTTACGTCCGCCGCGCCGATTGATTTGAAGTTTGCCCCTCCCGCTCGCGGGAGGGGGGAGTAAGTTACAATGCCATCCCATTCCGGCCTGTTCACCATCATCGAGCGCGCGGCGCGCAAGGCCGCGCCACGTCTGCGTCGCGACTTCAACGAGGTCCAGCAGCTTCAGGTGAGCCGCAAGGGGCCAGCCGATTTCGTCTCCATGGCCGATAAGCGCGCCGAGCAGACGCTGTACGAGGAATTGTCCAAGGCGCGGCCCGACTGGGGCTTCGTGATGGAAGAGCGCGGGACGATCGAGGGCGATCCGAACAAGCCGCGCTTCATCATCGATCCGCTCGACGGCACCTCGAATTTCCTCCACGGCATCCCGCACTTCGCGATGTCGATCGCGGTCGATGAGCCGCTGCCCAACGGCAAGCGCGAAGTGACGACGGCGCTCGTCTATCAGCCGCTGACCGATGAGAGCTTCTGGGCCGAAAAGGGCCGGGGCGCGTGGGTGCAGTCCGAGCGGCTGCGCGTTTCGGCGCGGCGCGATCCGTCGGAAGCGCTGATCGCCACCGGCATCCCGTTCATGGGGCATGGCGATTTCGTGCAATGGACGCGCATCTTCGGCGCTGTGGCGCCGCAGGTGGCGGGGATTCGCCGGCTCGGCTCGGCCGCGCTCGATCTCGCATGGGTCGCGGCGGGGCGGTTCGATGCCTATTGGGAAAGCAATCTCAATATCTGGGATGTCGCCGCCGGCATGTTGCTGGTGAAGGAGGCTGGCGGTTTCGTCACCGATTTCCGTGGTGGCGATCGCCCGATCGAGCGGAATGAATATCTCGCCGCCAACGACGCGCTCCATTCGAAGCTGCACAAGCTGGTGGCGAACGCGCTGCGCTAGAATCGGCAGGGTTTGAGAAAGAACGGCATCCCGTCCCCATTTTGGGGGCGGGCGGGGCGTCGCTTTGGCGGAAAACGCCGCGAAACCGTTAAATTGCGAATCATTCTCACACCTCCGACGCTTGCCCGCCCGGACCCATCCGCCTAAAGCGCCCCCATCCATTTTCGCATCTGCGAGATACCCGTGGTCGACCTGTCGCAATATCTGCCAATCCTCATGTTCCTCGGCATCGCGATCGTGCTTTCCAGCGCGTTCGTGTTCCTGCCGATGATCGCCCAACGCTTCACCGGCACGCATAATCCCACGCCGGAAAAGCTGTCGGAATATGAGTGTGGCTTTCCCGCGTTCGAGGATTCACGCAGTCAGTTCGACGTGCGGTTTTACCTCGTCGCGATTCTGTTCATCATCTTCGATCTTGAAGCCGCGTTCCTGTTTCCGTGGGCCGTCAGCGTATTCACGCTCGGCTGGACGGCATGGATCAGCATGATGATCTTCATTGGCGAGCTTGCGCTCGGCCTTGCCTATGCCTGGAAGAAAGGGGCGTTGGATTGGGAATGAGCATGTCTTCCGGCCCCGTCGAGCTGCGGCATGATCCCAGCGGGCAGGCTGTCGTGCCGCCCGATCAGGGGTTTTTCGACAGCCTTAACGGTGAACTCACCGACAAGGGCTTCCTCGTCACCTCGACGGAGGAGCTGTTCCAATGGGCCCGCACGGGCTCCTTGTGGTGGATGACCTTCGGTCTCGCGTGCTGCGCGGTCGAGATGATTCACGTCAACATGCCGCGTTACGATCTGGAGCGTTTCGGTGCCGCGCCGCGTGCGTCGCCGCGTCAGTCGGACGTGATGATCGTCGCGGGCACCCTGTGCAACAAGATGGCGCCCGCGCTCCGCAAGGTCTATGACCAGATGTCGGAGCCGAAATACGTCATCTCGATGGGCTCGTGCGCCAATGGCGGCGGCTATTATCACTACAGCTACAGCGTCGTGCGTGGCTGCGATCGGATCGTGCCCGTGGACATCTATGTCCCCGGTTGTCCGCCGACCGCGGAGGCGCTGCTTTACGGCATCATGCAGCTGCAGCGTAAGATCCGCCGGAGCGGGAGCATCGAGCGATGAAAGCGCCAGCACCGGCATTTGCCGCTGATCTGAACTCCGCCACGATCGAGACGGCGCGCGCCGCGCTCGGCGCCGCGCTGATCGATACGCGTGACGCAGTGGGCGAGGTCGCGCTGTTCGTGACGCGTGATGGACTGATCGACGCGATGATCGCGCTGCGCGATACGCCGGGCCTCGAATATCAGCAGCTCATGGAGATCGCCGGGGTCGACTTCCCGGATCGCGCGGAGCGGTTCGAGGTGGTCTATTGCATGCTCTCGCTGACCCGCAACCATCGCATTCATGTGCATGTTTCGGCGACCGAGGACACGCCCGTCCCGTCCGTCACCGATATCTGGCCGGTCGCCGGCTGGCTGGAGCGCGAGGTGTACGACATGTACGGCGTGCTGTTCGCGGGCAACCGCGATCTGCGCCGCATTCTCACCGATTACGGTTTTCGCGGCCATCCGCAGCGCAAGGATTTCCCGCTCTCGGGCTTCGTCGAGCTGCGTTATTCCGAAGAAGCGAAGCGCGTGGTCTATGAGCCGGTGCAGCTGGCGCAGGATTTCCGCAGCTTCGACTTCATGAGCCCGTGGGAAGGCGCGCAATACGTGCTGCCCGGCGACGAGAAGGCGAAGGGAGAGGGCAAGTGACCGATACCCTGACCGATCCCGCGATCGAGAAGATGCTCCACGAAACGGATGCCGCGCATCCGTCCGAGGGCGATGTCGCGATCCAGAATTACACGATCAATTTCGGCCCGCAGCATCCGGCGGCGCACGGCGTGCTCCGTCTCGTGATGGAGCTGGACGGTGAGATCGTGGAGCGTGTCGATCCGCACGTCGGGCTGCTCCATCGCGGCACCGAAAAGCTGATCGAATACAAGACCTACGCACAGGCGCTGCCCTATTTCGACCGGCTGGATTATTGCTCGCCGCTCGGCATGGAGCACAGCTTCGTGCTGGCGATTGAGAAGCTGCTCGATCTGGAGGTGCCGGCGCGCGCGCAATATCTGCGCACGTTCTTCGCCGAGCTGACCCGTATCTCGAACCATATGCTCAACCTCGGCAGCCACGTCATGGACGTTGGCGCGATGACGCCGAACCTGTGGCTGTTCGAGATTCGCGAGGATTGCCTCAACTTTTTCGAGCGTGCGTCCGGTGCGCGGATGCACTCCAACTATTTCCGGCCCGGTGGCGTCCATCAGGATGTGCCGCTGAAGCTGTTGACCGACATTGGCGACTGGCTCGACACGCGTCTGCCGCGCCTGTTCGAGGATGCGATCAGCCTCGTCGCTGACAATCGCATCTTCAAGCAGCGCAACGTCGATATCGCGGTGGTGAGCCGTGAGGATGCGATCAAATGGGGCTTCTCCGGCCCCATGATCCGTGGTTCGGGCATTCCGTGGGATCTGCGCAAGTCGCAGCCTTACGATGCCTATGCCAAGATGGATTTCGAGGTGCCGGTCGGCACGCGCGGCGATTGCTATGATCGCTTCATGGTCCGCGTCGAGGAAGTGCGTCAGTCGGCCCGCATCATGCGTCAGTGCCTGAACGAGATGCCCGACGGCCCGACCGCGTCGCTCGATCGCAAGGTGGTGCCGCCGAAGCGTGGCGAGATGAAAAGCTCGATGGAAGCGCTCATCCACCACTTCAAACTCTATTCGGAGGGCTATCACGTGCCCGCCGGCGAGGTTTACGTCGCGACCGAGAGCCCGAAGGGTGAATTCGGCGTGTATCTGGTCGCCGACGGTTCGAATAAGCCCTATCGCTGCAAGATCCGGCCGACCGCGTTCAGCCATCTTCAGGCGATGGACATGATGAGCAAGGGCCATATGCTCGCGGACACAACCGCCATTCTGGGCGCGATGGACATCGTGTTCGGGGAGTGTGATCGGTGAGCGTCGATCGGGTAGCGATCGCGCGCGAACTGATCGCGCGCTACAATGCGCAGGATGCGGACGGTTATGTCGCGCTGATGACCGACGACGCCTGCGAGGCGGGTTATCGCGGCGATGTGGTGCGCGATGGTCGCGAGGGCGTGCGGTCCGGGCTGAAGGCGATGTTCTCGCAATTCCCGCAGAATCGCGCCGACATCCTCTCCGCTTATGCGCTGGGCGAATATGTCGCGCTGCACGAAAGTGTCAGCCGCTCGGCTGAGGCGGAGCCGTTTGAGGTGATGACGATCTATACGTTTGAAGGCGACAAGGTGTCGCGTGTGGAGTTCGTGCGCTGATGGCCGACGCACCGGAAATCCCCGATGAGGCAGAGGTCCGCGCGCGCTGGGGTGCGTTCGCCTGGACCGAGGAAAACCAGAAGAAGCGCGACGAGGTTCTCGCGCGCTATCCGAAGGGGCGAGAGCAATCCGGCTCGATCCCGCTGCTCGATCTCGCGCAGCGTCAGGTCGGCGCGGAAACGAACACGCAAGGGTGGCTGCCGATCCCGGTGATCGAGTTCGTCGCGCGCGAAATCGGCGTGCCTTATATGCGCGTGCTTGAGGTCGCGAGCTTCTACACGATGTTCAACCTCGCGCCGGTCGGCCGCTATCACGTGCAGGTGTGCGGCACGACGCCGTGCATGTTGCGCGGATCGGACGATGTGCTCGCGGCATGCCGCAACAAGGGGCTCATCAAGGGCAAGACCACGCCTGACGGCGTGTTCACGCTGACCGAGGTGGAATGCCTCGGCAATTGCGCTTCGGCCCCGATGGTGCAGATCAACGACGATAATTTCGAGGATCTCGATTACGATCGCACGATCGCGATCCTCGAGGCGCTGGAGCGCGGCGAGCAGCCCAAGGCGGGCACGCAGGAGCCGGGGCGCCACACCGTCGAGCCGGTCGGCGAGCCGACCTCGCTGGCTGCGATGGTGAAGGAAAACCACGATTATCGGCCCGAATGGGGGGACGCGGCATGAGCGCAATCACCTCGCTGACCGACAAGGATCGCATCTTCACCAATCTCTACGGCTATCAGTCGTGGCATCTCGATGCCGCGCGGGCGCGTGGCGATTGGGACAATACCAAGGCGTTGCTCGATCTCGGGCAGGACAAGATCATCGACGAGATGAAGGCGTCCGGTCTGCGCGGGCGCGGCGGTGCGGGCTTCCCGACCGGCATGAAATGGTCGTTCATGCCCAAGGAGCCGCGCGCTGACCGGCCGAGCTTCCTGGTCATCAACGCCGACGAGTCCGAACCGGGCTCGTGCAAGGACCGCGAGATCATCCGCCACGATCCGCACAAGCTGATCGAAGGTGCGCTGGTCGCGGGCTTCGCGATGCGCGCGCGGGCGGCATATATCTACATTCGCGGCGAATATATCCGCGAGGCGGAGGTGCTGTTCGCCGCCGTGGCCGAGGCTTATGACGCCGGGCTGATCGGCAAGAACGCCTGCGGCTCGGGCTATGATTTCGACGTGTTCGTCCATCGTGGCGCCGGCGCCTATATCTGCGGCGAAGAAACCGCGATGCTGGAAAGCCTTGAGGGCAAGAAGGGCCAGCCGCGCCTGAAGCCGCCGTTCCCGGCGGGGGCGGGGCTCTATGGCTGCCCGACGACGGTCAACAACGTCGAATCGATCGCGGTCGCGCCGACGATCCTGCGGCGCGGCCCGGCGTGGTTCGCGAGCTTCGGTAACGAGAACAACCGGGGCACCAAGCTTTTCCAGATCTCCGGCCATGTCGAGCGTCCGTGCGTGGTCGAGGAGGCCATGTCGATCTCGTTCCGCGAGCTGATCGAAAAGCATTGCGGCGGCATTCGCGGCGGGTGGGACAATCTGCTCGCGGTGATCCCGGGCGGCTCCTCGGTGCCGCTGGTGCCGGCGAAGGACATCATCGATTGTCCGATGGATTTCGACGGTCTGAAGGCGGTCGGTTCCGGCCTTGGCACCGCGGCGATCATCGTCATGGACAAGTCCACCGATATCGTTCGGGCGATCAGCCGCATTTCATACTTCTACAAGCATGAGAGCTGCGGCCAGTGCACGCCGTGCCGTGAA